>DUVQ01000139.1 GCA_012840965.1 Oligoflexales bacterium | reverse complement strand
CAGGACATCAAGGAAAATGGCTTGTTACGCTGTCATATCCAAGCATGTGGCCATTTGTCCAGCAATCAACCAAGCCTGAGCTTAGAAAGAAGGTCATAGAGGCTTATGCAAAGCGCTGTGATAACGGAAATCAGCATGACAACAACGAGATTGTGGCTCAGATTGTGAAGCTGCGCATTGAAAAGGCCCAACTGCTTGGGTTTAAGAGTTGGGTGGACTTTGTGCTTGATGACCGCATGGCCAAGACTGGGACCAATGTTATGGATCTTTTGAACCAGGTTTGGGAGCCTGCAATCGCTGTGGCGCAAAAAGAGGCTGCTGAGTATCTGGCCTTGGCACGAAAAGATGGGCTGAAAGGGGACTTAAACCCTTGGGATTGGCACTACTATGCTGAAAAAGTTCGTAAGGAAGAGTTTGGGATAGACACTTCGGAATTGCGCCAGTATTTCCAGTTGGATAACGTCCTTAAGGGTGCGTTTGAGCTGGCTAATCGACTGTATGGGCTTACTTTTACCCCCGTTTATGACCTGAAGCTGTATCACCCGGACGTCTTGGCTTGGGAAGTTAAGGACCAAGATGGCTCTCATCTGGGGCTGTTTTTAGGAGATTACCATCCAAGGCCTGGAAAGCGGGTTGGGGCTTGGTCCAGTCGCTACAAGGCCCAGCGTGTGGTTGATGGAAAGGATGTCAGGCCGATTGTCGTGAATGTGGGCAACTTTACACGTCCTACGGATGATACTCCGGCGCTTTTGTCGTTGGATGAGACTGAGACCTTGTTCCATGAGTTGGGGCATGGGATTCATTCTTTGGTGGCCCGGGTGCCGTACTCGTCGTTGTCTGGGGTGCCAAGGGATTTTGTTGAATTGCCATCACAAGTTAACGAAAACTGGGTATTGGAACCAGAGATGCTGGCTATTTATGCAAAGCACTATAAAACTGGCGAACCTATGCCTATTGAGCTGGTGGAAAAGGTTCAGGCGGCTTCCAAGCATAACCAGGGGTTTGCAACTGTCGAGTATCTGGCGGCTGCGTTTTTGGACATGATTTGGCATGAATTGACCGAGGCTACGACACTTTGTACCGCGGAATTTGAAAAGGCTGCGCTTGAGAAAATTGGTTTGATTTCTGAGATCTTGCCCCGTTATCGCTCGACCTATTTCAACCACATTTTTGGCGGTTCTGGTAGCTATTCTGCTGGTTACTACAGCTATATGTGGTCTGAGGTTTTGGATGCGGACGCCTTTGCTGCTTTCCAGGAAACAGGCGATATTTTCAACAAGGATGTGGCCACGCGTTTTCGCAAGGAAATCTTGGAATTAGGCGGCACTAAAGATTCTGCTGAAATGTACCAAAACTTCAGAGGACGAGCCCCCGAGGTAAGACCGCTGCTAGAACGTAGAGGGCTGATTATTTCCGATTAATTCACAGGATTACGACTCTTAATCGCAGTAGACCGCAGTTCATTTTGAAACGCACTGTGCGTTGCGACATTCCTTTCCTTCAGCCGAGCAATCCAGATCTATGACCCAGGCCCCAACTTCAGAACATCGGATTAACAGATTGTTCTGACAGGAATAGCTGGGCTGGTCTGTGGTGAAGGTGCACTCTCTTTTAATTAGCCTGGAAATTGCGCACTCGGCCAAGAAGGGGCCTTCTCCATCGGCGCCCCTGGTGGCGTACTCACAACTTGAGCCACCTCTGTCATCGGTGCAGACTGCGCCGTCCGCATCCCACAACATGAAACCGTCGGGTTGGCAGGTGCCAGGTCGGGTGCCGGACGCATCGCAATTGCGACCACCCTCGGGGATTACCACGCCTCTGCTTGCGCATGGTTCGATGGGTTCTGGGTAGCACTTGGTTGCTCCATCTACACAGGCGGTACCGAGGGGACAGCCTTCGAAGGTGGTTTTTGAGCAGTTCTTGTCCCAGACATAGAACAGGCCACCTTCACAGTAGTTTTCACATGTTCCGCCACATGCAACGGCAAACACTACGCCCATTAACAACAAAGGTAACAGCAGTTTATACATTTGGACCTCTCAAATGGCCTTACTTCTTTAGCGCTTTCAGGGAGCTTACAATCAGGTAAGCCGCGAGCGCAACAATGACCACACCACCGACCCACTTCATGCCAAACCAAGCGGGCGGATCAGCGATTATCTTGATATTTGCGGTCACTAAGATGGCCAAAACAATGCCGATCAGAGCTTCACCTGCCACAAAGCCAGAAGCAACAAGCAGGCCGCGGTTGGAGACATTTTCCAGGTCCTTGTCGTCTTTGGCACCCATTTTCTTTGCAATCCTGGCGCCAATCCACTGGATTATGCCACCAGTGAAAATCGCCATGATGGTTGGGAAAGGCAGGTACATACCTACTGCGACAAGCATTGGGCTTGGTAGGCCAACGAAAATTAGTCCAACTGCCAACGCGGCGCCCATCAGGATTAATTCCCATGGAAGCTGGCCTGAAATGATGCCTTTAGCTGTCGTTGCCATCAGACCGGCTTGAGGTGCTGGCAACAAATCGCCACCAATTCCACCTGGGGTCGTCTTATGAAGCAGGGTAATGATAGAAACCAGGAACAGGGACGCGGCGATGACACCTACGAAACCGCCGATTTCCATACGCCAAGGAGTACCACCGAGCAAGTGTCCGACCTTCCAGTCCTGGGCCATGTCACCGGCAACGCCTGCAACACAACAAACAACGGTGGCCACGCCTAAAACCGCAAGAACGCCGGTCTTCATCTGCTCGGACATGGTTTCGCCATCTTCGAGATAGCCACCACCCATGCCAAGCAGGACCAGCAAGCCTGCAGCGATAAGCAGGGTCGACAAAGTCAGCCCGGAGATTGGATTGGAGGAAGAACCGATGATGGAAACCAAGAAGCCAGCCACCGCTGCGAACAGGAAGGCCATGATTGCCATCACAATGGTAACGACCAATGACACTACAAAAGAGCCACACAAAATCATGTAAAGGCCCAGCATGGCCAAGACCATCAAGCCAATAATTAGCATCACCAGGCGAAAATCCAGGTCCTTTTCAGTTCGAATTTCATCTGTTCCCGCGCTGCCAGCGCCACCAAGTGACTTGAATGAACGCCCAATCCCAGAGACCAAGTTGCCGCGCATCCTGAACAGGGTATAAAAGGCACTGACGATCATCGCTCCGATGGCGATCATCTTGATGTTCTCGTTGTAAAGCTCTGTTAGCCCGTCAAAGCTCGCGGTTCCAGCAAACAGGGCCTGCCAGTCACCGTTCGTGACTATGGTGTTGATCTCGGTACCGAAACTGGCATCTTGCAGCGACATCACATACAAGAGGATGGGCATCAAAAACAGCCATCCAAAAATTCCGCCAGCGGCTGTGATGGCGCCATATTTTGGGCCAATGATGTAACCAACCGCCAAAAATGCAGGCGAGGGCTCGGGGGTAAAATACGGGAAGGCCCCATTTGAATTGCTACCCAGCTTGAACGCCCCTCTTGCGGAACCTCCGATGAATGGAATTCCATTAGGGTTTTTGAAAAACTCGATTAAACCGGCTATTCCCATGGCCGCAAAGACAGAGCCAGCACCAGTTTGACCGCCCTGCCCTGCTTTGACAATTTCCGTGCAGGCAACAGCTTCTGGGAAGGGAAGCGAAGTGTCTTCCATGAAGGTGCGGCGCAGCAAGATCATCAGCAGCACACCTAGGACACCGCCAACCATCAAAAGGCTGGTCGCCATGAACCAATTTGCGGAAAACAAGGCCATGTCATCCCATGCCCCAACAATGATGAAGGCTGGAATGGTAAAAATGGCACCGGCGGCAAGCGCCTCGCCGACGGCCCCGGTGGTACGGGCGATGTTTTCTTCTAGGATGTTACCTCGAAAGGCTCGCAAAACAGCCATCGAGATGACGGCGGCGGGGAAGGCTGCGGCGACGGTCATACCTGCCTTGAGTCCAAGGTAAGTGTTGGCCGCGCCAAGGACAACTGCCATGATTGCACCCAAAATCAGGGGTGGCAGTGTCAGTTCCTTCATATTAGTCTTTGGATCTACGTAAGGCTTGAAGTCCTGGGCCATGGTACCTCCTGTGGCGCACTAGGGCCGCATTGTTGTGCCGATTGCCAGCAAGATAAGTAGAAAACCTATGACAACACCAAGCCCTATCCATACAGGCTTGTCATTGTTTGGATCGTCTTTCCAGGATTTGGGCCTGGGCTGTTCTTTTGACTTTGCCATTGTTTTTACCCGTAAATCAACACCCAAGCAAAGCTATCCGGGCTGGGCGAAATCGTCAAGGAGTAAAGACGGGGTGAGTGAAAATTGTTGATTAAGTGACCTTTGGGGGTGACGCAAGCATGCCGCTTGGAGAACAGGTCATGTAACACCTGATTTTAACGGGATAATTTGTTGCTAAAAGTGACCCCCCTTGACTAACCGTTTATTGGCCACATATTAGTAAACGTGACGGAAATGGCTGAAATAAGTCAACCGTTCCGCTAAGTTATAACAATTATCAGAGATTCATTGAGGGAGGTAAAAATGTCTATTCAACGATGGGATGCTATGCGCGAATTTGAGAAGTTGCATGAGGAAGTGGATCGCCTGTTTAAGCACTCGGTGCCTGCCAGGACTTTGACCCAGGAGAGCTGTTCAGTGGCAGTTGACATCCTGGAAAACGAGGAAGAGGTTGTCTTGCGCGTTGAGCTGCCTGGTGTTAAGGCCGATGACGTCGCCGTTAGGGTTGAAGACAGCATCTTGACCATTGAAGGCGAAAAGAAGCTGCCTGATGCTGAGGCCAAGGATGCTTATCTTAGAATCGAGCGCTTTTATGGCAAGTTCCAAAGGGCGTTTACGATGCCAAACTATGTTGACCCAGACAAGATCACGGCTGAGCACAAGGACGGTATCCTGACCCTGCGCCTGCCAAAGCGGGCTGAGACCAAGCCTCGTAATATCGAGATCAAGGTAGGCTAAGGATTCAGTGGGCCGCTGTGGTCAAGGATTTGCCGGGGTCACAGCGGCTCCACGATTCCTTTGTTTAGCCTGTCAGCCAAAATGTCAGATAGGGCTTGAATCTGCTTTGCCTGGCGTTCATCTAGGAAACCACTTAAACGGATAGCTGCTGCGTTTAGCATGGATATGGCTTTGGCCATCAGTTCTGGATCGGTCAAGATGCTTTGATTGTTGCGATTACCAATTGGCAGCAAGACTCTGGCGTCGACTTGGTCATTAAGTGTCCAGTCGATGAAGGCGGGCAATTCGTGCAAGTTTGCCTTTAGCAGGACCATGCTGTAGGCAAGGCCGCCTTGATACTGGCCGTTGGAGCGAAGCTTGGCCATATGGGCGAGGTTCTTTTTGATCAGTTCCATGGGGGCGCCGTTGTTGACGGCCTTGTAAGTTTCGCTTGTGGCGGCGTTAACGCTGACAACAACCCCCCTAAGGATTGGAGCCCATTTGGAGAAGTTCTTTGGGGTTAAAAGCGAACCGTTAGTTATCAGGCCGACTATTGGCTTTGGGTTTTGTTGGTTTGCCAAGTCGTCCAAGAATTTCACAAAGCGTGGTGAAGCAAGCGGTTCTCCACCGTTTACTTCGAGCTCGATGCCTGAGCTTGCCCAAGAGGTTATCTGGTCGTAAAAGGCTGGGTCTGGTTGATCATCTAGGGTGCCCCTTTCACCACAATCACACATTATGCAGTTGTAGTTACAACGCGATGATGCAGAAAAACAAATGGTTGCAGGTGGCTGGATTGGTTTGGGGTCACCTTTTAGAATGGATTTAATGCGCTTTATCCAGGTGGATACGATTTCGGGCGAGCCACCTCTGATTACCAGGTTCTGAAGTTGGGCCGTCTTGCCAACCAATACAGGGCAGCTGGGGCGACAGGTCTGCAAATGGGCGCCAGATGCCATGGCTTCGCGGACGCTGGCCATGAAAGGGCTTTGCCACAAGGTGTCTGCAGTGCGTGTGCTGCCTCTGGGCCCGGGGGCTACCAAGTAGTCGGCACAACAAGGGCCAAAGCTGCCTCCTTCGTGGATTTCAAGCCTGGTCCATGGGTAGTGACATGCAATTGTTGTGGTGATTGGCAGGACCTTTTCAAGCCTTACTGACGCATCTGGCCTGTCAGCCAGCAGCCACCAGAGTTTTAGGTCCCAGTTAGCGGGCTTGGTCTGGGCAGGGTCCGCCCAATTGGGAATGGAAAAGGGGATCATGCCTTCCCAGCCAAATTCGCTGGCAGCCGCTTTGGTCATGCCTGAGCAGATGTTCCCAAGCGCACATGATTGGCACTGGGGACCAAAGACCATGTCATTGTGGGTGCTCTTTTTGTAGGTGTCAGGTTTAAGAAGGGCCGTTTCCAGGACTCTGGTAAATACGCAAAGCGGCTCTCCAAGACGGCTGTTTACCAGTATTCGGTCTCCCATCAGTTTTCTGACAAGAGGCGGAAACTTGGTGATTTTGGACAGGGGAATCAAAGGGGTTTGAGATTTGTTTGGGTCTGGCCAATAAAGGGTAAGTGGCTGATCATGCCTTCTGGACACGTCTAAAAAATCTATTAACTGCAGGACTGGGGCCCAGTTTGACGCCAGTTCTTGGGTCATTGTCAAAACTACGCGTAAGTCTTGGTTTACGAACAGTTCTTCGTCGCCCCAATCGTTTGGCAGTCGTTGGCTAAGGTGCTTGATAATATTGGCTAAGATTTGCAGTTTGTGCTGGTCTTCGCTGTTTAAACCAGTTGCGTCGTAGGTCGTCAAGTGCTCGCCATCACTGAAGGAAATCTCGGCGATTATGAATTGACCTGTGCTGCCAACCAACGTGGCTGTCAGATTGCAGCCACTGGCTTTTACTTGGGCGATAAAAAAACCGGCGCGTCCCAAAAACTGGGCGAAACGAGCCAAGCGATTGTCGTTGCCCTGTGCCACAGGCCGGTCTCCAGTGCGTCATCTAAAGGGCGGTCTTAGGTAGGACAATCTCCCTGCGCCTGATCTGGTCTGCAAGCGAGTCCACCAAGGCCAAAAATCCCTGAAAGCCGAAAAATGGGCGGCGATAAAGGCGATGAGAAAAGCTCGAAGGAAAGCCAAGCCCAACCCATGGGGCGTCTATGATGCCTACCCCTGCATCGTTCATCACCACCACATCGGCGTTAGCATCCACAGGTAGATTTGCTAAAAAGTCTTTTAGCTGTCTTGCCCTTGGCCAGATCTTGACGTGGGTTTTAGGACTTAGAAGCTTGGCTGACTTTGCGCTTTGAGCTTTGGGATTTGTCAAAACTGCCCATGTCAACTTGGCGCCAAGCAAGGCGGCGGTATCGTTAATCCCAGACAAAAGCCATGGGTCGCCTATATAGCCAAAGCGACGTCCTTGAAAAACGAAGGGGGCAACCCATTCCAGTGAGGGCAATACCTTGCCAAGCTCTTCTTCGATGACGGGTTGCTCGTCGCAGCCGGTCGCCTTGGCGATTACCTGCAGCCAGTGCTGAGTGGCGGTAAGTCCGAATGGAAGCTCAGTTTCGACAACTTGGGCACCAGTGCGTCTGGACAACCAGTTGGCGGCTTTACGAGCGTATGGCAGCGAGATTAAAGTTCCAGCCTCGGCCACATTTGAAAGCTCCGAGAAATAGCCGCCGTCTAGCCATATGGAGACAACTTGGAGGCCCATTCTAGTAAGCAGGTCAGTTAAATGCTCCAGATTTGCCTGGTGATCTGCCTCGTTGCGGTCATAAAGGTATCCAATGATGGCCACTTTCTTGGGGTCCAAGGGTTTTTGAACCTCGGGCAAATTGATTTGTCGGGCCAAGGCAAACAATGACTCGGCATAACCGTCGGCCCAATCACCGCTTAACGACTTTCCAGGAACGTTGATTACCTGGCGACCTGTCTTGTTCAAAACGTCGCGACACAGGCGCTCATAGTCGGCCCCTGTGATGTACGCCATAGGCATGGAGGTCAGCAAAACTCCCCCAACCTCGGCGTGAGAAGCGATTCGCAGCAAGATCTCGGTGATTGATTCCTCGCGAGACCTAGTCATGTATGAAGGGTGGATTCCAGTGTTGGCAACCCTATGAAAACCTGAAACATTTGTCAGATTAGCCAACCAGTCGTGATTTCCTTGTACAAATTGTGTCTTCATGTGGGCGCAGTCGGGCCCCTCGACCAAAAGAAACAGGTCGCGAATGGCATTAACCGCCAAATAGATTCCAATCAGGAAAGACCACGTAATCCTTTGGGAATAATCTGATGTGACAGGCTTTTGCCCGCTCATCTGTACCTCCAGCCTTGGTGCACCAAATTGCCACCCTCAGTCCTGGCAAAAAAGCGTCTATACTCTTGGTAAAGCGTGGTGTTACACAGATCCGCCAACCTGTTCATGGTGCGGATGGCGCCTGGCACCCCAAGCTCAAAATGCTGAACCGAAAAGCGGTTTTTGCCAGCCTCAGTCAGGCGCCAGTCAAACGTGTGAACCGAATAAAATGCCTTGGCAGTCGAGTCGGCAAGCCGCTGGCGCAGCATCTCCATGGTCATAAAACCTTTGAATACATGACGTTGCGGATAGGTGAACATGGCATTTACCTGCCCTGCCCTGTTCTTAGCATCGTTTGCATCCTTTAGCAAAAGCAGGATATCAAGGCCAAATCCGGCCTCTTCTAATTGGGCGATCAGAGAAACCCCCCAAGTGTTGGAAGGATCAGTCAGCACGTGAATATCCCTGCCTCTAAGGGCAAAACCAAGCCTTTGTCCTTGGCACCTAGCTGATGCCTCGTCCCATTGTGCCTGAAATTGCGCCAAGTAGTTGTTCCAGACGGATAGGTCTGGTTCACCGTGACCAAGGGCCTCCAGAATCTGGCGAATCCAGGCAAGGGTGCCTGCGATTCCCCATGGCGCGGTAGGCTTGATGTGGGGGATTTTCGATTCCTGAAGCAGCTGCTCGTACAGGTTATCCCACATGCTGTTTGGGAGCACCACGTTGAGGGCTGCATTAGGCAGCATGTCAATCAACTCTTCTAAGATGTCTGGGATAAAGCGAATGTTTAGCTTGATCCCAAAAAGCGAAAGCATCTCAATAAGCTCGTTTACAGCCCGGCTTTCAGGGTAACCAATCAAATTGATGGTGTCTTTGGGTGGTGCACCCGCTGCAGATTCGGCTTGCTTGCGGCGAACAACCAGTAGATCGTTGAAGATATTCAGCATGGATCTGGGGGTAACAGTCAGAAACAACAACGGAACGGGACTTTTTTCAGAATAGCGGCGAACAACTGATTCTACGTCTTCACCAACAACAACTGGGACACAAGTGTTTGAAAACAGGATGGTTCTTTTATCTGAGTCGCCCTTGGCGATGGCGTGCTCAAGGATGTCTGTCAGCTTTTTGGGATTTCCAGCCACCACATCGGTTTCAGTAAGATCAGTTGTGATCAGTGGCTCATCTTCGGTCGGCAGGCCGGATCGCAGGTTGCTGTAAGGCAATTCACCACGGCCTCTGATCCTGTCTTCCCAAGGGTAGTCGACCATTTCCACGATGGGACCAGGACCCTTTGGTAAGACCTGGGCACATTCTGACTCGCCATGTTGGATAAATCGAAACAACTTGGTAGGTTCCACCGAATCTAGGCGGGCGCGGGCGACCTCGCCTGCCGCCACAAAATCGGCCCAAGAATCGCCGACACCCCAGGTATCAAGCTGACCAGTTGGTTGCCCCTGACCAAGCGGTGAAGCAACGCTAGGAGGTTGCAGAGGCTGTTTATCTGGATCAGTGTCCAGCAACTGCAGCAGCCCGTTGAAATCTAAGGGGCCGAGGTTCTTTTCAA
Organism: Oligoflexales bacterium; assembly: GCA_012840965.1. Taxonomy (GTDB): domain Bacteria; phylum Myxococcota_A; class UBA9042; order DTJE01; family DTJE01; genus DUVQ01. Next base: position 16,467 of record DUVQ01000139.1, on the reverse strand, counting down.
AGGCGTCTTTTAAAACTGCGGGAATTTCTTGAGGCAAGGACTTACCAGAATGCGCCAGCGCCAAGTGTCGCGTCGTGATAAAGGCCGATTTTTTGGCACCAACGGGGGTGATTGTTAATTGAAATTCAGCGGCTTCAGGGCCACCTACCAGGATCTCCACGTGATCCAGATTCCAGCGAACGTTTCGAACTCGCCACGGCGAATTGCTAAAGCCCAGTTGAGTACTGAACCAAACGATGGAGCTCCCCCCGCCAACATAAGTTTGATTCGATTCGACTACTGGCGAACAGTGGCTATCGATCATCAGCGCCCCAACAAAAAACAACCTTGGGCATGTTATAGACAGGCCAACTTAGTTGTCAATTGAGAGCGCCAATCAAGCCTTAAAATCCCTACCCTAATCGCGAGCCGGCAATGGCCCAATCTGCTGATCAGGCTGGGATTCTAGGCTGACGACGTTCGGGGCAATCCTGGGTAGAGGGATGCCAGTTCATGGTGGCCAAGGCCTCTTTGGCGGCCGTACGTCCGGCCTCAATGGCCTCGTCCATCTTGGTAAAGTCCAAGAACTTGATGTGCCCAACCGAGGGACGAATCAAGAGATCCGGTGGCTCACTTGCCAACCGTAATCTAGTGGTCGCAACCTCAGTTACTGCAACTGTGGAGACTAGGACCCCAAATAGGTTGTTAAAGTTGTAAGCGCGTCCCTCATCAACTGAAGGGGTGATGTCCACAGCTATAACGTAATCGGCGCCCATTTGCCGCGTGACTGAGGCAGGTACGGGATTCAAAAGACCGCCATCAACCAGGGTCATGTCACCGACTTGAACTGGTGTAAACAAGCCAGGCACGGACACACTTGCCCTTACAGCCTGAGCAACATCGCCACTGTCCAAGATGACCTCTAAAGCCGTGGAAATGTCTGTAGCCACAGCGCTATATGGAATAGGCAGGTCCTCGATGAGCTGCTCACTTACATTTGCACGCACGAATTCTTCGAGCCGGCGACCATCAAGCAACCCAGTCCTTGGCATGACCAGATCGACCAAGCCAAACAAACGCTTTGTATCGAAAGTCTTTGCAACGTTACGGACACCTTCCATTCCAGCCGAGGCATAAACGGCACCAACTAGTGCACCGATACTGGTACCAGCAATAAATTTGGGCTTGATTCCAGCCTCATCCAAGACCTCTAACACGCCAACGTGGGCCCAACCTCGAAAGGCTCCCCCACCCAGCGCCAGGCCAATACTTTCACAATTTTCAATAGTTCTATTCACTTAGGTCCTCCAAAAAGACGCTCCAACGGAGCAGCCAAGCATAATAATAACCATTTTGACGCAATGCGCCAGATATTGACGCAATGGCAATCCGGCTAAATGCTGCCGGCGGTGGCTCTTTGCAGGTTTGCGAAGGCGATGTAATAGTTCAACAAGGCTACTTGGTAGCCTGCTTTGGCCTGGGTCAGCGTGCTTTGAGCGTCCAAGACCTCTACTGATGTGGCAGTGGAGGCCTCGTACTTTTTCGTTACCACCCGCAGGTTCTCCTGGGCGAACTCAATCTGACTGCGCAAGGCTTCAATCGACAGGCTCGCTTGTTTAAGGTCCAACCAGGCCTTGCGAACATCAAGCATGATGCCGTCTCGGGCCAGTTCCAACCCCTTTAAGGCCTTTTCATGGTCTCTGGAAACTTCCTTCATGCGAAACCAGGTGGCACCCCAATTCCAGAAATCCCACTGCAAAACGGCACCAACAAAGGCCGAATTTTCACGCTGAAACTTGCTGCCCTGAAAGTGTGTATACCTAAAAACAGCCGCGATAGTTGGAATCAAAGCACCAATGGCCGCCTGCTTGCCAGCCGAGGCCATCTTCACCTTTTGTTCGACAGCCAGCCGTTCTGGACGTGAATTCAGGGCCTTTTCAACCAATTCGGTTTCAGTGACCGTTAAAGGCGCCGGGGGATCTGGAAAATCGCCAACTGGAACTATGTCGTCATCAATCGGCATACCCATCTTCACATTCAAGGCGGCGCGGGCCATGGCAACGCCACTTTCAACTTGCGCGTGTTGGTCCTTGATCTTCGCCAAGGCAGCCTCGGCCCTTAAAACGTCATCAAGCCCAACAAAACCAGCCTGTTGAAAAGACTTGGCCATCTTTAAATGGGCCTCGACCTGCTCTATGGCCAAGGAGGTCACATCAAGCATCCTGATAGCCGACATAAGCTTTAAAAACAGGTCAGTTGTCTGATAAACCACCTCGTCTCGCTTGGCCAGCCGTTCAAATTTCGCCGCTTCGACTGACGCCCCTTGAAGGCGATACAAATGTGCCAATGAATACAAGGGGGTTAAAGGCATAACGGCCTGAATATTTACCGCACCAGTGATTCTTTCCTGCACGGTCTGTGGCTTGGCCAAATCAGTGAATTTGTCAAAAAATGATTGTGGGATCAAAGCCCCAAAGTCACCTAGGTCACCTGGACCTGGAAGACTGGCAGGGTCAATAAACTCGACATCTGTGCGTTTATCCCAAAACTGAATATTTGCATCCAAAGTCAGCCTAGGCAGCAGCTGGCCTATAGCACCAGCCTTGGCGTCTTTCGCCTTTTCGATGTCATACTCGAACATCTGCAACTCGGGCGAATGCTCTGTAGCATGACGCACAGCTTCCTCAAGGGTGATTTCCTTGGCCTGGCCAAATGCCTGAACCGACGCCACCAACAAGCCAAACGCCAGGATCCAATTTGTGGGCTTCATGAGTACCCCCAGGAATAACGCACCTTAAATGCCAGCTGTACGCACCTAGCCGGCCTAATTCATCCTGTGGATAGTAACAATTGGAGAAAAGGCGTCAAGAAGGCAGCCCCCAAATGACGCATCTAACATGGGCATGTGACATCCGACATTCAGGCCAATTGTCATTGTGCTGTATAAGAAAGAGTCATTCAGCAAGAGTGCAGCCAAGGCGACAAGGACGATTGCATTTAACTTGTGGTCCGACTAACATTTTGAGACTTTAACTGTGGAGGGTGCGGTGTCTGATGATCCCCATAAGGTTATTTACAGCATGGTTGGGGTTGGTAAGGTTTATGGTAACCGCCACGTGCTTAAGGACATTTACCTGTCATATTTTTACGGAGCCAAGATTGGTGTAATTGGCTTAAATGGCTCAGGAAAATCGACTTTGCTGAAAATAATGGCAGGGGTGGATAAAGAATTCCTGGGGCAAACGGTCATTGCCCCAGGTTTTTCCATCGGGTATCTGGAACAGGAACCACAGCTGGACCCTAGCAAAACCGTCATTGATGTCGTTAAGGAGGGTGTCCAACCTATCGTTGACCTGTTGGCGGAGTTTGATGAAATCAACGCCAAATTTGCCGAGGAAATGACCGACGAGGAAATGGACAAGCTGATGGAACGGCAGGGGCAGGTGCAAGACCGTCTCGACGCGGTGAATGCCTGGGACCTGGATTCCCAACTGGAACTGGCGATGGACGCGCTTAGATGCCCCCCGGAAGACACCCCGATCTCGGTGCTGTCTGGTGGTGAGCTTCGTAGGGTGGCCTTGTGCAGGCTTTTGCTGCAGAAACCGGACATTTTGTTGCTGGACGAGCCGACTAACCACCTTGATACCGAGTCGGTTCATTGGCTGGAACAACACCTGCAACGATATGCTGGCACTGTAATCGCGGTGACGCATGACAGGTACTTTCTGGATAACGTAGCTGGTTGGATCCTGGAGCTTGACCGTGGTCAAGGCATCCCGTGGAAGGGCAATTACTCGTCATGGCTTGAACAAAAGCGCATCCGGCTTGCACAGGAAGAAAAGCAGGAATCTGAGCGCCAGCGCACCTTGGCAAGGGAGCTTGAGTGGATCCGCATGTCACCAAAGGGGCGCCACGCTAAGGGTAAGGCTCGAATCACCGCGTATGAAAACCTGTTGTCACAGCAGCCGGAGCAGCTTGTGAAGGACCTGGAAATCTTCATTCCAGCAGGTCCGCGACTTGGAGATGTGGTCATCGAGGCAAAGGACGTCAGCAAGGGTTATGACGACAAATTGCTGATTGATAACCTGAACTTTCTGATTCCACCTGGGGCGATTGTGGGGATTGTTGGGCCAAATGGTGCTGGCAAGACTACGCTGTTCAAGATGATTACAGGCGAGGAAAAACCTGATTCTGGCACTATAAAACTGGGTGAAACGGTGAAACTGGCGTATGCCGACCAGGTTCGTTCCACACTGGATCCGGACAAAACGGTTTGGGAAGTAATATCTGGTGGGGCTGATCGCATTTTGCTTGGTGGGGTTGAGATCAACAGCCGAGCTTATGTCGCCAGATTCAATTTGGCGGGGTCAGACCAGCAGAAATTGGTCAAAACGCTTTCTGGGGGTGAGCGAAATCGTGTTCACTTGGCCCAGATGCTGAAGTCTGAGGCCAACGTTTTGCTGTTGGACGAACCTACAAATGACCTGGATGTAAACACGTTGCGAGCCTTGGAAGATGCCTTGGAGCACTTTGCAGGTTGTGCTTTGGTGATCTCACACGACCGTTGGTTTTTGGATCGAATCGCCACTCATATCTTGGCCTTTGAAGGTGAAAGCCAGGTAGTTTGGTACGAAGGAAACTACCAAGAATACGAGGCCGACAGAAGGGCTAGGATGGGGGAAGAAGCTGACCACCCAAGACGAATCAGATACAGGGCTTTGACTAGGTAACACCGCGAATTTTCCGGGATTTTAAAATCAGGCAGCATTTTTCGAGACGATCAACGACAAGACCAGTTGGCCCTTGGGAAAGCCTCGGTCCATGGTCCTTGCGCTGCCAAAACGAACTTGGAACGACGGTTTCGCGGCTCGTCAGTCTCGTCCGGAGTTTCAACCGCCAAGGCGTCTTCCCCAAAACCTTGGGAGCAGACTTGAATTTTTAGGCCATTGGCTCGCATCCAGGCAGCTATTGACGCAGCTCTGGCTTCAGACAGGCGCTGATTATGCTCCCGGCTGCCAACTGTGTCGGTGTACCCCGCGACATACAGCCTGAATTTGAGCTGGTCACCCAACTTCTTGAGGGCCTTGTTAACTTCAGCCAGTGTTTTGACTAGCTTTGGCTCTTGGTCCTTTGGAATCTGGCTGCTGTCAGTCGCGAAATTAACCTCTTCGTGGGGCACATCGATCACGATAGGTTCAAACGAAACTGTGGTCTTAAAGTTCATATCGTCGTAGGCGACAATCTTTGCTTGGATGATAGGGACAGTTGGAGGATCAAAAACGAACTCGGAGGGGTTTTCACCCGGATAGCTATAGCGAATCGACTCCTTAAGCACCAAGACTCCATCTTCGCCAATCAATTCCAGATCTACCCCCAAAAGCTGACCGGTGGCGGTAAAACCGATGCGACCTTGAGCCAAATCAACATCCTCGCCACGCACTGTCAGGTCAAAATCACGTTTGACTGATGCCGCAAACGAGACTTCTTGGGCCTGTCTGATTGAAGACGAAGCAATTTCCACGCGATAAAAGGTCTGCCCAGGTTCTTGTGGTATGGAAATGGTGTGACTTCTACCTTTGGCTAATCTACCGACCCTAAAAACCTTTGGCTCGGCATCAACCGGCTCAACAGTTATTACCAAATCGCGAAGGTCTCGATTAGCGGTAATTGTCACTGCTGGCATGTCCGAGCCACCCCTTGCACGATAGCGAACATCCACGTCAAAGGCGTCTTCTGCCTGGGCAAAAGCAACAGCAGCCACAAAAACTACAGGAGCAACCAGCAGAAAGCTAATCATTCGCATGTTATACCCCTTGGAAAAGATAGGGCGGCCCCAAGCGCCAGTTGGAAATGCCGTCCCAAACCATGATAGTCAACAGTAAGGCGGTTAACTAGTCATCAGCCTTGATCCAATACTGGGTTCGCCCAAGGGCGGAAGTACCAATGTAACCACGGACTTCCAGCTTCTTGCCGCCGTCAATGACCCTAATCCAGCTCTTGTAGCTTTTGCCATTTTCAGGGTCCAGGATATACCCACCACCCCAGCGGTCCTTTTCAGCAGTCAGCCCCCATAAAATCTTCATGCCGATTATGGGTTTATCCTTTCGACTGCCTTTACACTTGATGCACACTGGGTTTGGGTCCTCGCCCTCTTTGAGGACTAGTTTTTCGATGCTGGCCTCAAGCTTCCCATCGACTTCCACGATCTTGACGACTGATTTTTCCCTTTTTTCCTTGTCATCAAAGGTTCTCCAACGACCAACTGGGCTTGCAAGGTCAGCGTAGGCTGATGGAATTGCAAACAAAAACGCCAAAACGCCAAAAGCCAAAGCATGTCGCATGTTTTTTCCTCCTGCTAACATGAACTCAAAGAAGCAGCATCAAGAATACTACTCATTGGAATCAGGCTGCACAAGGCGAAATTTCTCTAAACGGCGCGTTAATTGAAACCGACTTATGCCCAACAAACGGGCGGCCTCGGATTTGACGCCATTTGCATGTTCAAGTGCTTGAACAATTAAACGCCTTTCCAGCGATTCCAAGGTATCAACACCTGGGACAAAACCCAAGGCAATTCCGGACCTTGACGATAAAAAGTGCGCAGAATCAGACCGAAGCAAACGCTCCGGCAGGTGATGCAGTTCGATCTTCCCGCCAGCAGCCATTATGCTCGCTCGCTCAAGCACATTTTTTAATTCACGCACATTGCCTGGAAACTCATAGGCCATCAATCGATCCTGAACTTCCTTGGGCAATAAAAAAGCCTCCACCCCAAGCTTTTGTGCAAAGACTTTCACAAAATGGTCGGCTAGGATCAGTACGTCTTGGCCACGATCCCGCAACGGTGGCAAATGAATTGGAAATACAGATAATCGCTGGTAAAGATCGAAACGAAACAGTCCTTCTTCCACCCGTTGTAACAGATCTCGATTGGTGGCGGCCACTATTCGCGCTAACACTTTGTTTTCTTTGACAGACCCCACCCTTTGAAACATGCGCGACTCTAAAACCCGAAGCAACTTTCCTTGAGTGGCAAGGTCCATTTCGCCGACTTCATCCAAAAACAGGGTACCGTTGCCAGCCTCCTCAAAGGCGCCAGCCCTGGCCCGATCCGCACCAGTGAAGGCCCCCTTTTCATGGCCAAAAAGATGACTTTCCACCAAAGCACTCGGAATTGCAGCACAATCGACTGTTACAAAAGGACTTCCGGCAGGCGCTGACTGAGCATGCAAAACCTTTGCGGCGACCTCTTTGCCGCAACCAGTTTCTCCCGTCAGTAAAACGGTGGTATCTGCACCTCTGCCAACCATTCGAAGCTGCTCAATTACTGCAGCCATGGGGGCTGAACGCCCATGCAGCCCCAAAGTCGCAGCATCGTCCTGCCACCTGCCATCCCGCTGCAGATCATGGCGGCGCTTGATCTCCAAAACCGCGTCTATAAACGGCTGTAACGTGGTCTGTTTGACCAAATAATCCTCGGCCCCCAAACGAATGGCCAAGATGGCGTTTGGGATGGCCTCGTTGGCGGTCATTACTATCACTGAAGCAGAATACTGCTGGGCCAAAATCGTGGGGATAATCCTGATTCCGTCATCGTCTGGCAGCTTGTGGTCCAGCAAAATCGCCCCAAAGCTGCTCCCTTGGACACGTTCAAGCGCCTCTGCAGCTGTGTAGGCCAATTCGACTTCAATCCCTTGGCGTTCCAGTTCCCGGCCTATCGCCCTTGCAAACAGGCGTTCATCATCAACAATCAGCACCCTAAACGGGGTCTTAGTAGCTTGGTTCATTTGTCACCCGCAAGAGGTAGAGTCACCGTGGCCCTGCAGCCTCCAGTAGTACGATTTTGCAAAAACACATCGCCTCCAGCACCTTCTGCAATCTGCTTGCAGACTGTCAAGCCCAAGCCAGAGCCGTTAGATTTGGTTGTAAAAAACGGTTCAAAGCACTGGTCTGAACTGCAAATTAGGCCAGGACCATTATCGTCGACAAAGATCTGCACGTCGTCCTTTGAGACGGCAGCACTAACTTTAACAAATCCGTCCTTGGGGATAAGCTCAATGGCGTTAAGCAAAAGGTTGAAAAACAGGTGATACAGGGCGTCTCTTTTTGCACTGACGGCAATGTTTTCAGGCAGGTTCAAATGGATTTTGCGCCCCTGGGCCGCAGGCAGACTGGCCATTCTGGTCGAGACTTCACGAATTAGGCTGCTTAACTCAACTACATCTGAACCTGGGCTCTTTTTTGAGGCCATGGAAAGGTAATCCCGCAGCAACATGTCCAAGCGAGTCAGCTCACCACGCATGTCTTCAAGCAATTCGCGATTGGGGCCCCCAATGGTAGGATCCCGTACCAACGAATCGATGGATGCGCCAACAGCCACCAATGGATTACGAATCTCGTGGGCTAATTGGGCCGCCATTTCGCCCATGGTGGCCAAACGCTCGCGGCGAATAAGGCGCTCCACATCCTCGGTGCCGACCGCGACTGCAGCACCAGCCGATAACTCACTAATTCTGACCAGATAGCCAATCACCCTGTTTTCATCATCGGCTAAAAGCAAGGCCCCTACATTTCCGGAAAATGTGGAGCCGTCGTTGCGCCTTAAAAGGGCGGCTTCTTCAAAGTAGCCAGACGACAAAAACAGAAGCTGGCGATTTAAAATCCCTTGCACTTCACCTGGTTCCACGAAAAGGTCGCCAATGTGATGGCCTCGTAGGGCAGCTCCTTCCAGCTTGAACAAACTGATGGAGGCATCGTTTACAGAAGTAATTCTTAGATCGGGATCAAGCAACAAGGTGGCTGCAGATTGACTCAGCGCAATGCGCATCAGGTGTAAGTCCTCGTCTTCTTGCACTGATTCAGGCGAATTCTTTAGCGACACCCCTTTGGGCTTGGAGTGATCCCCATGCAAAATCGCCCCGATCCTATGCGCGTACCTAAGTAAAACCTCACGCTGCTGGTCGGAAAAGGGCTCATGACCGTGTTTTTCAAACACTAAGACGCCATAAGTCTGCAAGTCATAAGTTACAGGAACCATTACATAACGATGCGCCCCAAGGATGCTGTCCAAAAGTCCAAGAGCGGTTGGGTGAAAGGTGTTTCCAGCCAACTCCCGCAAAAAGGACGTTTCCTTGATGGCTCGCTCTCGGTAGCTTGCATAAACTAGGCTGTCAATAACCGCTGCGACGGTAAAAACGCGCCCTTCCAACCTGCCCAACAGCTTTTCCACCTGAGCCAGATCGGCTTGGCTGCTGGCCATGGCCCCGACGCGGATTGAAATTTGGTCTGCCTGCACATCAAAGAGAATCAGGTTTGCGGAAGAACAGCCAAGTAGTTTGGCCGCCCCTCTCAAAATCAGGTTTAGCAAGTTTCCAAGATGATTTTCACTGTCTAAAGTCAATGTCAGTTCTCTTCCAAACCCGTTGTTTTAACTAGCAAAACCGGTCCAACAAGACCGGCTGCCACCCGAGTATCACCTTTTCCATTGAATTGTGCTGCAGTTTTGTCCAAAGCCTCAGCTGCAGCTATCAGTCCGTTCCGATCAGCTATAACCACGGTTATATCAATTTTAGCAGTTTTACCACCTTGAGGCAGGCTCACACGATAAGGCGGAACTATTGCAGTACCTGCCTTTTGACCATCCACCGACACTAATGCCACCCCATGCACCTGGCCAAGGTCCAAAAACAGCTGCGATTTGTCGCCAACTTCTGGAAGCTCGACGGTGACCTTGTACAGCCCCGGCCCAAAGGAACCGGACAAGCCTCCCCAATCACGCCAATCGCCCAAAGCAGACCCCCCAGTGGCAACTTCCACGCCATCAACAGTTAGAGACCAACTGGGATCTTTGGATATGTCTATGAATTCTTGCTGATTACCAACCGGGCTCTTGGTCACAAGCTCTGGATTTGGCTTTGGCAGATTACAAGCAAGGAAACCTGAACCGTATGGGGCCAGTTTTACAGCAAACCCACCGGATGCAGTTACCGGTTCTTGCACGCCACCAGTCCAAGGGTCGAGCCAAAATGCTTCCGGACATCCTAGGGTAGGAGAAATAACAACTTCAACGTCTTTCGCGCTTTGATTACGTGCAAACGTGATAAAGCTTTCTGAGTCCAGTCTCCGACTGATGGTTTTGACTGGATTTGATGGGCCTACATGGTCCGCAACAGCCACCCCAACAGTCGGCAAAACCCCCAGTTTTTGCATCGATTCAAGGGCGTTATCAGAATTTTGCACGTTTTTAGCGCCGATGGCCCCTTCAATGGCGGCTTTTACCGCCTGATCGTTAAGCTCGGCATCGTGAAAACCTGGTTGCCTAGTCGGATATTCTCCAAGGAATACAATGGAAACGCCACTTTCTGCCATCTGTTTGACAACCTGGGCAGCGTCCTTTGACATGGCCACTTGGTCAGGCACTAAAAGCGCTTTAAACCTGGCGTTTCCAGACACAAACTGATCTTTATCGAGACTGCAATTTACCAGCCGTTCATCATTAATCCATTCCCAGGTATACCCGGCAGCTTCCAATTCTTGTAAGACCGGCCAAAGCCCCGTTAATCCATCGACTACTGGACCAAGATATTTGCCCCCAAAGAAGGCATCCACCAATTCAAAAAGGTCCTGACGACCGGTTAAAGGCTCATCCTCAAACTGCCCGCCAAACAAAAACTCGTCCAACTCATCAGCTCTGGCCAATGATGCAGGCACCCCAAGCCAAGGATAAAACACTGCGATATCAGCAGTAGGCATGCCTTGCCGCAAAAGATACTGACATCGCGCTATGTAAGCGTTGATTTCCACGAAGTAATCCCAAAAGGGGTCTGTCTCGGAAACATTGGACGAATAAGTTCCACCACCAAAAGGTGATGAAAACGGGTGCCAGTCACTCAAACCATATGCCGGGTTGTTGGTTTTATAGGGAAATCCATGGAAAACCACCTGGTTTATACCAGCTGTAAAAAGCTTATCAACGGCCGCTTTAAGCTTTCTTGGGGTAGTCATGTGGTCCTTTCCAGCCCATACCAATGACTCCGCGCTGGCAATCGACCTTCCGTACTGATGAGCCCCCGAGGATATGACCTTCAAAAACAGCTCACTGCCTCCAGCGTACAGTTGCTCAGCCTCGGGAATTGAGACACTGCCAGCAGCTCTCATCACATCAACCCTGATGCCATAGGGCTGCACCCGTGCTCCCATACCACGTGCTGCCGCCCATTCCTCAGTAGTCTCGAAAAAGCGCTCAATAAAGAGGTCTGAAACGGTCAAACTGTAGTCGTGGTGCAAACGTTCGCTCACAAATGGGACCTGGTCTGAAGTCTCGGATAAAGAAAACGGTGAGCGAGTCTTTATGCCAGCACCATCAAAAAGGTGGTTGTCAGCACCAGGATTCATAACGAATGGAAGATATGGCTTTATATCGTAGCCACGAAACTCCTGGAACTTAGCAAAGAAATCATCTGTGTAATGCCGTTCAGTGACCATCTCGAAGCTGTCTATGAAAATCCCTTTGATGGGGTCTGCAAAATATGGTGTCAGACCGGTTTCGTCACGCAGCAGATGGTTAAGATTATCCAAAACTCGTTGCTGATTAAGATGGTCCACAACAAAACTGGGCTGGTTGTAAGCTGGCAAGCTGATGTACTGGCCATCTGGAGCCTGCCATAAAGAGACGACGCGCCATTTGCCATCAGGGGCGTCCCAGTGTAGCTTTCCGTCTTCAACAAAGGATGTCAGTTCAACCAAAGTTTTAGGGTCCAATTGCACCGTGTCCTGGAGATTATAATCGTTGTCTCTATCACGCCTTCCTCCAGTTTCTTTTCCAGCAATTACAGCAACCAGCTTAGCAGTGGAAGTAAGGTCACGAGCAAGAGGCTCTCCAATATCTGCAGCGATCTCAGCTAACATGTAAAATGGTGTTTGTTCAGGGCCAGTTAGCGGCAGGTCGACGGTGGCTGGACCGTTTACAACTGCTTCCCCCCAAAGAAGAGTTTGCATCGAGTCAGCAACATCAATATGAGGACCACCAGTTGACCAGCCAGTCCCAAGGTTTAAATCAATCCGAAGTGAACTCGCCTGGGCAGCGCTTGCCACGCCCTGAACTAATGTCCAAAACCTTGGGCTGTCATAATCCAGCCGTTTGCTTAAAGCCTCGCCCTCGACAGGCTCTAAGGCCGCGTTGAACGCCTGAATTTCGGCACCACCAAAGCCCTGGGCAGCTAAAACATCCAGTTCACGTGCAAGTTCAGATGGATCAACGTCGGCCCCAGGCCACCACCACCGCACCAAAGGCCTAGTATCCATTGGGGGATTATCGTAAGACTGCCAATCAAAGGCTTCTGCTGTCAGAGGTGGTGAATTACAACTAGCTATAGCCAGCAAAAGTGGGGCAGCTATCAAAAAGCGCAAAAAAGCATTATCAGGCATTGGATTATCCCACGTTCAAAGAGGTTCACGACACAAAAAGACCGTCTGGCAGTATATCCCAAAATCACATACTAATTGTTGATGTTTAAACCCCTACAACTGCTTTTTTTGTATACTATCCCTTGACTTCGCAAGGAGGCCTTGATGCGACGGTTTTTATTGCCGCTTTTAATCCTGTTTTTCAGCCTAGGATGCGGAGGCGCGGATGTCCCAGGTATGGAACAGTTGGATCTGCCCAAGCAAGATGACACTTCTCCAAGCCAAGACGTTGATACCTTGGCCCCGTCAGATAGGCTAAAAAACGATGTCCAGGATACAGACGAACCTGACACGCCGCCTCAAACGGACCCTGGAGAGGTTGATGAAAAAGACACTCAAGGTGGCGACGATCCAGGCGACACCCATGAAATCGAACAGCCTGACATAGAAATAGTGGACATCGAGTTGCCATATCCACTGTGCCAACCTTGCCGGACCGATCTGGATTGCAAAGGTAGCGCGGATAACAGCATATGTATCCCAGATGAAAATCTTGGCAGTTGGTGTGGGATTGCATGCACGGCAACTACAGATTGTCCCGGGGATTTTGTGTGCCGAAGGGTTCGTGACGATATCCAGCAGTGTATCCCGCCAGAAGGCGAGTCTTGCCCTTGCTTGAAACGCTATGTTGACGCTGGTTTTGTTACTGCTTGCTGGATCGAAAATGAATGGGGACGCTGCGAACAAGAGAGGCGTTGTGACCAGCCTTGCACAGTCAAGACCCCTGAAAGGGAAGTCTGCAATGGCATTGATGACAACTGTGATGGCAACATTGACGAGGGACTTGGGTCGACCACCTGTGGCCTTGGCGAGTGTGAAGTGACGGTGCAAAACTGCGTTGATGGCCGGACAGTAGAGTGTGTGCCGCTTGAACCCAGTGAAGAGATCTGCGATGGCAAAGACAACGATTGTAATGGAGAAATTGATGATAAGATCCCGGATCTTACCTGTGGGATTGGGATTTGTGAGAACACGGTGCCAGCGTGTGTAGATGGACGCCCTCAGGTCTGCCACCCTAAACCCTCTAGCTTTGAAGAGTGCAACGGACTTGATGACGACTGTAATGGCGAGATTGATGACATGGGAACCGTCACATGCGGAGTGCGTGCGTGTCAGATAACTGTTGAAAGATGCGTAGATGGGGTGCTAAACGAGTGTATTGCACGAGAGCCGACCGATGAAGTATGCAACGGCATTGACGATGACTGCGATGGCGAAATTGATAACGATATTCCCCCTATAACCTGCGGAACTGGGGCGTGCCAAAGGACCGTAACCGCCTGTATTGACGGTGTCCCACAGGCTTGCATCCCTGGCCTTCCAAGCGAGGAAGTCTGCGACGGTATTGACAACGATTGTAATGGCGAAGTTGATGACATGGGCACAACGACGTGTGGTCTAGGTGTGTGCGAAAGGACTGTTGAAAACTGTGTAGACGGGGTTGAACAGACCTGTGTCCCTGGAAGACCGGGAACAGAAACGTGTAATGGCCTTGACGACGATTGTGATGGCACTAAAGATGAGGATGTTTGTCCTTGCCCAACCCGCGAATTTGGTGGACACGTGTACATGTTCTGCAACTCAACCACTTACTGGAGGACAGCACGAGATCGTTGCCGTCAGTCGCCATCGTATGACTTGGTTTCCATCCTTAGTGCGGAAGAAAACAAGTGGGTTACTGAAACTGCCAGGAGCTTTTCAAACAATGTATGGTGGATAGGACTTAATGATAGGGACAAGGAGGGCACGTTTCTCTGGTCCAATGACGACCCAGTTGTCTATACCAGTTGGGCCTCGGGTGAGCCCAACAACGGTGGCAATTGGCGCAACGAGCATTGCGTTGTCACCAACTATGGTGGAGTCGAACGGTGGAATGACGATCAATGTACACGAACCTTTAGATACATTTGTAAATCTAAGTAGCTAAAACTCCCAACCAAGTCCGACACCCCAGTTGATCCAGCCTGACTGATGACCTTTCCGAATCCCATAACCTATCAGTCCATGCACCCTGATGCCCAAGGGTAACAAGCCAGTCAGCTTTACCGAGGGCACAAACCCAACCTCTTCATTATCTGGCATAGTAATTATTTCAGTTTGCAGATCTACAAGCACATGGGGAATGCCTGTCCATACAAATTTCGCATTGAAGTTGAGGCCTAACTTCCCCATGCCCCAAAAACCAAAATCTACGTGGCTGGCACGAATTGGACCAACCCTAAATGTAAGGCCGCCTCCGCCCACAACCCCATGAGGGCCTGCACCAACCAAAAACACTCCTTCAATTCCCAGCCAATCCCAAAATTCCCAGTATGGCTTAATAAACGCGTAGTAAGCTCCAGGCCTATAAGTGGACTCATAAGGCAAAGTGTAGCCAAGCTTATCGCCAAAAGTGGCAAATCCAACGTTCAGCTGATATAGCATCGGAAGAAGAAGGCGGTAAGTATACGAAAGTTCAAGCATATTGAATGAGTCTTGAGAACGCGCACCCATAGTACCAGGCCGCCCAAAATCATAGTGCCTGAAAGAAAGGTCTAGCACGTTTCTTCTGCCTTTGTGGTCTTTGATGTACTCGTTACGGCGCTTGTTTGCCGCTGAAGTGACAACCTTTGCGACCTGCGGGTGCTCCAACGAGCCAAATCGCGGAACCGAGCTACCATCAAGCTCAAGGGATTCAATCCAGTACTCGAAGCTCGGGCCGACTATGCTTTGGGCTGGCAACATCACTTCCCATCTGACTTTATTGATTTGGACCAAATCAATTGATTGAAAATCGCCTTCAGAACCATTTCGGTAGTGAAGCGTGATCCGGTTTCCTTGCCATGGCGCATCCCACTCGATGGCAAAATAGCTGTCCTTGACTGAAATGCTGGAAACTGGCCAATGAAACATTGTGTTTGCCGAAGTTTTTGAAGCATAGGCGGACTGGGAAAAAGCTAAAAGACCTAAAACCAAAACGATAGTTGTTAGTGATTTGCTCATGTCTCACCCCTACCATCCAAATGACAGGCTAAGGCCGCCACCAATACCAGCGTGGGAAGTGGAGCGGATATTTGTACCCAAACGAGCCTCAATTGTTAGCCATTCAAGGGCTTGGTAACCTGCAAACAGGTGAAGCCTAGCGGCCCACTCGTCTGCAGTGGGAAAATTGGAGGCTGCTAAGAACAGTCCCATGGGCACCCCTTTTATGGGCACAAACGTGACTTGTGCGTCAAATTCGATGCCGATTGACTGTAGGAATTGACCACCGAATCGCAAGCTGAATTGATCCTCTGGGCCAACTTCTAGGTGAAGGGCTGTCCCAAACATGGCAGAGCCCTTATTCGGCTTCCAGAGCCAGTATTGGGGGTTTGCTTCCACATATTTCAAAAAGCCACCGAGCATAACTCTTGGGAAAAATCGAAGATTATTTCCGAAACGAAGCACCGGTTCGAAGTATAGCCACGTTATCAAGCGGTGATTTGGAGATGCCCCACTTTCGACTGCGGCCTTCTCTCCACCAATACCCTCAAGGGCGCCGAGGCCGCCCCTTATCTCGAATTGCAGGTCTTTCCTGAGGCGATAAGCAAAGTCCAACGATGCATGCCAATAGGAGTCGTGGTTTGGTTTTGTAAGATAAAAGTCCTGCCATTCAAAGAAGCCGCCTACTCTGCCGGTCCATCCCTTGCCTCTTGAGCCACCTTTTACGGCTACGCGCCAAGGATTGTCATCGCCTCTGAAAAGGGCTATGGGGCGCCCGTCTTCCAAGGTTCCATCAATGAAATACTCCAAGCCGGGGACTTGGATTTCTTCTCCACTGACAGTAACAGTCCACCCAGCGTCACCAAAAGGCTCCATTGGGAATGTTTTGAAGGAGCCCTTATGCCTAAGGTGTAAATTGACTTCTGTGGGAAGCAGATCACCAACGGCAACTAACGTGACCATAACCGGTTCGCCTGCAGTCAAATTCGACAACGGCTCGTGAGAAACCCGCGAGTCACCAAATCTGGAGCGCAGTTGTTTTATCTCGCTTTCGTCACTTTG
>DUVQ01000138.1 GCA_012840965.1 Oligoflexales bacterium | reverse complement strand
TCATCGCGCTTTGCGCCACGCGTCCTCGACGTGGGCCGCAAGCCGTTCATAAATCGCCTCCTTGCTTCCAGTACCATCAACGCTATGCAGGCGTCCGGTTTTCGAGTAGTAATCTACGATAGCTTTGGCATATTTTTCGTGTTCTTCAATTCGCCGAACTATGGCTTCCGCACTATTGTCAAAGGGAAATCCGCGTTGGGCCAGGCGTTTAACCAGCTCCAAAGGTGGTACTTGAATGTCCAAAATACAAGAAACCTTGGAGCCGATTTTTCTTAAAAGGCCATCAAGGATGTACGCCTGGACCAAGGTTCTGGGAAAGCCCTTGAAAATAAAACCGTTTTTGTTAGCGTTGCTTTCTATGTGTCCTTCAATCAGGCGGATAACTATCTCATCAGGGACGAGTTTACCAGCTTGGAGATAGGTCTCGGCCAGCTTCCCGGTTTCAGTTTTTAGCTCTATTTCCTTCAGCAACAAATCGCCCGTAGACAAGTACGATAGGTTGAACCGTTCGGCCAGCCTCTTGGCTTGGGTTCCACGCCCAGCTCCAGGTGCCCCCAACATCACCACGTTTAACTGAACCTGCATAAGTGATTCATCTAAGACGGCGCTGATTCGCCCGAAAACCTCGTCTTCTGTGCCAGTTCCATCAACCGGGACCCGGATTTTTCGTTGGTCATAAAAGCTGAGTACAGGCGCCGTTTTTTCTTCGTACTCTTTAAGGCGAAACTCAATGACTGCCTTAGTATCATCACTTCGACCAGAGGTCTTTGCCCGATTAATAAGCCGTCTGTAGCACTCTTCTCTTGGCACCTCCAAACTGATTAAATTGGCCAATGAAGTGTGAAGCTTACGCAACAGGCCTTCAAGGATGTATGCCTGGACAAAGGTTCTGGGAAAGCCATCAAACAAAAAACCATTAACGTTGGTGTGGGAGGTAATCGTTTTCTCAAGAATTTGAACGATGATTTCATCGGGAACCAGCCCACCTTGTTCAATTATCGCCTTTGCCTGAAGGCCAAGCTCAGTTTGGTTCTTTAGCTCGTGTCTAAGTAGATCGCCTGTAGCTATGTAGTGGAGTCCGTACCGCTGCAGCAAACGGGCAGACTGGGTTCCCTTTCCGGCTCCTGGCGGTCCAAATAATGCGACGTTAAGCATTTTTACCCCTTTATGTTAGGCATCAAAGCCACGGCAATCAGTAGCGTATCAAAAATTAGTGACAACCCCAAGCATTACAAACACCCGCCAACGTGCATGGAATGTTGGATTGGGCTACAATCCCAGCCCGGCATGCCTGCCATCGAAATTATGGGGGAGCTCTGACTGGTTTACTGCGACATCTGCCGTTCTCTTGGGCACTTGGACTGTCTTTGTTTTCAGGTCGAAATCGACTTGGAGTCTCAGCTGCAACCATAGTATCCGTTTTTGGTATTGGCATTGGGGTCGCCACATTAACGGCGGTGCTCGCTGTAACTGGTGGCTTTGAAGAGGCCTTTCGGGATCGTATCTTGGGGGTTTATCCTCATGCCGTTGTCATGAGCCGTGGCAGCACCTTTACTGGATACGAAGAAGCAGCCAAACTGCTTGAGCGGGTACCAGGAATTACCGGTGTAAATCCGTCCACATATGACGAAATGATGATCTCAAGTGATGATGCCTCGATTGGTGCGATCGTTAAAGGCGTTGACCTTGAGGGTGTAGAAAAAGTTTCATCATTACGAGCTCTTACCAAGGGAGGCTCTCTTAAGCCTTTGACATACGAACCTGGCAAGCCAATGACCGTCTTGTTGGGGTGTGAGTTGGCCTCAAGGCTGAAGGTTGGACCTGGTTCAAAAGTCACTTTGACGACTCCTTTGCGAGGTGTTGATAGGGGAACTCCTTCAACAGCAAAACAGTCTTTTGTAGTAGTTGACTGTTTTGACTCCGGTTTTTTTGAATATGACTCGCGTCTGGTGATTTTGGACCTTAATGCAGCCCTACAGTTTTTAGGCCGAGGCCCTGAGGTCCGCTGGATTGAGCTTCGATTTGAAGACCTTTTTATTTCTGACGCCATGCAGCCAGTCATTGCATCAGCATTAACGCCCTTCACATTGGTTGATTTTGCTAAAGATGTCGTTGCAATTCGCAACGGGATCGACAAGGTCATTGAAGACAACTTAAGCGACAATAGAGCCAAGTCGGTCCAAGACCTGCAAGTTGCCACGTTAAGCGCACAGCAATCACTTGAGTACAGCAGCGCGGCATTTGGCCCAACGCAAAGGTATAGGATTGTTGACTGGAAAGAGATGAACGAAAACTTGTTTTCAGCGCTTAGGATGCAAAAAGTGGTTTTGGTCCTGTTCTTTTTGATCATTGTCGTGGTTGCGGCCTTTAACATTGTGGGAACCCAACTGATTGTCGCACGGGAAAGGGTGAAGGAGATTGCCACGTTGGTAGCGTTGGGCGCCTCAAAACTGCAATTGATGAGGGTTTTTGTTGTCCATGGATTCGTACTTGGATTAGCTGGGGTCATTGTTGGACTTGTGATTGGGCGGCTGGTTGTGTGGGGCATACAGGCCTTGGATTTTGGCCTGGACCCTCAGGTTTATTTGATAACCAAGCTGCCTGCGGTACTGCATTGGAAAGATGTTGTAACCATTGCGTTGTCGTCTTTGGTCGTGGTCTTTTTGTCTTGCGTGCTGTCATCTTGGCGAGCCACTAGGCTAAATCCAGTAGATGGGCTTCGAAAGGTGGTATAGAAGATTGATCGATTTGAATGAGCGTCTTGTCTTTTTTGCGACTGCAGCCAAGGGGACTGAAGGTGCTTTAAGAGATGAGCTTCGCCAGCTGCGCCTTCGTAGGATAAGGGCGGATCGTGGTGGCGTTCACTTTGAAGGAAACCGTGCAGATGGTTGGCGGGCATGTCTGCACAGCAGGATCGCGCTTAGGATTTTACAGCAACTTGGTACTTTTACGGCGGTTGGTAGTGATGGTTTGTACCAAGCGGTCAGGCAGATTAACTGGGCCTTGTATCTGAACCCTGAGGTGACAGTTGCAGTTACTTCGTACTGCAAGGATAGTGTGTTAACCCACACGAATTACATCGCCCAGGTGGTAAAAGACGCCATCGTAGACCAGCAACGTGAGCGGCTGGGACAAAGGCCCTCGGTCGACAGGAAGGACCCAGACGTTCACGTTTTCGTCCATCTGGTTGCTAATGAGCTGACAATTTATCTTGATTTGGCAGGCGAATCGTTGCACCGCCGTGGGTACAGGGCTGAGGCGTTGGCGGCGCCCTTGAAGGAAAACCTTGCGGCTGCGATATTACGTTTGGCAAAGTGGGATCCTGAGACGCCGTTTATAGACCCAATGTGCGGGTCTGGGACCTTGGCTATTGAGGCCGCTTTGAGGGCTTGTAACGTGGCTCCAGGCTTGCTTCGTCCTAAGATGGGGTTTGAGCGTTGGGCGTCATTTTCTAAACAGGAAGCAAGCGTGATGGCCGAGATGCGTGCTCAAGCCAAGGCTGCAGTACGTGAGGCACCAGCACCGATTATGGCAATGGATATAGACCCCCAGGCGGTTGAATTGACTTTGGCAAATGCCAAGTTAGCTGGGGTCAAATTGGCCCACGCAGTTCAACCTCTTGATAAGTTGGCTCTAGGTACAGGACCTGGACTGATAGCCATGAATCCCCCTTACGGTAGACGACTGGCCGCTGATTCCAGTTTGTACAACGATATAGCGAGGTTAATTGCTCGCCGTCGTCACTGGACTGTTGCAGTCTTAGCAGGGGACCGTTCAATTGAAAGGGCATTGCCAAAGGCGACCAGATGGCAAGGCGTGTTTAACGGCGATTTAGACAGTCGGGTGTTGATGTTTGAATCTTAAACCAACCGAATTGCCTTTTGGGGCTAGCGGTTAGCTGAAACAGGAGTCTTTGATGGCCAGTTTTTCACCGTTCAAGGATCACATCATTAAGGAGCTAGATGAGCTCATTCAACGTTATAGCTTGAAGGGACCCTTTTTAGATGCTGGCTGTGGGCTTGGTGATGTTGCTTTACACCTCAGCAAAAAAGGGTGGGCTGGTTTTGCTGTTGATATGTCCGAGGTGGCTTTAGAGACCGCACGCTCGGAACTAGCTCAGGTTTCATCGGTTAAGGTTATTTCTGGAAACTTGGTTAATCTGGCCAAGCTGCTTAAAGGCGCCATTGTCGAAACAGTTGTGATGTTTGATGTCCTTGAGCACGTTGAGGATGACCATGCAGTACTGAGCGCGGTTTCATCTGTTCAACCAAAGGGTGGTCATCTGATAATGACAATCCCAAGTCACCCACAGCGAGAATGGCGCTGGGATGATGATTACTACGGTCATCTGCGACGATACGATTTAGACGTGCTTGAACAAATGCTTCGTGACAACGGTTATTCGATCATGGAAATGTGGGATATCACCTACCCAGCGTTGTGGTTGATGAGGCGTGTTTACACTGCTATAAAGCCTGCCCCCAAGATGGAAGGGACTCCGATTGAACGCAGCATGATCAGTACTGGCCTTCAGGCTTGGGACATGGGTGTTATCTCATGGATGGTTCTAAACTTAATGCCGTGGCGACTGGTGTCCAAGTGGATCAGCATGAACAGGCACCAATATGAGCGTGGTCATGAGGTGATTGTGCTAGCGAAAAAGAGCTAGAAAAACTCCCTCACAGCCGTGATTTTAGGCGTCCTATCTTGACTTCCAGGGTATTGCCAACAATAATCAAGATCTTGGGATCCGATACGGGGGCTATCATGGCTGTAAACACTACTGACAACGAAATCAAACGGCTGACTCCTGAAGAAACTGCGGAATTGAAAAAAGTATTAGAGCAAAAGCGTGACGCCCTTAACGAATCGGCACGTGAGGTACTAAATTCCCAGATCATGGAGGAGATTAGAGCCGCTGACGAAATAGATCAGGCTTCAACTGAGTACGAACATTCATTTGAATACCGACTTAGAGACAGAGAAAAGTTTCTTTTGCGAAAGATAGAAAAAGCCTTACAGCGTATCAAGGACGGTGAGTACGACCTTTGTGAATCATGCGGTGACCCTATCGGAAAAAAACGGTTGACCGCACGACCAGAGACGACTTATTGCATCGTCTGTAAGGAAGAGCAGGAGCGTCAGGAACGCATGTTCCAAAAGAAGCGTCAGCAGCAGCGCTCCCAGATGGAGTTTTGATTTTCTATCACCTTAGTCCGCACTTTTCAAAAATTCCCCAACTACTTTAAATGCTTGTTCTTTGTCCTGGAAATCAAGCCTAATTCCGTCTTCTTGCTTTAACCAAGTGATCTGGCGTTTTGCGTAGTTTCGATGACCTTGGGCGATTCTGTCTCGCATCGTTTGCCAGTCACACCGTTTTTCCAAGAAATCCACCACTGGCGCGTAACTGGAAGACATCATGGGGCGTACCTTTGGACTGTAGCCTTGATCCAGTACGCTTTGAACTTCAGCAACGAGCCCCTCTTCAAACATTTCGTCCAAACGCTGTTCAATCCTTTGGTAAAGGACTTCTCGGGGAACTTCCAGGATCAGGCGCAAAGGTTTGGCCAAAGTTGCAGGTACAGGTGGCGCCTGCTGGAACTTGGACAACGGGCTACCGGTGCCAAGAAAAACCTCTAAGGCTCTGGCTATGCGCTGGGTATCCAAAGCATTAATCCTAGACGCAATATCTGGGTCTACTTCTTTTAATAATTGGTAAGCCCCGTCTAACCCCTTGGTTTCAATGATTTCAAGGGCCTTTGCTTTAAACTCCACAGAAATGGGTGGTATTTGGGAAAATCCTTCAAATAGAGCCTTCATCCAAAAGAAGGTTCCACCAGCCAAGATAGGCAGGATACCAGTGGAAGCGAGTTTATCTATTATTGCGGCGGCATCAGCGGCCCAGGTGGCGGCGTTTGGCGTTTCATCGACCGCCAGATAAGCAAACAGATGATGAGGAACCTGGCGCAACATTTCCTTTGTGGGAGCTGCAGTTCCAATGGGGATTCCCTTGTAAACCTGCATTGAGTCGCCGTTTATGATTTCTGAACCAAAATACAGCGCCAGATCCATGGCAAGGGCAGATTTTCCAGAGGCTGTTGGCCCCATTACACAGATGACTAAAGGTTTCATTTTTTACCGTCCGAACCAGCGTAAGACCGTTGATATGGGGTGAACTACCACAGCTTGGCGACCGTGTGGACAATAACCAGCAAAATCCTTGACGCTGTCCATCGATTTTAGCAAAGCTAGGGCCTCATCGTCAGAAAGGGCATCTCCAGCTCGAATCGATGAATGGCATGCTATTGTTGCGACCATCAAATGCAACCGTTCGATGCCTGTAGTGCCTGAACTGCCAGTTGCAGCTTGGGCGCAATCGCGTACAAGAGCCGCCGCGGATTTTCCTCGCATGATCGCCGGAATAGAGCGTATTGCAACTGAATCGCCAGAGTAAAATTCCAAGTCCAAACCAAGTGAAAGCAGCAAGTCTTTTGACTTCTCAAGTCCGGCAATTTCGTTTGGGTCTAAGCCAAGAACCTCAGGAAACATCAGTGGTTCTTGGGCTACCTGTTTGTTTTCAACAGCCTGCCACAGTCGGTCAAAGTTCACTCGTTCGTGGGCAGCATGCTGGTCTATCAAAACCAGTGAATCCTTGCCTTCACAGACTAAAACAGTTCTGGCCACCTGGCCTTTGTAACGCAGGGCACTAAACGATTCAATAAGGCCATGGCTACTTGGTGGCGGCAATTCATCAGAAAAAAGGTCTGTTTGCTGTTCGCCAGGAAACTCAAATAGTTCCCTCACCCCAAAACCATCTTGCCCCAACTTTGGCGGCTCGTCACTGTAGCTGGGCTTACTTTGTTGCAACCACGGGGTCTTTGTGACCGTCTTGGAAACTGCGTGGTATACAGCCCTAG
>DUVQ01000137.1 GCA_012840965.1 Oligoflexales bacterium | reverse complement strand
GTGCCTGTTACAGCTGTAGTCCCATCCCAGGATCCAGAGCAGCTAGTGGCAACTTTCGAACTGACCTTGTCGATTAAACGCAGAAATTGATACCTGAAAACGCCACCAGTTAGACCCAAGGATTAAGTCTCAAAACTGCAAAGGTTGCGTTCTGCTGGGTCTAAAATTGCATCGACTGGAATCAGGCGAGACAATATTGTGCATGGGCGGGAAAGCGTTTATGCAGCAACTCAGAATGGGAATTAGAGTATGCCAGCACTGAAAACCGCAATTATCCTTGGGGCAACAATCCTCCATCATGTGAGTATGCAACGCTCTTCAAGGATGGACCTGGATGTGGAATTGGAACAACGTCGCCAGTCGGAGCCAAACCGCAAGGGGCCAGCATTAATGGCGTGATGGACATGGTTGGCAACGTCTGGGAGTGGGTTGAAGATGACTGGTTTTGGTTCATCGACCGGGACAAACATGATGATGGGTCGGCCAAGGTGAGGGACCCAAGGTTGCCAATGAGGGTCAAGCGTGGAGGAAGTCTTGGGAGTCATGCCCAAGATATCTTGACTGATAACATGGCCCCTGCTGTTGTGACTGACGTTTACTATCTTGGGGTAAGGTGCTGCGGCTCAAGCAAATAGAAAAGAGGCTTGGATGAATGCAAAGAAGTTGGCGGTAATTTTGGCGATTTTGGTGGTAACTGCCCTTGTGCTGGTTTGGCAGTTTAGGCCCAAGGACAACAGTGACGATGTACCAGATGTGGCGAGTGAACCCACGCAAATAACCCAGGAGGAGCCTGATACTCAGTCTAGCATCTTGCTGAATGACAAAGACATATGGATCAGGTGCTGGCTGTACGCACGCTTAATCCGCCTAGCGCGGATTTCTTTGGCATGACATCTACTGAATACCACCGAACGAGCCTACGTTCGACCTCAATTGCCATCACCAAAGAGGATCTTTCAACCTATGGCGATTTTTCCTTCGTTACTATGGATTGGGAGAGGGATTTTGGGGGCAGAGCCTGGGCCGAATATGCCTTAACAGTGTTCAATCTGATGTTAAGGGAGAAGATTCTGACAAAGGCGAAGCCCATAATTGAGGTACAGAACCTGCAGTTCCCACTTTGCGAAACGCCTGAGTGCCAACTTGAAGGGCCTACCAAATGGCGGCTTTTGTTCCCTGTACTGCCAGATGTTCAGCAAGTAAATCCGCCACTTGTACTTGAGCAACTACCTAAACGCAATGCCACTTTCCTAGGCGAGCTCCCCGCCACGGAAGAAGATATAAAGGCATTGGAGCCCAAACTAAAACCTTTTATGCGGGAAGATGGCACTGCCCATGTGCTGTTACGTTTGCAGTCTTCGGAAATTGAAACCTGGCGTACAGATGATGAGCTCAAGCTACAGGCCCTCGTCCTACACGATTAGCGCCCTTATTTCAACCTCAGCTTGATTAGCAGGCCAAGCAGATCCCATGCTCCGAAAGCTAGGTCGACAAGCCTGACTTTGCTTTTCCCCTTCTCTCTGGGGAAATGCCTTACTCCAACTTCTCCAATACGCATACCGGCGTGCTGAGCCACTAGCATAAACTCAGCTACTCCAGTGAAATAAGCGCCCTCCACCTTAAGTGCATCCCATACACCCCGGTGAAAGACCTTCATAGCGCAGTTCACGTCACGGAGACCAAGAGCTGCACCTACCTTTAAAGACTGGTTGTACAAAAATGATAATGCTAGGCGATGTGGGTCATCCTTTCGCGGATTTCTGTAGCCACTAACGATGTCAAAGCTCCCAATTTGTTCTAGTAGGCCGCCCATATCCAGTAAATCAAACTGGGAGTCACCATCAACATAGCCAACTATAGAGTAGCGTGCTGAATCAATACCCCTGCGAATTGCCGGCCAGTATCCCACATGCCGTTCAAGCGTCAGGATTTTAACATTAGGGTGATCAAGGGCAGCCAGTAGCTTGCCAGTCGAATCTAAGCTTCCATCGTCTACAACGATTAGCTCCCAACTTTCAGAAAGTTGAGGAAGGGATTCCACAGCATTGCCAACCGAACGGAGTACAACCGCCTCTTCATTCCAAACAGGCATAACAACCGACAATTCACGCACTTTTACTGACGCCGCCATACGTGGATTCCACCTCTTATATATCAAAAACGCATGTAGTATCAGTGCCTTAGTAATAACGAACGACTAGATGCCAGCCAAACACGTTTAAGCCAACCCAGAACACGCTGCTCAAAAACTGTATCTGAG
>DUVQ01000136.1 GCA_012840965.1 Oligoflexales bacterium | reverse complement strand
TGTCTCGCCAGCCTTCGTCATCGACTAGACGGTGATTTTGGGGGCGACGTCGGGTCCCGGCAACTCCCGATAGCGCCCTCCAGGATTGCCCCCGGACCATGTTGCAGGGTGCCCTCTCGACCTTCTTGTAGCTCCAAATTGTGCTAAACAGTAAGATCATCCCCCTGTCCCTGCCCCTGTCCCCGCCCCTGCCCCCTAGCGATTGCATTTCAAGTCAATTTGGTCTAGTGGTATTCCGGGTTTTGACTTGTGGAGGTTTAATGAAGGGTAATCTTGTTATTGGTCAGTCTGGTGGGCCGACAGCGGTCATTAATGCTTCGCTTGCTGGGGTGATTTCCGAGGCTAAAAAGCACGGCAATATTGATGGCATCTATGGGATGCGCTTTGGAATTGAGGGCTTTTTAGAAGGGAAACTGATTGATCTTAGGGCAGAAAGTGAATCGACGTTGAAGCTGCTTAAGGACACTCCGTCGTCGGCGCTCGGGTCTTGTAGGATGAAATTAGCAAATGAGCAGCTTCCAGCGGTTCTGGAAATGCTTAAGCGTTTTAACATTCGATATTTCTTTTATATTGGCGGCGACGATTCCCAAAACACCACCCATCGAGTGGTCGAATATTGTAAGGCCCAAGGGTACGAGCTTCATGGAATTGGCATTCCAAAGACTGTTGATAACGACCTCTATGGGACTGACCATACCCCTGGTTATGGCTCAGCGGCACGCTATGTTGCGCTTTCCACTCAACAAGGAGGTCGCCTTGCATATGACATGCGGCGCGTAGATCCTGTGCTGGTCTATCAGGCTGTTGGACGTGACGCTGGCTGGTTGGCTGCAGCAGCAGCGCTGGCTCGCCAAGAAGAAATTGACCCGCCACACCTGATTTATGTGCCGGAGCGCCCACTGACAAAGGAACGGCTTATTTCTGACATTGAAAAA
This sequence comes from Oligoflexales bacterium, assembly GCA_012840965.1. Classification (GTDB taxonomy): domain Bacteria; phylum Myxococcota_A; class UBA9042; order DTJE01; family DTJE01; genus DUVQ01. The sequence continues at coordinate 3,526 of DUVQ01000136.1, read as the reverse complement.
TGCTACGAGCGCTTTGGCTTGGTCTCAATCGTAGTTGGCGAAGGCATTGTTTGGACAGATGGTACTCCAGTTTCTGGCACCCAAGTGTTTGATAAGTTTGGAAATCCGGAGTTTGGAGCTGGTGGTGGTGCCTCGGCAGCCATGGTCATCAAAAACTTGGCGTGCGATCACCTGAACGTCAGGGGCGAATTCCAGATAGTCGAATCACTTCAAATGGCTGGGATGGACCGAGTTTCCATCGTTGACAGGGACGAGGCCTTCATGGCTGGTGAAGAGGCTGTGCGTCTGGCAGCTTCAGGCAAAACCGGCCTGATGGTGGCGTTTGAACGCGACCCTGGTCCCAAATATGTGTGCAAAGTGTCCGCAGTGCCACTGACAAGGGTAAACGAAGGCAAGCAAAGGATGCCAGACAAGTACCTAGACGATGAGAATTCCTATGTAACTCCAGAGTTTTTAGACTATCTACGTCCTTTGGTTGGACCTGACCTGCCTCAAATGGCCCGCTTGGCATTTACACCTGTAAAGTAACTTTCCAAAACCTTTTGGGTTGACTAACGTTCGAAAATACACACCCTTTGGATGGTTTTTCCCAAACTCAGGGAATAGTTTAGCTAGGCGATGTGTTTGTAGCTTGCCTTTGGTGGAGGGACCTAATGGAACAAGATGTTCGCGTACTCACAGAAATGGTTCGCAAGGAAAGTGCTTTTGTGGATCGAGTTACTGCTGAGGTTGGAAAGGTAATTGTTGGTCAAAAAGACCTGATTGATAAAGTGATGATTGCCCTGCTGTGCAAGGGTCATGTGTTGCTGGAAGGCGTGCCAGGGCTGGCAAAAACCCTTACAGTCAAGACGATTGCCTCGGTGATTGACGCCTCGTTTGCTAGGGTACAATTCACGCCTGACCTACTGCCTGCAGACCTGACTGGTACGCAGGTTTACAATCAACAGACTGGCACTTTCAGTGTAAAGAAAGGCCCGATTTTTGCGGGCATTGTGTTGGCGGATGAAGTCAACAGGGCCCCTGCAAAGGTACAGTCGGCGCTGCTAGAAGCCATGCAGGAACGCCAGGTAACTATTGGGGAACAGGCGTTTAAACTGCCGGATCCGTTTTTGGTTTTGGCCACCCAAAACCCGATTGAACAAGAGGGAACTTACCCACTGCCTGAGGCGCAAATCGACCGTTTCATGCTGATGGTGAAGGTCACCTATCCGACCAAAGAAGAAGAAATGGAAGTGATGGAGCGGATGACGCTTAACACTCCTGCGACTGTCGACCGGATTTTAAGCTTGTCTGAACTGGAGCGTGCGAAAAGCGTGATGTCCGAGATTTACATGGACCAAAAGGTCAAGCAGTACATTGTTGACCTGGTCCACGCCACCAGAAATCCAGAAGAGGCCGGAATCAAGGGGCTGCGGGAATACATCAGGTACGGAGCAAGTCCACGCGCCACAATCTATCTAAACGAAGCGGCAAGAGCGCACGCCTTTTTGCGGCATCGTGGCTATGTCATCCCTGAAGATGTAAAGGCCATTGGTTTCGATGTGTTGCGTCATCGTCTGATCCTGTCCTATGAGGCAGAGGCAGAAAACCTGACGACTGAAGACCTGTTGCAACAGCTGTTTGACGGAGTTCCAGTGCCGTAAGGACAAACCATGGGAATGACTGAAGAACAAAAAAAGGAATTGCGGCTTAAAGAGCGGTTGGCCAGAGTCAGGCGGATTGAGATCACCGCTCAAAGGCTGGTAAATGAACAGCTGTCTGGCCGTTATCACAGCGTTTTCAAGGGGCGCGGGATGTCCTTTGATGAGGTGCGGCCTTACACGCCTGGTGATGAACCTAGGACTATTGACTGGAACGTGTCGGCGCGAACTGGAGAGGTCTTCGTTAAGCGCTTTACCGAAGAACGTGAATTAAACGTGCTGATTTTGGCCGATGCGTCTCTTTCAATGGATTTTGGGCTTTCAGCAGCTGACTTCAGGACAGGCGGTGGAATTGTCAAAGAGGAGCTAACCAAGCAGGGGTTGGCTGCTCAAATTGGTGCCGCTATTGCGCTGTCTGCGCAGCGTAACAACGACCGAGTTGGGCTTTTGGTGTTTGGGGCTGATGTTCAAACTTTCATCCCGCCCAAAAAAGGTCGCCAGCATGCGCTTAGGGTAATTCGTGAAATCCTGGAAATGCGTTATGCAGGTGCTCCAACTGACCTTGCTGGGGCGCTTTCTTACATGGGCCGCATCATGAAAAGACGTGCTGCTGTCTTCATTTTGTCGGACTTTTTGTCGGCAGATTTTGAAGAGCGGCTGCGAGTGTCTACAAGGCGCCACGATGTTCACGGTTTTGTGATCAGGGACCCGATTGAGCAGGAGCTTTTTCCAGCTGGGGTGCTGACAATGCAGGACCTTGAAACCGGCGAGTTGAAGGCTGTGCACACAGGCCGTCAGTTTTTGGAACGATACCGCAAGACAAAACAGGAAGAGGACTTGGCCCTGGAACAGGTTTTTAAGCGACTTAAGGTGCCGTATACCCGTTTTTCGACAGGGGCGGCCTATGACAGGCCACTGGCTGGGCATTTTGCAAGATTAAAAGGGAAAACGCTGTGAGCCATAAAGGGAGAATTACAATCCTGGCGATGGCTACCTTGCTGGTAGCTCAAATTGGGCTGGCTACTGAGGCCGATGAAAACGTCGAAGCCTTAATCCCAAAGCAAGATGAAATCATAGATATCAGCGTTGATATTCAACCGACCGTCATCTTGGTGGGGCAACAGGCTAACATAACGTTTTCACTGACCTATCCAGAAGGCACGCGAGTTTACTTCCCGCAAAATCCAGAAGTTTCACCTTTAAAGCTAGTTTCGCAATCCAGTTCTACGTCGGCTGTTTTGGGTCAAGGGACCAATGAATCGCACACCCTGGTTGTATTACCAGTCAGGCCAGGACAAAGCTCGATTGCACCCATTGAAATCGCGTATGTGGCACCTGATGGACAGTCAAAGATCGCCAAAACCCCAAAAATAGATCTTACCGTGTCGACCACCTTGGGAGATGAGGTATCCCCTGAATTGACGGCACCGGGAGCGCCGGTCCAGGTACGAGTCAGAAACACCCCTCTGATTTGGGCTTTATCTGGGCTGGGAATCGCCATTGCAGCCGCCATATTGGCCATTATTGGATATCGACTGTGGCGTAGATGGAAAGATGCTCACAAGCCTTTACCCCCGCCTATCCCAGCCCATGAGCAGGCACTTGCAGCGTTGGCCAAGCTTGAGGCCTTGTTAAGTGAGTTGAGCTGGCCAGAACTGGCCCTAGGAGTATCGGAGATTATTAGGGAATTTTTGGGACAGCGTCTCGGCTTTAATGGCGTTGAAGCCACGACATACGAGGTTATGCGAAACATAACCGGCAAAAGTATTGGCACAATGACTCCAGAGCGAATCGAAGACCTGCTGTCACTGTGCGACTTGATTAAATTCGCCAAGTTCCAGCCGTCGCAACAAGAGGGCATGCAACTGATTCCAAGGTCGCGAGAC
>DUVQ01000135.1 GCA_012840965.1 Oligoflexales bacterium | reverse complement strand
TTCATGGGTTCTCCAGGCTTAAGGGATCAGTTAGCGATTATGCTCTGGCACGGCGGCGACGGCGCTTGGCCCAAACATCAAACTTCAAAGTCAGAGGAATGGCAACAAAGAGGGAAGAGTAAGTTCCTGCAAGAATTCCAACGATGAAGAGAAAGGCAAAATCTGAAATCGTCCCTCCACCAAACAACCAAATTGATGTAACGGCAAGCATGGTGGTAATAGCAGTCACGATAGTTCGCGACAGAGTTTCGTTCATAGACTTGTTAATCAGCGTTGCCATATCACTGGTGATGCCTTTTTGCATGTTCTCGCGAATTCGGTCATAAACAATGATCGTATCGTTAATGGCGTAACCGATAACGGTCAGTATTGCCGCAACAATTGGCAAAGTAAACTTGATATCAAAGATAATTATTGCTGCAAAAAGGATAAACACAGTGTGTGCCAAACCAAGAACGGCCCCCGGCCCAAAACGTGCCTCGAAACGTAGGCTCATGTAAAGCAAGATTCCGATCAGAGCATAAAGCATTGCAACCATGGCGCTTTGGAACAGCTCTTTTCCGACCGAGGCGCTAACTGAAGCGGTGGAAAGTACCCCCTTGAACGCGTCGCCGAATTTGTCCTTCATCGCCGCGGCGATAGAGTCCTTGACAACCTGGACTTCGATGGTGAAGCGGTCATCCTTCAAAAGCTTAATCTTGGCCTCTGCTTCTTGTCGGACCTTGTCTGCCTCGGCCTTGACCTGATCATCTTGAGCCGACAGCAAAAGATCCGTTTCTCGAATCATGTCGGTTGTTATCGTTTGTTCCTTGTCAGAAACGACCGAGACTTCCAGGTTTTTCTTTGCAAAAACACTTTTTACTTCAGCATAAGCCGCTTTTACAGGCCAATCAGCTGGCAGGGTCAGATAGAACTTATCTCCAGCGTTGAAGGGGATCTCAGCTAAAGTACCTGCACCAAAGTGCTTTTCAAGGCTTTTAGCTAGTTCGAGCTTATCAATTGGAGAAAGAAGGCTTGATAGTTCCGAGAAGATCTGAAACTTAACAGTTTCTTCGGCGGCGGCACTACCGACATCGAAGTCCTGGATCTCGATTTGAGTACCAACGAGCTGCAATTTCTGTTCCAGCAACTCGTCGACCGTCTCCTTTATGGTGGCACGATTTACCCTGTCGTCATCGTTAAACTCAAGGATAATCTTGGTTCCACCTTTAAAGTCGATACCGGCATCAAAACCCACAAAAATCATTAAGGCAATCGAAAGTAGGGTCACTCCAAGCGCTATTGGTAGTGTGTACTTCGACAACCTAATGAAGTCGAAATTGGTATTTGTTTTGATCAATTCCATTGCTTAAGTACCCCCCAATCAGATGCCGACGCTAAGATGGTTCGGACGGAACCGATCAATGTACCAATCATAAATCAGCCTGGTGATAAACACCTGGGTTACAAAGGTAACCACGATACCTATCAAAAGGGTGACCGCAAATCCGTATACTGCGCCGCTGGAATAGTTCAACAGGATTATTCCAGTCAAGGCCGTGGTAAGGTTAGAGTCCAAGATTGCCGAAAAGGCGTTTTTATAGCCAGCTTCCATGGACGCTCGTGGTCCCTTTCCAAGCCTGATCTCTTCCCTGATGCGTTCCGAGATAAGGACGTTAGCGTCAACAGCCATACCAACGGTAAGGACGATACCGGCCATACCTGGCATTGTAAGAGCTGCGTTAAAACCAATCAAAATGGCCACCGTGAACAGGACGTTTAAGGCCAACCCTGCAACCGCAATAAGGCCGGAGCCTCGGTAGTAGACCAGCATGAACAGGAAAACCAAGGCAACGCCGACCACCAAGGAGAGAATTCCGGAGTCGATGGTGTCTTGCCCAAGCGATGGTCCAACCTCATAGTCGTGAATCTTGTGGACAGGGGCCTTGTAGGCACCGTGGGTCAAAACGGTCACCAAGGCCTGGGCCTCATTCAGGATTTCTTGGCGCGGCCTGTTGCCACCCATCGAAATCTTTGCCCGCCCGCCGCCGATTTTTTCATTGATGATCGGAGCGGAGCTGACCTCATCGTCAAGCATGATGGCCATGTATTCGCCTGTGTTTTCTTCGGTTACCTTTTCAAACTGGCGAGCACCTGTGGCGTCGAACTCCAAGCTGACATAGGGTTCACCCTGCTGTTCAAACAAGACCATGGACCTGGTCAGGTGGTCTCCAGTAACGCCAGCCTTGGAAAACAGGTAATGGGTCCGGTAATAGCGTTCGGTGATTCGGCCACCCTCTCGAACTTCCTCCAGTTCCAGACCAACCATGTGATCGTCCGGGATGGACAAGGTTTTTATAAAGGAGTAGACGGCGTTTTTGGCAAGCGTGTCGCCGGCGCCGTGTTGGGTGCCTGCTGCGGCTCGAAGAATCCACTGGCCAGTTGAACCATCACGATCCAGGCTCAACAGTGCGCCCTTTTCCGGGAATTTGGCCTGGAACTCGGCGAGTTTGTCGCTGTGTTTGTTAAAGAATTCGATGGCTTCTGGGCTTCTGTCTACGATCCGGAATGCCAGCTGAGCTGTCTGGCCGATTCTTGCCCTGACTGCCTCGACCTCATCACCACGAACACCTGGCATTTGGATGTCGATATCGGTGTCGCCGTTTTTACGGACGTCCGGCTCAACAAGACCAAAGGCCTCGACACGCTTGCGGATTACATCAAGCGTCTGTTCGACAACTTCCTCGCGAATCTGAGTCACACGCTTTTTGTTCAGATTCAAGACAACTTGGTTGCCAGTTGGGATCTGTCTTACGAGGTCGGTTCTGAGATCGTCGATCAAATTGACTGTAACAACCTTGACGTCTTCCTTGTCTACAAATGTCAGGCGCAAGGTATCAAAGTCGGTTCTTTCAGCCTTGAACCTAGCCATCAAGGCTTCCCGTTCTTCGTTGGTAAGCTGCTCAGGGTCCTTACCATCTTTACGGGCAAGCTCGTCGACTACGGCGTCAACTACCGAATCCCGAATTCTCAACAAGTTGTCACTGATGGCCTTTTTGTAGTCAACGGTGTAGCGCAGTTCGAGACCGCCCTGGAGGTCCAGACCCAAGCTCATACGCTTCTGGAATGGGTACCATTTGGGCAAGGTGTCTGCAGGCAGCAGCGTTGGCAGGACGTACAAAATCGCCAGTAACGTTACGCCCAAAGTCAGCAGTGGCTTCCACAGGTTCCGTTTGTTCATTCGATGCCCCCGGTGGGTGGCAGGGAGACCCCTACCATCTGGATTAACTAGGACTTAGCGTCTTCGCTTTCCTTGTAATTAGACACTACCTGTGACTTGACGATTTTGACTCTGACCTCTTTCGCCAGTTCCAGGTTAACAATGTCGTTATCAATTGAAATAATACGGCCAATAAAGCCGGAGCTGGTAATCACCTTGTCGCCAGGTTTCAGCGCACCCAAGAATTCATCTTGCTTTTTGCGCTGTTTTTGCTGGGGACGGATGATCAGTAGCCAGAAGATAAGGATCATAACCCCAAAGAAAATCAGGGTTTGAACCATTCCGCCACCTGGCTTGGCTTGCGGCTGATCGGCTGGAGCAGCCGCTGGTGCCGCAGCTGGAGCAGTCGCAGGAGCTACCGCCGGAGCCGGGGCAGCTGCTGGTGCTGGGGCCTGGACTACGGCAGGTGCCGCCGCAGCAGCTTCCGCGCCTTCAGCAGCCGCAGGGGCAGCCACTGCCGCCGGTGGTGGCGGCGCAGCAGGAGCAGCAACGCCAGCAGGTGGAGTATCCACACTGGCACCAGCCCCAACTTGGGCCAAAAACAGCAAACCGAATAACATATTCATAAATATACCTCCGCCCGGAGAACGGACGGGGATGTTTACCAGAAAGCCACGGATTGGTCAACTCAAAATCACCGCCAACCTAACCATTAAAGCAGGTTTGTAGCAGTTCCCGACCCCACCGCCGCCCCCGCCCAGTCGCAGGCACCCCCAACAAAGGCACGCAACCCTGCCCCTGCCCACCGCCGTCGCCACAATTCCTGACCCTGCCCCTGACCCTGACCCCGTCCCTGATCCTGCTACTCCAACTCCATCCGACTGGAAATGATCTTCCCCACCAAACCATAATCAAGCGCTTCTTTAGCTGACAACCAAAAATCACGTTCAGTATCAGCAGCCACTTTTTCAAAAGTATTACCCGTCTCTTGAGCAATCAGGCTGTTGATCAAGTCCTTGGTCTTCAAGATTTCATTGGCAGTTATTTCCAGGTCTGAGGCAGCACCATAAACGGACCCTTGAAATAATGGCTGGTGAATCAACAGGCGAGCATTTGGCAGCGCAAAACGCCGTTCCCTGGGCACCGCAATCAGGATAATGGTAGCGATACTAGCAGTCAGTCCTGCGCAAACAATTCTAACTGGAGACCTCAAGAACCTGATGATGTCATAAATAGCGAACCCAGAGTGGACCTCACCACCAGGCGAATTCAGAATCAAAGTAATGGGACTCTCGCTGTCTTCCGCCTCCAGCACCAACAACTGCTCAATAATCAACTTAGCAGTCTGCGATGAAACTTCCTTGGACAGCAACACAGTCCTAGATTTAAGCAACCGCTCCGCAACACCACCCTTATTATCGCCAGAACCCCTACCCTCATTAGCTTGTTCACACATAAAGAATTCCGCCCCACAAAAAGCAGAGGCTGAAGTTAGCGACCATAGAGTCAGGTGTCAAGGACAGTGGGTGCGAAAGTGTGAAAATGGGGGCAGGAACAGGAACAGGCTCAGGCGCCTTGATGCATACGAGCCTTATCGATGAACAGCCTCAGCGGTTGTGCATCCGGGGTCAGCTTTATCTCCGTTCCATAACCAATTGGCACACGATTTCTACGTCCATCCATGTAAATCGAACCATGGATCATCCTAGATCGAATTGTCACCCCAAAATCACCAACAAACCCTGTCGTCAACTCATATCGATGATCCAAAGCCCCAGCAAAAGGCTCCCGCACCAAGAACTGCAACCGCCCATCCAGCATAGACACCATCTGCCCACCAGCCGATCTAATAGCCCCAGTCGAACCAGCAGCAGTAGCAACCCAGACCCCACTGCTTTTTTGCTCCTCCTCAACACCATTGATTCCAAGCACATACCTCGAAGCAGCAGCCGGAAGTGAATTGCACACCAAAACATCATTCAACGCAGGATGCTTGTAACACTCCCCATCAATCAAGATGTTAATCCTGGAAAGCTCAACAGGTTCAACCACATCCTCAATAATCTTGGTCAGAAACTCATCCAAAGAATCAGCCGTCGCACAAGTCAAATGGCCGTAACTACTGGAAGGCGATGAATTTACAGCTAAAATTGGCGTTGAATCCGCCCACCTGGCAACATCCAAAACTGTTCCATCCCCGCCCAAAGCAACTATCAGATCGTATTTTTTATTCGGAATCCACCTAAGTTTTTTCGCCTCAAAAACTTTGATGCCGCGTTTTTCCAAAAGCCCACGAACACGACTACGGGCGTACACAGTCTCAAGATGGCTAGACTCCACCTGTGCAACTACAGGATCACGCTCCTTTATCATCCTCACAAGAGCAGGATCCCCCTTGCTCTTGCAAGCCATCTCGTACAGTGTCACCTTTGAAGTCAGCAAAACACTGCGAATTATCATGCTTTGCCCCGCTTGCTAGCAGGCTTTCTGGCGCCTTTATTCTGTTTAGGGGACTCATCTGCGTATTCACTAAGCCGTTTTGCGACCTTGTCGAAAATGGACCCTAACGTCCATGTACCGTCAGCCCTTAAATCACCAGCTTGCATACCAGTCAGCAGCTCAAGCGCCTGCTCGACCCTATCCACCGCGTAAACCGAAAATTCCCCCTTCTTGATCGATTCCAGTACTTCCGGTTCCAGCATCAAATGGCGAATATTGCTCTTCGGTAAAATAACCCCCTGAGTACCTGTAAAACCACGCGCCTTACAGATGCGATAAAAACCCTCCACCTTTTCATTAACTCCGCCAATAGCCTGGACTTCTCCATCCTGACTGACCGATCCAGTGATTGCCAGGTCCTGGCGAATCGGAACTTGAGCCAGAGTCGAAAGGATGCCACACAGCTCCGCACAGGAAGCTGAATCCCCATCAATCGAACCGTAGGACTGCTCCACCGTTAAGCTAACTGTCACACCCAGGGCACGCTTTTGCGCAAAACGGTCACCCAAAAATCCAGACAGGATCAACACTCCCTTGTTGTAGGTACTGCCCGCCATGCTGGCTTCCCGCTCGATATTAAGCACCCCAGGAGCGCCGTGGAACGTCTTCACCGTAATTCGCAAAGGTCTGCCAAATACAACATCCCCATAGGAATACAGCGCGAGGCCATTGATAGTGCCGATTTTCGCCCCCTCAGTGTGAATCTGCAGTGTCCCATCCAGGATCTCTTCCAGTGATTTGTCTGCCAACAGGCTAATGCGCCGATTTCTTTGTTCTCTTGCCAGACTGATATGTTCGCGATCAATCAGCTTTTTGCCTGCTGACCTAGCCAGATTGTCCGCTTCGATTAGCAGGTTATTAATCTCGTTAAAACGCAAGGTAATCTGATCCGTAGAGCCAGTCAGCCGCATCCCGTACTCGATGATTGCTGCGACACCATCACGTTTAACTGGCAAAAGGTTGTCACGTTTACAGGTGGTTGCCACGAATCTGGCATATTCCATCAAGGAGTCAGGGCTTGTCCTTACCTCGGAATCAAACTCGGCTTTTACCTGAAAAACCTTATTAAACTCATCGTCTTGTTCAACCAGAGAATGATAAATCCAGTTGCTCCCAATCATTATGACCTTGACCTGGACTGGAATCGGGTCAGGCCTAATACCTGTTGTGGGTAAAAACTGATAAGCCTCGCCCATTTCCTCGATTATCAGCTTCTGATAACGCAACACACTCTTGAGCGCCTCCCAGGCAAAGGGGTAGGTCAGCACTTCTTTAGCCTGCAAGACCAGATAACCACCATTGGCCTGCAGCAACGCTCCAGCCTTAACCATCATGTGGTCGGTTGAATAAATGCCGTTTTCCACGCGCTTTTCGATCTTTCCAACCAGATTGTGATAGGCAGGAACGCTTTCTATAACTATCGGGGCCCCCTGGGTTTCCGAGTTGTCAACAAGGAGGTTGACCTGATACTCGATCATGGGATCCCTTTTCTCCCTTTCACTTCTGCGGCGTTCCGTTTCATCAGGTATGAAGTTTGGGATGTTTTCCAGAATATGTTCTGTCAAGGCCTTCAGATAACCTGGATCGTCTTTAACCGACTTATAAACGGCTCGAACCGGCTTGATAAAATGGTCGATAGTCGTTTTTCCCATGCTCCTGATGAGCTTTTGAACCTTTGCATGGATACTTAGCTCAATTTTTCTGGTGGTATCCATAAATTTGAGCACCAGCGGGTCCAACTTCTTTCGATTACAATCTATTTCAGCCCGTTGCTCGTCGCTGAGTTCCGCGTACTCTTTGCTTCCGATACTTTTGCCGTCAACTATCGGGATAGTTGCCAATCCTTCCTTGGTGCGCTTGACAGTGAAGTTAAAGCTTTGGGCCTTCGTATTAAGCTCGGTGAACGCCTTGCTTTCTCGTTCAAGCCCCTCATTTAAAATTCGTTGCATGCGCTCTTGGTGATTCGGACTATGAAATGTCTTGGGAATTTCTGTTCGCAGCTGCTCGATGAAGTGCTCCATTGCCGCTTTGAATTGTATGCCAAGACCAGGGGGAAACTGCAGCACAAGTGGCGATTGAGGCTTGCGGAAGGAGTGCACCATACAAAAGTCAGGTGGGACCTCGCCTGTTTGTGCCACCCGATTCAGCAGCCTGCGCAGAATGCTCGACTTTCCAGTGCCAGAAGCTCCTGCGATATATATGTTGTAGTTACGGTTTTTGATACTTAAACCGGTTTCAAGCGCCTCTAAAGCCCTTTCTTGCTCAATCACACCTTCCAACGGGTTAAGCTCTGCCGTGGTTTTAAACTTAAGTCGCTCGGTATCAACCCGATGGTTTAGTTCAGACATTCCCAAGCGATATTTTTTAGTTGGCGCACTCTTTTCCATTGCTATCCTCTTTCCTGTTACAGGCCGGTTTTTACAGGTACTCTCGTGTAAACTGGCCTTATAGCAGCTAAGCCCGGTGTACAGGCATGCTGCCTTTTAGAACGGGGGAACAATATCATTTTCTTATTTTAAAGACTCGGGTAAATATCGGTAAAAAGCGCCAACACTTGTTCGAGGGCCAAAGACAGGGGTGCCGCTGTCTCCTAAACCACTGTGAGATACAACGCGAATGGCGTCTTTACCCCCGCCTGTAACTGCCCACTCTCTTCCTGCCATGGTGAAACTTTCGGCTGTGGCTGCGGATACCTTGCCAAGCACCCGCCCAGTAGAGTCGTCAATAACGGTCACTGTCTTAGAATCGCCTATGTTGCTGTGGATAGTACCCTTTTCACCCAAGTCCATCGCCAAAGTCGACGCCTTGACTTTGTCGCCACCTGACGTGTCCACAAAACCTTCAGATACAAGGTGGTCAAGGATAAGGTCGATATCAGATGGCTTGGCCAGAACTTTCAGAAGCTCAACAATCCAGCGTCTAGCGATGGGTTTTTTGGCCCAAAACAGAACCGAAAAAATCTGCTGTACGACCACTGAAAGGTCGGGCAGCGATTTAATCTCAGGCAAGCCTTCTTCTTTCATGGCCTTAAGAATGCCCTCAAACTGGCTTTTTTCCTCTAAATTGGCCGCGATACACCAGGCCCTCATCCCAGCTTTGCGGCGGCATCCACGGCCAACCCTTTGATAAAACGATGCTAATGAATCAGGAGGCCCGACCAGCGCCACTGCATCAACGTCGCCCACATCCACTCCAAGTTCCATGGTATTTGTGGACACCAGCAAGGCGGCTTCAAAGCGTTTAAACGCCTTTTCAACGTCCTCCCTTTCCTTCCTGGACAAGCTTCCATGATGGACCATCACCCTTTGCTTCGGCCACTGGCTTGACCTAGCCAACTCCAAGCCGACTGTCTCGGCTTTTCTTCGACTGTTGCAAAAAAAGATGGCCTTGGTTAATCCATCTGCTCGCATGGCCTTGGAGGCACTTAGCGGATCCTCAGCCCAATCAATCGTCAATGGGCGATCCTGACCTGCTTTGACCACCAGCGGTATCTTGCCAAAAAACCTGTGCCCCATCTCTTCAGGTTGGGCAACTGTAGCTGTCATCGCTACAAATTGCGGCCTCTGCTTGACGTGCCATCCCTTTAATCTTCTTAGCAAAATTCGCAGTTGGTCTCCTCTGGCGGTTCCATCAATCTGGTGGGCTTCGTCGATTAGTACGGCTTGCAGATTTTCAAAAACGTCAGGCTGCCGGCAGAGCATTGAATCAAAAGATTCAGGGGTTGTGATTAACAGGTCCGTGTTTCGCACGGTTGCTGGTCTGTCACCCGTGCGAACAGTTGTTACCAAGCCCAAGGTCGATGTAGGCCCTTTAATTCTGGCCTCAATATCGTTTGAAAGCGCCCTTGTTGGCACTATGTAAAGCAGACTGACTCCAAGGCGACTAGGGCCGTTTAGGATGTTTTCACACAAAGGCGCTACCGCGGCCTCAGTTTTTCCAGATGCTGTCGGGGCTACTAAAACGCAGTCTTCTTTACTTAGAACCGGCATAATTGCATGCGCTTGTATGGGAGTCAGCTTGGAAAAACTGCCCAAAAAAGCGTGAAAGCTTTTTTGTAAAACGCCCATGGCACCAGTTCTATCGACAATCTTGGTCATGCCTGGCCATCAATGATTAGATCTTCCACGTTGCCTTCTGGATAAAATCTTATAAAATCCAGCGCTTCTGTGGATGCCTTGATAAAATCCCTTGTTGAGGATACCCGGTCTGAAGTCGCCAACAAGCGAAACATCCGGTCTCTTGCGGTAGGAGATGGTTGGATTCCATATACCGCTGCAAAGGTGTCTGAAATCCTGCCAAATAGTTCCCTGAGTTGGTCGTAACCTAAAACATCCAGTTCAATCCTGGGGATAGATTCCCTGGTGCGATGAAATTCGTCCTGTAAGGACCCAGGTGTCAAGGCAAACGCCATCTTTAGTCCAGATGGGATTCCATGGCTGTAACGAAGTGGATTATGGCCTGAATAGACAAGGCCAGTTTCCATTCCAACTGTAGTGTTTTCAACGCGATGGGTGTCCTCTTCAACCAAGGCAGGCTCGTCATTGGCAGCCATAACTAGGCCTCTGAAAAAATTGACGCCTCGTTGTGCCTGGTAGCGGTACATTGTGTTTTTGGAGACCTCTGCCTCGTCAAACAAGACTGCAAAACCGGCCATCCCAAGAATCTCGGTGGCAGCCTGGCCTGTGGCGGTCAACAAATTAACGTAGAGGTTTGCACAAGTCGAAAAGTCGTGGAGTGTCGGCCTGTTTGGGGCTGGCTGACCACGGGCCTCGGCGTACTCCCAGTACTCCTCGTCGACCTTGTTTTTGACAAGTTTTTTCAGGAATGGGGCAAAAAACCAGTGATCACCTAGGACGTCACGCCAATTCTTGCGGTTACTGACTTCAGTCCAAAATCCTCTGAAATCAAGCTCTTTGCCATTTAGATTTGCCCTGAAATTTCTGACCAGCCGTCGATAAGCTTTCTTGGGGAAGGCGGCGGTTGCCTCGGAAGGGTCAAATCCGCAGATGGAAGTTGCATAACCGTGGTTGGCAGTCTCGGCCAGCATAATCTGCAACAGGTGACTTTTACCGGCACCATAGGCGCCTTCTATCAAAATGGCCCCCTCCGCGGGATCATGCAAGAAATTCCGAAGCATGCGTACTTCGCGCTCACGGCCAACCGTCCATTCATCGAGATGCTTTTGTGGCACTATTCCAAGCCTGAAAGCCTCGATAGCTGTGGAATCATGGATAGTTCGCTTTTGTCTGGCCGGCTTGAATCGAGGGGTAGGCAGAGAGGCCTTCTTGATGGCCGGTGTGGTAGGTGGGGTAGACTCATCAAAATCATCGTCGACTTCATCTGGATCTGCGCCAAGCATGCGTAAGATGGCATTAAAAGACGTACGGCTGCGCGGTTGACTTGGCTTTGGTTCAGCGCCCACAACCTTAAGCGCTTGGGAGACGTAGGTTAACTCCCTGGTAGGCAGCCACAGGGAGAATGCGCCAAAGTCCACTCGAACTTCGGTGCCTCCGATTCTGGAGCCTGACACTGTACCAGTGCCATAGGCGCGGTGTTTTACAGTGTCGCCTTTGTTAAAAGTCTGGTTCGTCAAAACTAAAAGCCTCTGGTTCTTCGCCAGTAGACATCATCTGTCTGGCAAAATCTTCATCAATTTCCCGGGGTTCGCCAAGCCTTGAAGCGTGCAGCGCCCTGATTAGCGCCTGCACAAACATCCTTTTGAACCCAATGTCACCAAACGCCCTTTCTGATGCCTCCTGGGCCAACAGTGAAACCAGCAACTCGGTCTGGTCGGTAGGCATGGATACTCGATATGCAGTCTCATAAATGGCAACTAGCTTGTTGCCTATCTGATTCATCAGAGTTTCAGGGTTGGTCGCCAGTTTATCTAGTTTGATCTTTACACCTGTTGGGTTGGTGTAATCAAAAACGGTTTGAATCCGCTGTCGCAAGGCTTCATACGCTGGTGAGCGGCCATCTGTCAGGAACTGCTCATTTGGGACTGCATACATAATCATAACGTTGGCAAATGCGGACGAGCCGCATTGATCAACCAGTTCCCGAAGGTTGGCCAACATCATTTCCTTTTGTCTGGAGGTCATTGAGCCAGCCTGTTCTGCCTCGTCAAAAAGGATGATAAGTCCGCGAAATCGCAGGTTACGGATCCAGGTGACCAATGAACGGATGGTCGCAAAAGCCTGTCCACGTTCTATGGGTTGCAGGATGCCAGCCTGTCTGTGAGCATTACGATCATATCCATCAGCTGTAAGGTATTGGATCATCAGCTCAAAACGGTCATCGTCGTCATCAGCTAGGGCCTCGATTGCCAGCCTGACAGCCCTGGCAAAATTCGGATTCTCGATCCCTCGGGTGGAGTCGGCTGCCAGTGCTTTGACGTGCTCCGAGATGGCATCAGCCGCGATGTTCTGAGTTGAAAGTGCCTCGACCATTGTTGCATAAACGCCCTTGATGAAGGCCCCAATTCCACGCTCGGCACCAGAAAGCAGCTCGTCTGGTGACAAAGGTCGAATCAAGTTGTTAACAATGGATTTATAAACCAGATCCAGCCGATAAAACGGAGAGGATTCCGCCGAAAGTGGGCAGTATGCAACCAGATAGTCGTGATTCCATGCCAGTTCGCGGATGCTGTACAAAAAGTGAGTCTTACCACCACCATATGTTCCGACGACGACCTTGAAAGACGAGCCGCCATCCTTGATGAACTGGCGTAAGTAGTCCTCTTCAATGACTTTTAGATAGCTTTCCAGGCCGGCGGAAAAGAATTGGAATCCCCATTCTGGGGGCGTTCCCGAAGAGCCTACAACCTCTATGACATGCCTAGCCTGGCGTGTGGTTAACGCTGAAATCATGCTGCTCATTCTCCAAAAAACTATTGAACCTTAACAAAACTGGCAGTCGCATAGTGGGCGCCATCTGGATTTCTGGGAATCCACAGGTGGTCTTCCAAGCGTTTTGTCTGCACCATGGTTGCGACATCCAGGCGAAGAGTCCATTCCCCGATGGTTCTATTTTTTAGCCGCGACAAATCAGCCGCAAATTCAACCCTACCATAAGGCGTGAAAGACTCTCGACGAGGATCGGTCAAAAAGGTGGGTTTTTGCATCAAAAACGCCATATTGGTCATCAAGGCCACAATTGGCACCCTGTCGCCATCGCCTTTCCCGGCCGTTGTCAGGGCCAGTTTGTAAGCCTTGCGCAGCTTTTTTAAGAAGGCCTGTTCGTCAAATTCCGCAGCGAAAAGCGAACTATGGAACTCACAAGTTTTTGCGGCTATCTGCTCGGCGTCAAGCCCACAGACAGCCAGGCGGCTAATCTTTGGCCCAAACCAGATATTACAAGCCCCCTTCGTACCAAAGACGAACTCCAGCGATAAGTGGCCAACTTTAAGCAGTGGCAGGTTGCCTTCAACCCTCAAACCCTGAGCCTGCAAGGCCTTAGCCACCAAACCAGCCAACAGGGCGCGTTCCTTTTCAAGTTCAATCCGGGCCTGCGTGCCACGAGCTGTCAGTGCCTTTTGCAGGGCTGCAATCTGGGTGTCTGCATTGGAGATTTTTTGCAGACTGGCAGCGGCCTTTTCACAAGTAGTCTGGATGTTTTGGGTAACAGGCTTACTGGCATTCATCGCCTTTTGAGCCTCCAAAACGGCCTTAGCTGCAGATGCGAATGCAGACGATAGCTTTTTGAACTGGGCAATCTGGTCGTCCATGTGGCGCCTCCCAAAAGGTGCAGCATTATAGCACCAATGGAGTGCGGGGCGGGGACGGGACAGGGGCAGGGACGGGGGCGGGGACTGGGGCAGGGACAGGGACGGGGACAGGAGCGGGGGCGGGGAGATCATTGTACTGCTTAGCAGGATTTGGAGCTAAAAGAAGGTCGAGAGGGCACCCTGCAACATGGTCCGGGGGCAATCCTGGAGGGCGCTATCGGGAGTTGCCGGGACCCGACGTCGCCCCCAAAATCACCGTCTAGTCGATGACGAAGGCTGGCGAGACA
>DUVQ01000020.1 GCA_012840965.1 Oligoflexales bacterium | reverse complement strand
TGATTTCCTTAACGGAGGACTGCGGAATATGTAAATGCCAACTAGCAGGCCTGAAAACAAAACAGCCGTCAGTCGGACCACGATTAATCTGATTTCATCTACTGTGGCAGTTTGGTCAAAAACCTTTGGCCCCAGCGCCAGCACGACCTTTAAAGCCCACCAGCCAATCAATCCAAAGTAGCAAATCGCAATAATACGGGTGATGATATCAATCGAAATGTTCCAGATCTTCCGAAAATTCACCCTACTCTCCTTAACTAGGAGGTAATTCTTCGGCTATTAAGGCAACTATTTCAACGGCATGCCAAGCCAATCAACTTCAATGACTGGTCCCAATTCTTTTAAACCATCAATCAAGCTGTCTCTGTCGCCCACAACCACAATGACCATGTTTTTTGTCGACAAAACCTTTTTGGCAACGGCAGTTACATCGTCGGCCGTTACCGCGGCAACCTTGATCGGATAGGACTCAACATAGTCCAAAGGCAATCCATAAAGGTACAAGTCAATCAATTCATTCGCAACATTGTTAGCTGTCGCAAAACGTGCAGCATAGGAATTAACGATTGAATCAATAGCATACTTGAGCTCTGGCCCAACCAAAGGACGCGAAGAAGCTATATCATCTATTTCCTTCAAAGTTTCGCGAATAGATTCCACTGTGGCGTTGGCCTGGACTGGCGCCATCGCCGCAAAAATGCCTGGTTTGTTGCCGTGTTCAAACCTGGTTCTAGCCCCATAGGTGTAACCCTTATCTTCACGCAGATTCAGGTTTAATCTGGAAACGAAAGAGCCTCCAAGCGCATTATTCATAACGTCGATAACTGGAATATTTTCATCTTGTCGGGTAGTTCCAAGCCCGCCAACCAAGATATTGGACTGGACTGCCTTTGGTCTGTTCACCAGGTAAATGGTCCGTCCATGGGTCAAAGGAGCTGGCTCTGGCAGTTCAAGACTGGGCTTTTCACCCTTTGGCCAGCTCCCAAAAGCCCCTTGTGCCAGCTTTTTCAAGTCATCTAGTTGAACATCCCCAACAACTATCAAGGTAGCATTGTTAGGGACAAAAATCCGCTTCCAAAACTGCACAATGTCGTCGCGACTTATCGCTTTGAGCGAATCGGGAGTCCCAGACATCGGATCGCCATAAGGATGGTCACCAAAAACTGCCTTTTGACCCACCATTCTTGCTACCGTGGCTGGCTGATCCTGAAGCCTACTTAAATTAACAAGTCGCTCTGCCCTTTTGCGCTCTAATTCCTGGGGCGGAAAGTCTGGGCGAACCACAAGGTCGGCCATCAGCTGGAAAGAGCTTTTGATGTTAGTGGTCAAGGTAGACATTGACACGATTGCCGCTTCCGGAGACGTCGAAGTATCAATGATTGTTCCAAGATTTTCCATTAGTTGGGCTATCTGCTGGGAGGTCTTTCCTGCCGCGCCTTCCCTCAGCAAAGAAGTCGTCATGGAAGACATCCCAGCCAGTCCCTTTGGATCCGCTGCAGCGCCACCAGGCATAATCAGAACCGCAGTAGCCAAGGGAAGCCTAGAATCTGGTACATGAACCACCCGCAGGCCGTTTTCCAGGTGAAATTCCTGCCTTGCTGGCAAAGTAAACGGATTTTCACGACCTTTTTCAGGCATTACTGATCTGTCCAACGTCGTTGCAGCGTCGGAGGTCGACGGCGCAATGGACGGCAAAGGCCTCACCCTAGCAGTGGCGCTATTAGCAACAAGATACTGCTTGGCAACGCGGTTTATATCAGCCGGTTTCAAATCTAGGTATCTTTGCAGATCCCACCTGAATTTGTTTGGCGCTCCAAGGTAGTGATAATAGGAGTTCATCTGGTCGGCTAAACCACCAAAACCTCCAATATTTTGCATGCTTCGAACATAGTCGGCCAAAATTGCGTTTTGCGCACGCTCCAATTCCGCCTTGGTAATCCCCTTGGCGATGACTTGGTCAACTATGTTTTGGGCGGCCTCTTCTAATTCTGACAGGTCGCGATCTGGACGTGGGGTCAAGAGCATTAAAAAGACGCCAGAAATCTGAGACGAGTTGTGAAAAGTGTAGACCTCTTGAGCAATCTGCCGTTCCTGCACCAGCTCTTTGTACAGCCGCGAGGTCTTTCCTCCACCTATGATCTGCGCAAGAACGTCCAAGGCAGCATCGTCTTCGTTGTACAGGGGTACCGACATCCAGGCTTTGTAAGTCCTTGGTAACTGGACTCTATCTTGGATTTCCAGCACAACATCCTTTTCAAGCGTTGGAACCCATGATGCAATCCTGGATACTGGCGGTCCAGGTGGAATCGCCCCAAAATAGCGATCAATCAGCTTAAGCGCTTCATCGGAATTAAAATCGCCAACCAAGGCAATCGAGGCATTGTTTGGGGAGTAGTACGTCTTAAAGAACTCCTGGACGTCTTTCAGCGTAGCAGCCGCAATATCGTCCATATAACCGATAGTTGGCCAAGAATATGGGTGATTTGGGGGATATAAAACTGCCAATAACTGTTCCCAAACGGTGCCATACGGACGGTTGTCATAGTTTTGACGTCGCTCGTTTTGAACCACCGAGCGCTGATTATCCAGCCGCTCTTGGTCAGTTGCCTCAAGCAAAAATCCCATGCGGTCAGCCTCAAGCCATAGGGCCCTTTCCAAGTAACCTGCAGGCACGACCTCCCAGTACCTGGTCCTGTCAGTTGAGGTCGCCCCATTTACTTGGCCTCCAATATCCTGAAGCGGCTTGAAGTAGTCGTCGTTGTAGTTTTGCGAGCCCTGGAACATCAAGTGCTCAAAAAGATGGGCAAAACCAGTGCGCCCAACCTTTTCATTTTTGGCCCCAACGTGGTAATTGACGTCAACAGCCACCAAGGGGACAGAATGGTCTTCAAGCAAAAAAACTGTCAGTCCATTTGAAAGTTTTTCGACTCTGATTTCAGGTTCCCGAATCGGGTTTTCCATGGAATGCACCTCCGCTACCACCAAAAATAGTGTGGCAAAAGCAAGTAATGGGGCTTTTTTCATATTCATCAATTACCTCAATGTTGGTTTTGACCGGCCTGGCTTGATTCCTTAGATAAAAATAAGTGCCAATATAATGATTATGACAACCGCAGTGCCTGCTGTAGCAATCAAAATCCACTTGAAACGCTTTTTACCGCTTTCAATATCCTTAATTATCGCAGCCAGTTTTGGGTCATCAGGTGTGATTCTAAAAAGCCTTTCTATTATCGTTTTTTGCTCGTCTACAGCCTCTGATTTTGCTAGTTTGGCAAGCAGAATTTCCCTGATGAAGGCTTTGACTGGCTCAGGATTGGGCAAAGCTGGGAGCAGCCATTCCCCCAGATCGACTATTTCGTTACCGGGAATGTTTGGATTAGTCATCAACCAATCCCCAATAATTTCCACTACTACGGCAGAGGTTCCCCCAAGCTCGATAAGTTTTTCTAAAACGGTGCGCCTAGCACCAGGTCCATTCAAGGTTGCCAACGTCTTTAAATGAACGTCGATCCCCTCTTTGGCCAAAGCCCTAGCCCAGGACTGAAACGGGGCTTCCAAGCGCCCAGCCAATCGTAAGGTTAAGCCTAGCTTAATCTCGTCTGGAGGGCCTTTAGCAAAGTGTTCTTCGAACCATTCCCAAAGCTCTTTTTGGACCGTGTAATCAGGCATTAAATCCAAAATAACTTCAATATAATCCGGCCACTGCGGCCTGCTAGCAGGATCATTCAGCCCTTCAAAAGCCAGCGTTCGACACATGGCATTCATCTGTCGCCCGCTTTCGCCACGCATTTGCCGCCACAAAAGTACCCCTATCTCCAAGGCTTCCTTACGTAATCCGCCTTTGGCTAATACAAGTTTGCTGTTTTCGAATATCCAAAGCAGAAGATGGTCGGGAGTGGATGGCAAGGATACGTACTTATTTAGTACCTCCAACACACTTGACGGATTTCTAATTGCAGCGGCAAGCCTTTCCTTGGCAACTGTCATTGAGGCAGCGTAGCCCGGAAAATCCTTGGCAAGCTCCACAAAAGGATGGCCTCGTGCCTCTAATTGCTTCATTAGTTCCATGACATGAGGCATTACTTCTGTAGCAGGAACTGGCTTTTCAGTGGCCTGTCGCAAAACACTCCTGGTTTGTTCAGGAATACTTGGCATCTCTTCAAGACAAGTAACAAAAGCCATCTCCTGCGGCAGACTGATTACTCTGGAGCCACCCTCCAGTCTTGTTGCATCAAAATCGCCTGCCTTAAGATGCCGGCCAAGGTAGGCCATCAAAAGTCGTTCGCGACTATCCCAAAATGCAGATAATGCGCGCTCTTTGTTTTCTGCAAAGCCTCGGTCTAACTGCCGCGATATAACCGTCCTGTTAGATTGGGCTTTATCAACAAACCGTTGTGGAACTTCATCAAGTCCGGCGAAACCGCCGCACGCCATCGCATAGAGTTCATCAATGACGATTAGTGGCCAAGCCCCGTTTTTAACCACTGGAATCTTAGGGATGACCTTATCCAAAACTGCCTTGGCGTCATCTTCGTATCCGCGCTCTATCCAAATTGTCGCCAGAATGGTCGAGGTATCGACAAGGCAAAATCCCTTATTAGTCAATCGTTCAAAGACTCTGGTGGCTTGTACAAGCTGCCCACCTGCAGTGGATAGCCTTGCAAGCACAAATTCCAAAAAACTCTCGGAAAAGTCGTCCCTGGGATCCAACCTTGTGGCGATAGAAAGGGCCTGTGACTCAAGACTGGCAACGACTTCTCTTAGCTCCGCAAATGACCTAGGGTCAAGCGATTCCTCTAAGGTTACAACCCGTTCCCCCCCAAAGGTTTCGGTCACAAGTTCGTTTAAAGCCATAAGCTCGGAAATCGAGTCTTTAACCCTTGGGGTGGCGTCAGACATGCGGATAGCAAAGGCCACATCAAGCCGATTTTTTAAAACAGAGGCCACAACCAGGGCATGCTCGTCACCGGAGTTTCTTTCCAAAAATGCCAATATCCAAGGAATTCTGGCATCTTTAGGATTAGAGGAAGCCAGACGCAAAAGTAGTTGGAAAGCCGTCTGAACTGCGGGAACTGGACAGCTGACCATGAAGGTTTCGGCCTCGCGCATAAAAGATTCCGCGTAATGGCGCTTGACCTTGTTGGCATAAAAAAGATCAAGTAAATTCCAGGCATTAACCTGCGAATCAAGCGGAAGCATCGGGATCAGGTGATACCAGTCTGAATGAACTGAATTTAAAACAGCAGTTACCACCGATTCCGGAAGGTCTAGGGAATCTTCAGCTTTATCCAACGCATCGAGAATGGTCAGAAATGCCAAACGTGTTGCATCTACCCATCCATCAAGTGGTAGCCCCTTTTCGGCGGCCAGATGCAGGCGGTCCAAAATTGTGGGTAGTTCTGAAAGTGAGACCCCTTCATCAAGGTTTTGAGCGCGTTCTTCAATTTCCTGAAGAATCTTGATGCCTGGAAAACGTTCTTGTGAGCTCAAAGCAATCCCTCGTGAAAGGCCCCATCACTAAGAAAGTCTGAAGTTAAAAGCTATTTGGGTCAACCCGAAATAGCTACTTATCAGGTGAGTCTTTGACGCGACGCGTCTTTAAGCGATTGAAAACAACCGAAATAGCAAGCAGCAAAACAACGGGCCAGATTGAAGCTTCAGCGCCGCTTGCATAACACCCTTTTCCAGCGGTGTTAACGATATCTTCTAAATCACACACTTTGCAGTCATCTGGGCAGATGAAGCAGTTTTCGGGAGGTTCGCAGATGGAATCCCCGCAAAGCGGCACTTTTGGCTCGTTGGAGTCTACGCCTGTATCTGTAGTAGCATCGGGTGGTTGTTGGTTTTCAGGTTTTTTGCAATCCTGAGGACAAGTCTGCCAAGTCTCGTCACCGTTGCACTTGTTGTCGCCACATGGGTATCCGCAGTCTTGGGGACAGTTGTTCTTTGTTTCCGCGCCGTTGCACTTACCATCCCCACATCTGGGAGGTTCTTCACAGTCTGCAGGACAAGTCCTCCAAGTCTCATCGCCGTTGCACTTGCCATCCCCGCATCTGGGTGGTTCTTCACAGTCAGCAGGACAAGTTACGGGGGTCTCATCGCCGTTGCATTCCCCATCACCACATTCAGGGACAAGTACAAAGCCTCCGTTGGCCTCGACTAGGTCAACGACCCAGTCGTAGTTGACGTCCAAACGAGTGTTGTAGCCGCGCTCCGCACATCTTTCATCGCCAGCGGAAACAACCCCAATTATTTGCATCACGCCATCAATCTGGGCGAAAACTGGTCCACCAGAATCTCCACCACAGGTCATTTTAGGGTTTCTAGGATTGGTGATGTTCCAAAAACCGTTGGGCCAGACCTCATAGATGGTCCCGTCAACCTTGTATTTTTCACCAACCAGATATTCATCGGGGTCGCGTGTGCCGAAACCAACGAATGTTATGGCTTTGCCAGTCATGGTTGACGCTGACTGTCTGCTTAAAGGCATTGGTTCGACTTTAACCTGGTTTTGCAAGACTACAACTGCGATATCTCGCTCGGTTATCATCTTGTAGCCCATTTTGGAGCCATACTCCATGACCTCTTCGTTGTACTGCGGGTGATACTTGGCAAAAGAGACGGCGTACTCTGTGCCGGAATACATATCATCGCCCAAGGCAAAAGTCTTGACTGTGCTTCCCTTAACGCAATGGGCCGCGGTAAGGACAACCTTTGGGCCAATCAAAGTACCAGTGCATAGACTACTGGACAAAGGACCATCACTAATCGTCAAGGCTCCAACAGCTGGATACCCAGTTTCCTTTGTTCCTCCAATAATAGCCGAAGCATACGAGGAATTATCCGGTGCGTAATCGTCCACTTCCTCGCATGCAACGGGCAAGAGCGACGCGAACATCAAAATTGTCAGAAGATTTCGAGACAACACTGAAAGCCTCTGAAAGTGACCAGTCAAGATTTTATACTTCTGAGGCTGGAGTTACAATCTGCGAAGGACCACAGCCAATCTATTCGTAGAGTTCCTCGATTAATTCGTTGATGCGTCTGGTGTAACTCTGCATTGCTTCCGTAACAGGCATGCCTTTTATGGCGGCCCAAGCATCAAACTTTGCCTGTTTACGCAAGTCCAAGATACCAGGGCGAGGTCCGCTTGCATCCCCAACTACAGCCTGTTTATAAAGGGCATATAGGTCCAGCAAATCACTCGGGTCCACGTCTGGTAGCTGTCTGGCTTTGGCACAAGCCTGTTCAAAATCTTGTTGTATCTGGCCAAGTTCCATCTGGTTGTTTTCTATAGAGTCTGACATTACTACCTCACTATGGTGCACAATGACGCCACGCGTTATTGTACTAATCGTAGGCCAAAAGTCCAATTGGGGGGTGGTGGGGGCAGGAGGCAGGGACGGGGACAGGAGGCAGGGCGAATAAAGGTTTACTTGAACCTGTTTTTACAAAGTGATTGGGGATTGTTTCGCGGTAGTTCGGACCTTGATTGATTTAGGGGTATATGCTAATTCCATTGGTCAGTGAAATCTATGAGGGATATCCATGCTGGGCGAGACGGATAAACCAAAACTTTTGGTTGTTGATGATGATACTGCGGCGTTAGAGTCGTTGCTCCAGATTTTTGAGATAGAAGGATTTGAAGTTACTGGGGTATCTGACGGAACTGCTGCCTTGGAGGCCTTGCGGGCTGATGAATATGGCGTCGTTTTATCAGACCTTAGAATGCCTGGAATGGATGGCATGGATCTGCTTAAAACTATTAAAACGCTTAAGCCTGACACTGAAGTCGTGATAATGACCGCCTTTGGAACCATTGAAAAGGCGGTCGAGGCCATGCGTGAAGGTGCTTATGACTTTGTAACTAAGCCCTTGAAGCGGCCGCTGGTGGTTCGCTCTGTCCGGAGGGCCCAAGAAAAGGCGTCTTTGCGAGCGGAAAACTTGGCATTGAGGGCCCAGCTTGAGGCTGTTGCCTCTGAACGAAACTTGATTGGGACTTCCGCGGCAATGCGCAGGGTTTTGGATGTGATCTCGCAAGTGGCTCCAGCCTCAACTACGATTTTGATTCAAGGGGAATCTGGCACTGGAAAGGAGCTGGTTGCAAGGTCCATCCATCGCCAAAGTAACAGGTCCCAGGGCCCATTTGTGGCGATCAACTGTGCTGCGATCCCTGCGACGCTGATTGAGTCTGAGCTTTTTGGCCACGAGCGTGGAGCCTTCACAGGGGCTTTTTCTCGCAGGGAAGGACGTTTTAAATTGGCTGACGGCGGAACGTTATTTTTGGACGAAATTGCCGACCTGGACCCCTTTATGCAGGCGAAATTGCTGAGGGTTTTGCAGGAGGGCGAATACCAGCGTCTTGGTGGAAGCCAAACCCTGAAAGTCGACGTTCGTGTGCTTGCCTCAACGAACAAACCTCTGCTTGAGCAGGTCAAGGCAGGCGCCTTCAGGGAGGACCTGTTTTATCGCCTGAACGTTATCGCAATTCAGATGCCTCCTTTACGTGAAAGGATGGAAGACGTGGCGTTGTTAGCCCAGCATTTTTTAGCCAAATTTGCTGACAAAAACCGCAAGGACATCCGGACAATTAGCCGCGATGCCATGGAACTTTTGATGATGCACGACTGGCCGGGCAACGTCCGTGAGCTGGAAAACACGTTGGAGCATGCGGTGGTATTGAGCCGTGGAGACACCATCAGGGCTGAAGATTTGCCTGATTTGGTTGCAAGCGACACCACTGCCAAGCAATATATGACCATCCAGCTTGGAACACCGCTGGAAGACATTGAACAGCAGGTGATCCAGCAGACCCTTAGGTTTACAAAGGGAAATAAACGATTGGCGGCGCAGTTGCTGGGTATTGCCACTCGCACCGTTTATCGCAAGGTGGAATCGTAATTGGAGGAACAATGTTCAAAAAAGCCAATGGAATTTGCCCAACTGTCGACCCGAACGCAATCATTTTAGAACCATCTACTATCGTTGGAGACGTTCACATAGGTCCCGAGTCATCGGTGTGGTTTGGAGCTGTAATCAGAGGAGATGCAGGCAAAGTCAGAATCGGGGCCAGAAGCAACGTCCAAGATAACGTAGTCATTCATGAATCTAACCAAAGAAGCTCGGTGACTATCGAAGATGAAGTCACGATTGGCCACGGTGCGATAATCCACGGCGCTACCCTCAAGCGAAGATGCCTGATTGGAATGGGCGCAATCATTTTAGACAACGCGGTAATAGGTGAAAACTGTGTGATCGGCGCCGGCGCCTTGGTGCCTGAAGGAATGATTGTCCCAGATGGCCACCTAGCCGTTGGCATCCCAGCAAGGGTGATCAGACCCTTAAAGGAAGAAGAGATAGCCGGCCTGGAATATTCTGCCCAGCTTTATGTGAATTATGCCAAGCAGATAAGGAAAGAAGAGGAATTGTAGGCAGGAGCGGGGACAGGGTCAGGGACAGGGGACAGGAACAGGTACAGGGGTCAGGGGATTAGGGCCAGGAACTCGGCGACGGCGGCATCAATGCCCTTGAAAAGCTCGGCTATGTCAGCTGCCAGCATGTACGCGGGTGCTGTGACCACCCTGTGCTCTACATCAACCACACAAGAGTCTCCCTTACATTCCACGTGCTTTTGCCCCAATGCCTCGATTGCTTGTGCAGTTCCAGGATCATTTCCAATTGTCAGCTTAGCACCTTTAACCCCGGCATCTGCCAACACCTTGGCAAGAATTGGCGGAGCGATACAGACAGCTCCAAGCACCTTTTTCGCCTTGTAAGCCTTCAACAAGAAGTCCCCAAGCACCGGCTCAAGCTTGATATCAGCACCAGCCAAGGCAAGATCCGACAAGTTAAGAGCAGCACCAAACCCACCAGGCAAAAACACCCCATCAAAATTTGCAGCATCAAGCGTGGCCAGATCCTTTATGTTCCCCCTAGCGATTCTACCAGACTCGGCAAGCACGCTCCTTTTCTCATCCGCAACCTCTTGCCCCTTAAAGTGATCAAAAACTCGCCGTTGCATAATATCAGGAGCCGCAATAGTCACCCTAGCCCCCCGTTGAGCAAAGGCAAGCAAAGCCAAAGTAGCCTCATGAATCTCGGCCCCATCATTAACACCACAACCCGACAACACAACAAGAACATCAACAGGCTTACCCATACCAAATCTCCAAAATAGGTCGCCCCCATGTTGGCCAAGGAAGCCTGGTTTGTCAAATCCAAAGGCGGAGGAGGCAGGGACGCGGGCGGGGACAGGGGCGGGGACAGGGAACAGGGAGGCGATTGTGCCGTTTAGCAGGGTCTGGAGCTAAAAAGAGGTCGAGAGGGCACCCTGCAACATGGTCCGGGGGCAATCCTGGAGGGCGCTATCGGGAGTTGCCGGGACCCGATGTCTCTTGGTTGACATGAAGGCCGCGCAGCGGCCCGTCCGGGCATAAACACCGCCGCCATTCATGGCGGCTTTCGCCCGGACGATGTCACTAAGAGACAGTCGGGGTGGCTACGGGAGATTTTGGGTCCGGAAGGAT
>DUVQ01000134.1 GCA_012840965.1 Oligoflexales bacterium | reverse complement strand
GATAAGGAATAATTGGCCAACCTCTAGTCCACCAGACAATTCCAGGATATGATTGGTCAAACTTTCTGGAAGGTGCCAGTATGATGAACATTGCGCTCTTTGGCCCACCTGGAGCTGGTAAAGGAACCCAGGCAAGGCGCCTCGTCGAACGGTATGACCTTTTTTACATTTCCTCAGGTGATTTGCTGCGTGAAGA
Organism: Oligoflexales bacterium; assembly: GCA_012840965.1. Taxonomy (GTDB): domain Bacteria; phylum Myxococcota_A; class UBA9042; order DTJE01; family DTJE01; genus DUVQ01. The sequence continues at coordinate 4,743 of DUVQ01000134.1, read as the reverse complement.
AATCAAAGAGGGGACTGACATTGGCCTAGCCGCCAAGGGAATCATCGAAAAGGGAGGTCTGGTTTCCGACGAACTTATCGTCAAACTACTGGAAAAGACAATCAGGAAAATTCGCAAACAAACTAGAGCTCGCGGATTTTTGTTTGACGGTTTTCCAAGGACCTTTGTGCAGGCCTACATCCTTGAAGGATTGCTGCTTAAAATGCACACCTCTTTGATGAACCTGTTTAGCATCGAGGTCCCGGCTGACGTCTGTGTCGAGCGACTCTTGGGTCGCGCCTCTATCGAAGGGCGCGCAGATGACCGCCGTGAAGTCATTGATTTCCGCTTAAAGGAATACAAAGAAAAGACTGAACCAGTCCTGGATTTTTACCAAGAAAAGGGCATCATGATTCCAATTGACGGAATGAAAAGTCCTGATGAAGTCTTTGAGCAGATCTGCAAAGAAGTCGACAATTCTTTAAGACAGGTCCACTTGAATGTTGTCGTCCTTGGGGCGCCAGGGTCAGGCCGAAGTACACAGGCTAAGGTACTAGCTGAAGAGTACAACCTTCACTATGTAAACACCACTGATTTACTGGCAGAAGCAGCCAGCCGCAACACACCACAAGCCAAGCAGATCGGAAAAATGATGGAACAAGGCATCTTGATTCCAGATGAAATAGTTATTAGGGAAGTTGAGGGCTACATCAAGACACATCCTGACAAAAACGGAATGATCTTCAAGGGTTTTCCACGAACATTGGTACAGGCTTACATCTTGGATGGCCTTTTGCGCAAAATCGGCCAAAGGGTGTCCTGCGTATTAAACATTCAGGTGCCCACCTTGGAACTATTCAAGCGCCTATCAAGCCGAGGCCAATCTGAAAAAGGCCAGCGGTATGATCAGTCTACCGAAACGATAGTACGGCGTATTGAAGACCATGACCGTTACGCCTGTGAAATAGCTCACTACTACGAAAAGTCCAGAGGCTTACAGGTCATCGATGGCAACGGAACCCGCGAAGAGGTCTATGAACGAATGGCCGCTCAGGTTGAAGAGGCATTTAGGCAGGCCAGGTAGGGGTAATCAGGGACGGGGACAGGGACGGGGACAGGGACAGGCGGCAGGGGGCAGGGACGGGGGTGAAGGTGGCGCTAACGTGGCTTACTCAACATCGCCGCTTCTGCAACTGGGCTGCATATCAGCGGTTGTAACTGGATTACAGTTTGCTGGGGCCTTGTCAGGCAGGGTTACTGCGTAGGCATCTCCTGGATCTACTGGGAAGTCTGTACTAATGACATGTGCGCCGCTACGTAACGCGATTTCTAAGCGCCTAGCTGCTGTTTCAGCGTCTTGCACCGGACCTCCAACGTGAGTCCGCACCAAATAGCCAGCTTGGACGGCCGCGACAATTTCAGCCTCGTCACGTTCGGGATTACCGTACTCCAAGATGGCGCTCCAAGGCTCATCCTTACCACCTCTCGCAAACATCACCCGCCCTTCTAAGTTTGGATGTTCTTCAAGATACGTAGTTCTGTTTTCTTTGTTGTCCAACATCAAAAACATCACCTTACCACGCGCCTCGGCCAGAGTCGGCCACCCATCCGCCTCCAAGGCTTCCCTCAACGTCGCATGAGAACCGCGCACATCGTCAGGAGTGATTATTCGGTCATCACCCAAAACGGCCCTAATTGCAGCATCAACTTTATCAATTCCATTGTCGGACAGGTCCTTCCCAAGTATTTCCTTGGGCTCAATCAAGATCATCAGAGGCACGTGCCAAGGATGGGAATCGGACCAATCCTTTACCAGTCCCAAGCAAATGTCTAAGGACTCGCAAGTAGTTTGATCATCGAACAATGGGATGTGGTGAACACTAAACCCACCTTCAGCCCTAAAATAAATATCCAGTTCAATAGAACGAACCATCTGAAACTGCAATTGTTCGTCAAGTGGCGCATGGGTGTATTTCCATTGGGGAAGAGCGCCTTCACCAGGGTCAATATGATAAGAATTATGGGTCCCAAGCAACTGAATATGATTTATACGCAGCTCGTCGTCTCGCGAGTGCCAAGGTACCGCGTTCAAAGCATCCACAGTCGTAAACACATCCCCAATGTCACAAAAGTCAACAGCCAAAAAATTTACCTGGCGACCACTAGCGTTGCGACACCCTAGCGTACGTTCTGACAGAAAGGGATTGAAGTTAACCTGTTGCGCTAGGTCAGGGGATCCAATTGGCGCCGACAAAAAATGATTAAGGATAAACAAGGGGTTATCCTCATCACCCTTATGGCGATCACATTTCATGTCCTCTTTTCGCTTTGCAGCAAAGTGGTTTTCCCACGCATGGTCGCTCTGCGCCATGAACCAAGGGGCATCACCACCCTGGAGGTCAAGGGTAAACACCACCAAACGGCGCCCGTCATCGATCATACTGCCCAAGGTAGGCCATGCCTCGCCTGGAACTTGAGCATGTAAAAACGGTCCCAATCCGGCCTCTTCAAACGTCTTTATGACCTCATTACCAGGCACAAGGTTTTCAAGGATTAGCGTTACCACCTCACGAGGATTAGCCAACAGCCAATCGCGCAGTTCGACTAGGGCATCAGACAGACGTTTACTGCCAAAAACGCATGAACCATGACACAACCAGGGGCTTTCAGGTTCTTTTTTTTCGTTATCCCACACATACAGGTCAATCATCATCGCTCGAACACCAGCATTCAGCTGATTGAGCATGTTCCAGCCTTGATTGGGGCCAGCCCATCCATCTTCTTCGTTAGACATGGCATTATGTGTGGTCACAAAAACTGTAAAATCAAAAGGCCGTGAGCACAGGTCCTCGGATCCATTACACCTGCGGTCCGGTGGCAAAACAGTATCCGTCAATGCATCAGCCACATCATCCACTGAAACATCAGCATCGGCGGCATCCAAGCTGTCAGCCACATCATCCACTGAAACATCAGCATCGGCGGCATCCAAGCTGTCGATCTGGTCCAGCCCCCAAGTGTCACCTTCATCTGGGTCAGTGTCTGCCACCACATCTGTATCGGATTCCCTGTCGATGATGTCTTCAGTGGCCCCATTACTACCACAAGCAACCAGCATCATGAGCAAAGCCACTAAAACAAGAGGTATTTGTGGTGATTGTTTTTTCAAGATATCCCCCGTTGCAAGGCCAGACATTGCCAATCGAAGGTCACGCAACATCAATTTAACATCTTTATACATATTCAGTATTGGTGTCAATCAGTGTTAATCCTGCAAATTCATCGTGTTAATTGGCAAAAGTGGGGGCAAATGAGTACTTAAAGTTTCCTACTAAGTCCCCCCTGACCACTTTGTCAAAAACGCGCACCTCTTCAACCAGGTCCACCTTTTTGGCCATTAGCCTCTCGGCTTTTGCAAATATCAGCAGTTTTTAAGTGCCTGAAAGAAATCTGGATGGGCTATACTCCAGAAAAGGTGTCCTACACCATATTGCAACTTTTCAGGAGTCCAGAATGCACAAAGACATAACTAAGCGTTTTCCTGAGCATATCCTTGCCCAATTTCCACCTGCGCCTCGTGGTCCCTGGGCCGACGTACCCGATAAGGACTGGGAAAACTGGCATTGGCACCTGCAGCGACGTATCAAAGACGTCGAGGGTATGGAGCAGGTAATAAACCTAAGTGATGATGAGCTTAACGCGGCGGAAGCTACGAAGAATCTTTTCGATATAGGAATTCCCCCCTACTATGCCGCATTGATGGACCGCAATGACCCAGGCTGCCCCATTCGACTACAGGCAACCCCCAGAATGGCGGAACTGACGCCAGAAGAATGGGAGATGGAAGACCCCTTGGCGGAAGAACGTGACATGCCTGTCCAAGGCGTCACTCATCGCTACCCAGACCGGGTGCTGTTTTACATAACTCAAAACTGTGCAATGTTTTGCCGCCACTGCACCAGAAAGCGCAAAGTTGCCGATCCTTCAACTGCCGCAAATGACGAACAAATTGATGCCGGTATTGAGTACATCGCCAGCAATCCAAAGATACGTGACATCGTTGTGTCCGGCGGTGATCCTATGACCTGGAGCGACAACAAACTTGAAAAGCTGTTGTCACGCCTAAGGGCCATCCCACACGTCGAGATTTTACGAGTCGGAACCAGGACCCCTGTTACCCTACCACTGCGCATCACGGAAGATGTGGCGAAAATGCTGGCACAGTTTCACCCCATCTATGTAAACACTCATTTTAACCATCCAAAGGAGTGCACCAGAGAGGCGTTCATAGCCTGCCAGCGCCTAGCCGACCATGGAATTCCGATTGGAAACCAGATGGTATTACTAAAAGGTGTCAATGACGACCCAGCAACAGTCATGCGCCTGAACCACCTACTGTTGATGATGCGGGTAAAGCCGTACTACATCTTCCAATGCGACTTAAACCAGGGCAATGCCCACCTACGCACAACCGTAGATAAAGGCCTGGAAATTATGGAAAAACTACGAGGCTGGACCAGCGGTCTGGCAATTCCCTACTACGTCATCGACGCCCCAGGTGGCGGAGGCAAGGTCCCAATACTACCCAACTACGTGGTATCCAGAGAACCAGGCAAAACCACGATCAGAAACTTCAAAGGCACCATCCACGTCTACCCAGAACCCCACGAATAACCCCTGCCCCTGCCCCGCCCTTGTCCCTGGCTCTGGCCTGCCTTTGTCACTGGCGCGGGCCCCGAAAAATCGCTAAACTTTCGAACCTTG
>DUVQ01000133.1 GCA_012840965.1 Oligoflexales bacterium | reverse complement strand
TTTGTTTGCGAAATTGTTTTGTGATTTCCGAGATTCTTGCTGAAAAATCGTTAAGTTCAGCCGTCAACGATGGGGTCCAATCCTCGTGGCTGCTTTCTTCCAGGGTTGAGATGTCCGTCAAAGAGACTTCCCCAGAGGTCAGGCGATTGGGGAACTCAAGCAAGTGGTCACGACAAAAGGGTATTTTGACCAAGGCAAGGAAGGTTTCGTAGTTCCCTTCCTCAATGGCGATGGCCAAAACTTGCTCTTGCTCCCTAGTCAGCAAGGGGGTTTCGCCAATTCTGGACAAGTAGGCAACGATACTGTTAGTTGGCATCCCTTCGATGTCATTAAGATCAATGGATCTGATGTCTTCGTAGTTTGCTGGGATCTCATTTGTATTTTCGGAGTTAACTGTTTCCAGAAGTTGCATCGCTTTCATGTCGCCCTCCTTTTTCAGGCCTATAACCAAGACCGAAAGCCGAAAGTCGAATCATGCAATAAGTAAGCCAAAGCTTGGCTGGTGTGTGTAAGATGCGGAAAAACAAGGAGAAAGAACGTTCGGGTGGGTTCTATTTCGGCGCTTGACAGGAGTTGAGCCACTTGAAGCTGTATAAAAACCATGATCCAAATGTCACGCTTAGGGTGAAAAATTATGTAACACCACGTTTTGTTGCACTATTGCGTTTGACAATAATGGTGAATCCAGCTTTTTTATCCTTGGCAAATGACGTGAAGCTAAAGAAAAATCACCTGTAGAAAAATAATTGTAACTGTGCTTAATGAAACAAGGGATTGTGGTTTTGGTTGTTTCAAACCACAACATCTAGTGGAAAATAGTTTGACAGGCACAAATAGCTCACTTACGATTTACCTGTTCGACCCCAAAAACACCACGATGGCCGAATCGTAGTGCGGATGGTTGTGTCGAGTCGACTGGCAGTTGTAGTGCGAGGTGTTGCAATGGCCGACAACAGACAGACTAGTTTCGATTTTGACTTCATAGAGCCAGAACCAGAGGTTAATAAACCTGAGATTGACGAGCCCGAGCTTGATGAACCTGAGATTGAGCAGGACCCTTTTCAAGACTCCTCTGTCAATGACCGCGATGTTGATGAACTCGCAAGTGAAGACTTTGATGGCCCTGATTTTCTAAAGGGTGAAGACACAGTTGATGAGGCAAAAAAGCTGGAGGTTGATGCCATGGAAGAGACAAGTGTGGTTTCACAGGTCGAACGGGTTAGCAAGGATGCTGGAAAGGGTGAATCAGGTGACAACCTGAAAATCCGACGCCTGTTTACCAAGGCTGGGCTTGACGTTTTTAATTCCATTGAATGGGAAAAACGCAACGCTGTAATTACAGGGGAAAATGGAGTCGATGTTTTTCGTCAGGAAGACATGGATTTTCCAAAGCCCTACAGCCAGTCTGCCACCAACGTCATCGCGTCCAAGTATTTCAGAGGGGCGTTGGGGACTCCTTCTCGCGAGCGCTCTGTGCGGGTCTTGATCGGGCGTGTGGTCGACACGCTGGCTGATTGGGCAGTCAAGGGCGGGTATCTGGCCAAAGGTGAAGAAGCTTCAGCCTTCAGGGATGAACTGGCTTATCTGATCCTGCACCAATATGGCACTTTTAACAGTCCAGTGTGGTTTAACGTTGGAGTAGAGCCTCATCCACAGTGTTCTGCCTGCTTTATCAACAGCGTCGAGGACGACATGGAGTCCATCCTTGGGCTGGCCAAGACCGAAGGGATGTTGTTCAAGTTTGGGTCTGGTACTGGGACCAACTTTTCCACCATTCGTTCTTCTAAGGAGGCCTTGAAAGGTGGTGGACAGCCGTCTGGACCCGTCAGCTTTATGAAGGGGTTTGACTCGTTTGCTGGCGCCATTAAAAGTGGTGGAAAAACTCGTCGTGCTGCAAAGATGGTGATTCTAAATGTGGACCACCCTGATATTATGGCGTTTATTGATGCCAAGGTGCACGAAGAGAAAAAGGCTCATGCCCTGATTGCAGCTGGTTATGACGGCTCCTTTGGTGGTGAGGCTTACGAGTCGATTCAGTTCCAAAACGCCAACAACTCGGTGCGAGTTACCGATGCATTCATGCGCGCCGTCCAAGAGGACGCGCAGTGGAAAACCAGGGCAGTGACGACTGGCGAAGCGGTGGAAACCTTTGAGGCCAGGGACGTTATGGAAAAAATCGCAGCTGCGGCACATGCTTGTGGCGATCCTGGGATGCAATTTGATACCACTGTAAACGATTGGCATACCTGTCCAAACTCTGCTCGTATTAACGCTTCAAACCCATGTTCCGAGTTCATGTTTATTGATAACTCGGCCTGCAACTTAGCTTCTTTAAACCTGATGAAGTTTGTTGATGGTGATGGGAGCTTTGATACGGATAAATTCAGACATGCTGTTCGCACTTTTATCTTGGCTCAAGAAGTGATAGTTAGCCAGGCGTCTTATCCAACCCCCGCTATTGGCGATAATTCCCATAAATTCAGGCCACTTGGGCTTGGATACGCAAACCTTGGTGCTGCGTTGATGAACTGGGGGCTTCCGTACGATAGCGACGGTGGGCGGGCCATGGCAGCGGCGATCACGGCCTTGATGACAGGTGAGGCGTATGTCGAAAGCGCGTTGATTGCCGCTAAGCTTGGGCCTTTTTCCGAGTACAACAAAAACAGCCAGCCAATGATGCAGGTGATGCGAAAACACCGCAACGCAATGGATGACATAGATGTGTCGCATGTCCAGCCTCGGCTTTATGACGCCGCTAGGGAGTCCTGGGATAGGGCTATCAAGTTGGGTGAAAAATATGGATTCCGCAATGCCCAGGCGACCTTGCTGGCGCCAACTGGAACCATAGGATTCAAAATGGACTGTGATACAACGGGTATTGAGCCTGACTTGGCCATTGTCAAATACAAAAGCTTGGTTGGTGGCGGTCTGATGAAGATCGTGAATCAGTCCGTGGGGCCGGCTTTGGCCAGGCTTGGCTACGATGCTTCCCAAATTTCAGAGATTTTGAAGCATGTCGATGAGTCTGACACCATCGAAGGTGCCCCCCACCTGAAGGACGAGGATTTGGCGGTGTTTGACTGCGCTTTTAAGCCTGGGCGCGGTGAGCGTTTCATAGGTGTTAGTGGTCACGTCAAGATGATGGCAGCTGTACAGCCGTTTTTGTCGGGGGCTATTTCCAAAACTGTAAATATGCCTGCGGAATCAACGGTTCAAGATGTGTATCAGACCTATGTGGACGCCTGGAAAATGGGCTTGAAGGCGATTGCTATCTACAGGGATGGCTCCAAGGCACAGCCCGTGGTTACCAAGAAGGCCGATGACGAAAAGGCGGAAAAACCCGTGGTGGACCCTTACCAGCCCCTGCGGCGGCGGCTGCCTGATGAGCGCCAGTCATTGACCCACAAATTCAGCATTGCGGGGATGGATGGTTATATCACCGTTGGTATGTATGAAGATGGTAAGCCTGGCGAGATTTTTGTGACCATGGCAAAGCAGGGTAGTGTAATCAACGGGTTGATGGACTCGTTTGCGACCTCAATATCGTTGGCGCTTCAGTATGGGGTGCCTTTGGAGGTGCTGGTTGGCAAGTTTGCACATGTTCGCTTTGAACCTAATGGCTACTCTGGAAACCCTGCGATTGGATATGCCAAGTCCATAGTGGACTACATTTTCAGGTGGCTTGAACTGAAGTTTGTAGATTCTGATGACCATGTGGTTCCAACTGATGCTGGCGTCGACCTAGAAGCCTCTTCTGGAGTGGTCCGGGAAAGTCCACTTCAGACCACTTTATTCCAAAATCAAGAAGACGCTCCTCCTTGTCCAACCTGCGGATTTGTAATGGTGCGTTCGGGTTCTTGTTACAAATGTAACAACTGTGGGGCCACCTCTGGTTGCTCATAATCCTTCCCATGGGTTTGAAGTCTTTTTTACAAAAAATTGACCCCTGAAACCCTGCCAAATTCCTTACATTATTCGTCTTTTTAAACTCGGATGAAATATTTCTTGGATAGGTGTTTGCTTTCCAAAAAAACACGGCTATCCTTGACGTCATCAGTGTGGTGGAGCGTTATGCTTCCTGTAACGCGGCGGTCGTTCATCAGCGCCTTCAAAGGGCTGCTTAATAAACAGTGGATTTGAGTTCTGAGTGACGACCGTAGGCTTGTCTTTTATCGGAGGTACTACTATGGCTCGTAGAATTCAAAAGGCCGCGGTTCTCGGGGCGGGAGTTATGGGCGCCGGGATTGCGGCTCACCTGACAAATGCTGGGATTCCTACCGTTTTGCTTGACATCGTGCCGCCAAATCTGACTGATGAGGAAAAACAGATTAAAGAGCTGCGCAACAAGTTTGCCCTGAATGGCATTGAGGTTGCCAAGAAATTTAAACCGGCACCACTGTTTTTCCACGGCAGGCTGGCATCGCTTATCACCCCTGGAAACCTTGAAGACGACCTTGAGCTGCTGTCCGAGTGCGACATCATTATTGAGGCTGTCGTTGAAAACCTGGACATTAAGCGTGCCCTGTTTCAAAAGATTGAACCACTGATGAAGTGGGGAGCCATTGTCTCCTCGAATACCTCCGGTCTGTCTATCGCTTCAATGACTGAAGGCTTTGGCCCAATGTTTAAGCAAAACTTTTTGGTAACGCACTTCTTTAACCCTGTGCGTTTCATGAAGCTGCTTGAATTGGTGGCCGGTCCTGAAACCGATCAGGAAGTCATTGATACATGGGTTGATTTTGGAACTAACGTTTTGGGTAAAGGTATCGTTTTTGGTAAGGACACCCCGAACTTTGTTGCAAACCGTATCGGTGTTTACGCCATCAACAAGACCATCCAGCTTATGATTGAGGGCGACTACACCATTGAAGAAGTGGACGTGGTTTTTGGAAAACCAATGGCCCACCCACGTTCAGCGGCGTTTAAGACGGCTGACTTGGTTGGTGTTGATACCTACAAACACGTTTCTGCCAACTGCTATGACAACCTGCCTGAGGATGACGAGCGGGACGTGTTTACACTGCCTGATTTCGTCCACAAGATGGTTGAAAACAAGTGGCTTGGTGGCAAGACCAAGGGTGGATTCTACAAAAAGGACGTGGATGCAGACGGCAAGCGCGTTTCGCTGTATCTGGACTGGAAGACGATGGAATATGTTCCAACTACCAGACCAAACTTTGATTCTGTAAAGGCGACCAAGGGCGTTAATGACCCAGGCGAGCGAGTGGCGACGTTGCTTAACGGCGAGGACCGTGGCCAAGAGCTGGCGTGGAAATCGCTGGCTGCCACTTTGGCGTACACCGCCAAGCGAATTGGTGAGATTGCTGATGACGTTGTCAACATCGACAACGCGATGAAGTGGGGATTTAACTGGGAGCTAGGCCCGTTTGAAGTGTGGGATGCCATTGGCGTTGCTGACAGCGTTGCAAAGATGAAGGAAATGGGGCTGACTGTCCCAGCGTTGGTCGATGAAATGCTGGAACAATCTGAGGGCACTTTCTACAAGCGTGAAGGTGGCGTGAAGTACTATTGGGATTTTGCCAGCAAGAGCTATATCCAAGTGGACAAGCCTGAATCCTTCATTTTCCTGCCTGACATCAAGGAAGTTGGTGGCGTGGTCAAGGAAAACTTTGGCGCCACACTGTATGACTTGGGTGATGGCATTGCTGGTCTGGAATTCCACACCAAGATGAACTCTTTGGACGAGGACATCATCACGATGCTTCACGAATCCATTGATGAAGTCGAGCAGAACTGGAACGGCTTGGTCATCGGTGGTCATGCCGAGCATTTCAGCGCCGGAGCCAATATTGCGATGGTTCTGATGGCTGCTCAGATGGAAAACTGGGAAATGCTGGGTGAAGTCGTTGACCAACTGCAGCAAGGCGCGATGCGCATGAAATACTGCCGCAAGCCTGTTGTTACCGCTCCCTACGGTATGGCGATTGGTGGTGGCTGCGAAGTGGCCATTCATGGTACTCGCATTCAGGCCCACGCCGAGCTGTACATGGGACTTGTCGAAGTTGGCGTTGGCGTTTTGCCGGCTGGTGGTGGTTGTAAAGAGTCGGTATGCCGCATGTTGGCTGGGATTCCAGGTGATATGAAGGGTGTTTCCAGAATGCCAATGCTGCAAAAGGCGTTTGAAAACATCGCTACCGCCAAGGTTTCAAAGTCGGCGGAAGAGGCCAGGAGCCTTGGTTATCTGCGGCCGATGGACAACATCACCTTGAACCGCGACCGCTTGATTTATGACGCCAAGCAGACTGCGCTTGGATTGTACAGGGCTGGTTACAATGCGCCGCTGCCGCCAGATTACTTGGTGATGCCTGGTACTGATGGGGCTGCCTTGTTCTTGGCTGGTCTTGAGCAGTTTGCGTCAGGCGGCTTTGCGACTCCACACGACGTGGTGTGCGGCAAGCAGATCGCCAAGGTTTTAACTGGTGGTGACGTGCGGCCTGGTACTGTGGTTACCGAGCAGCACCTGTTAGACCTTGAAAAGGAAGGCTTCTTGTATCTATGCGGTACAAAGGCTACCCAAGATCGTATTGAGCACATGCTGGCGACGGGTAAGCCACTGCGCAACTAGTTCTTTGATGGCCCCTTGAAAGCTTTCAGGGGGCCCGTTCTTACAATTTGCGGCGCGGGATCATGCGAATTGCGGGTCTCGGCCATTGAGGGGTTTAGAAATGTCAAAAAACGTTTACATTGTTTCAGCTGTTCGTACGGCCGTTGGTAAGGCCAACAGAGGTACCTTACGTTCCTATCGTCCAGAAAACCTGATTGGCGAGCCTATCAAGGAAGCCTTGGCGAGGATTGCCGACAAGTTTCCAAAGGAAGATGTTGACGATGTAATCATCGGTTGTGCATTCCCAGAGGGTAGCCAGGGCATGAACATTGGTCGTATTGCCGTTTATAAGGCGGGTATGCCTTATACGGTTCCTGGTATGACGATTAACCGTTTTTGCAGCTCTGGTCTGCAGGCAATCGCGCAGGGCGCCCAGGCAATCGCTGCTGGCTATATGGATGTGGTGGTTGCCGGTGGTGTTGAGTCGATGTCAACCGTTCCAATGGGTGGCTACAACTTGCTGCCGGATCCAGATCTGATGCTTAACTATCCAGAGGCATACACTTCAATGGGTATTACTGCTGAGCTGGTGGCCGACAAGTACGGAATCACCCGTGAGATGCAGGATGAGTTCGCACTGACCTCAAACCAAAGGTCAACTGCGGCAATCGCCGCCGGCAAGTTCAAAGATGAAATCGTGCCCTTGAAGGTTTTTGACTATGAAAAGGGTGAGTTGATTACCTTTGATACTGATGAGGGGCCTCGTGCTGATACCAGTATGGCTGGGTTGGCCAAGCTGAAACCAGCGTTTAAGGCTAATGGTACTGTGACTGCTGGTAACTCTTCCCAGGTTTCTGATGGTGGTGCGGCTGTCATTTTGATGTCTGAGGAAGCGGTTAAGCGTTATGGCGTGAAGCCTTTGGCTCGATTTGTGAACTTCCAGGTGGCTGGTGTTCCACCGGAGTTGATGGGTATGGGGCCGTCGGAGGCGATTCCGAAGCTGTTCAAGAAGACTGGGTTGGCGGACAAGGACATCAGTGTTTACGAGCTGAACGAGGCGTTTGCGGCTCAGGCTTTGGCTTGCTTGAAGGTGCTTGGTGACCAAGTTGACCCGTCCAAGCTGAACCCGAATGGTGGGGCGATTTCTCTTGGCCACCCACTGGGATGTACTGGTGCGAAGCTGTCTGTTCAGGTTGTTCACAATCTGATCAAGACGGGCGGCAAGTACGGTGTGGTGTCCATGTGCATCGGTGGCGGAATGGGCGCTGCCGGCCTCATCGAGCGCGTCTAGTCGATTCTTGGTCCTTCCCCCAAAGTTAATTCTTCTTGATTCTGTCCCTGGACCTGTCCCTGATCCTGCCCCCGTCCCTGCCCCCGTCCCTGTCCCTGATCCTGTCCCTGCCCCTGTCCCTACTACAGATCCTGCTAACTAGCATGTTTTGGTTCCTGATTGTTTGTTCTTTATGGCGTTTGATCTCTTCGTTACAGTTTTAAAACATGTCCGGGGGCATCCTTCCGGGCCCAAAATCTCCCGTAGCCACCCCGACTGTCTCTTAGTGACATCGTCCGGGCGAGATATACGATTGCTAAC
>DUVQ01000132.1 GCA_012840965.1 Oligoflexales bacterium | reverse complement strand
GACAAAAGTAGTATTTTTAGTATTCTTCTAGGGTATCCTTTTATCCTTTCCGGGAGAAAACAAATGGCAACACGGTTTCAACTGGCAACTCTTGCGATTTTTGTGGTGTTTTTGGTGTCCTGTGGCGGATCACAAGGGCCTGTGGACGATGTGGACAACAAACCAGGGGGTGGTGACACCTCCAATTATGAGGATACCGATCCTGGTGAAGATGTCTCTACAGATGCGGATGTTAGACCTGATGACGATGTAGACCTGGATGCCGATGCTAGTGATATCGAAGATCCGGGGGACGCAGACATTGAGGATCCTGGTGACGCAGACATTGAAGACCCCGGCGACCCTGGAGATCCTGGTGACCCGGGAGATACAGATACTGAGGAGCCTGAAGACCCAAAAGACAACTGTAAGCTAACTGCCGGAAGTCTTTGGCTTGCACTGGAAGGAGACATCGTTGTCCCAGACGATATACTCCGCAATAGCGTTGTATTAATCGATACTTTCGGAATTATCAAGTGCGTCGGAGACGATTGTCGTAATGACTCTAATTACGCCGGTGCAACCAAGGTTGTGTGCCAAAAAGCACTTGTCACCCCTGGTTTAATCAATGGGCATGACCACATCACCTTTACAGGACACGCCCCAAAGGACCACGGAACTGCACGCTACGACCATCGTCACGAATGGCGAAAAGGCGCTGGCCCTGACAAACCAAAGATTCCAGTGGGACAAACCTATGGTGCGGCAGCTTGGGGCGAGTTAAGAAACATTGTTGCCGGCGCCACTTCGATGTTTGGCTCTGGAAATGCCAAGGGGCTGCTTCGAAATCTCGATGTAGCGATGATTGGCCTGCCTGACGCATTGAAGTCCAAGTATGACACCTTTCCCCTTGGTGACGGCAAAGACGGTGTAATGCTTACTGATTCTTGTGCTTACCCCAATATGCCGGACCCAACGACCACAGCGGGGTTCCACTGCTGGGTTCCTCACCTAGCCGAAGGCGTCAACCAAGCTGCCAGAAATGAGTTCCTGTGTTTGTCCGGTGCGGCACCGGGAGGCAAAGACAACATATTGGAAAACACGGCCTTCATTCACGGTGTGGCTTTGACAGCCACGGATATAGCACATATGGCGCAGGTTGGGTCCGCCCTAATCTGGTCTCCAAGAACTAATGTGGACCTATATGGCAACACTGCAGCCATCACGTTGTACAGCCGTTTGGGAGTCACCATTGGGCTTGGAAGCGACTGGACGGCATCAGGTTCGGTTAACATGATGCGAGAATTGGCGTGTGCTGATGAGTTGAATAAAGCCCACTTTGATAATTTCTATACAGACCGTGAACTGTTCGATATGGCCACCATTGGAACCGCGAGGGCGTTCCAAATCGAAAGCGTTGTCGGCAGCTTAGAGGTAGGAAAGGTTGCGGATATTGCAATATTCCATAATGTGGTTCACAAGGACTTTAGAGCTGTAATTGACGGAAATCCCTCGGATGTTGCCTTAGTCCTGCGAGGGGGTACGGTCCTTTATGGCGACGCCCATCTTGTACCAGGCCTACCTGGTGGAAGCACTGGCTGTGAAGCGCTTGATGTGTGTGAGGTAGCCAAATCCGTATGCACTATCCGAGAAACCGAAAAAACGCTGGCTGAACTCAGAGTTGCAAGCGTGCAATATGACCTGTTCTTCTGTGGCATTCCAGATAATGAGCCAAGCTGCCTGCCATTCAGACCTGGGGAATATGACGGAATCCCTAAGGAAGGAGACATGGATGGTGACGGGATACCAGATGACCAGGATAATTGCCCAACCATCTTCAATCCAATCAGACCTATGGACAACGGAAAACAGGCCGATGAAGACAATGATGGCGTAGGAGATGTCTGTGACCCATGTCCACTGGACGCCAACACAGATGTTTGCACCCATTTCGATCCTAACGACCGCGATGGTGATGGATTCCCGAACGAGCTTGACAACTGTCCGTCGGTTTACAATCCGGACCAAATAGACTCAGACGAGGATGGTAAAGGCGATGCTTGCGACCCATGTCCCCTTGACTACAACCCGGGTAACGCCTACTGCCCACAAAGCATCTATGACATCAAGAAGGGGGTTGTTCCAGCTGGAGCTGTTGCTGAAGTCAGGGAGGCTGTTGTAACTGCTCATGGGTTTAAAAATGGGATCTTCCAAGGCTTCTTCATTCAAGTGGACCAGGATGACGCCGAAAGATTTAGGGGTTCAGAGTACTCTGGGCTTTATTGCTTTGGCCCATCAATCAATCCCAGACCTGCAGTTGGGGCTGTTGTGACTGTCGACGGTTTAATTGATAGCTACTACAATCAGATCCAGCTTAAAGTCAGAAATCTTACCGTTGTTGACAATTCGGAGGTCATCCCAGTTCCAGTGGATGTGACTGCTGCTGATGTGGCAACAGGCGGGACACAAGCTGCCGCGTATGAAAGTGTTTTGATTAAGGTTTCGGATGTTGAGGTCACCAACCAAGACCCAGACCCTGGCGCTGGTGACGCAAGACCTCACAATGAATTTGAGGTGACTGGCGGACTGCGGGTAAACGACTTTGTTTACAAACTGGATCCTTTGCCTTTGACTGGTGATGAGTTTGCCTCCATTGCAGGAATCCTGCGCTGGGCCAATGAACACTCGAAACTTGAGCCACGTAGCGAAGCCGACGCTGTCAGGAGGAACGTGGCAGCAAAGCTGGCTTCATTTGGTCCAGACACTGTTTATATTCAAAAGGGTTCGCAAGCCGTTCCAAAACCTGATTTGGTTGTAAAACTGCAGCGTCCCGTTGATAGCGATACGTTTGTTGCGGTGACCTCCAGTGCGCCTGATTCGGCAATGATAGTTGGAGGCGGAGTCCAGATCCCTGCAGGTCAAATGGTAGGGCTTGTAACTGTTGATGCCCTGGAGATCGGGTCAGGTATTACCCTGACGGCCAGTCTTGACACAGTAAGTCTCGATGTCGTACTAAACGTAGTAGCCCAAGATGCCACTCCTGTAGCGACAAAGGTTGAACCAGATCCCATGGAGCTGACTGAAGGAGACCAGGCGTCAGCGACCTTGTATCTCGATATGCCGGTCTTTGGTGCTCCTGCATCATTTGCAGTTGCTGCAAATCCGACTGGGATTGTTGAGATTCCTGCGACAGTTGAAGTTCAGACCTTTGCACTATCAGCTTTGATCCCAGTGACGGCGATTGCTAAGGGAAGTACCACGGTGACGGTGTCTTCTGCGAATGGCAGCGTTAACTTCCAAGTGAATGTTGCCAAAGCCCCGGAATTTCCAAGGGTCTTCATCAGCGAATATGTTGAAGGTAGCAGCTATAACAAGGCGATCGAGGTGTTCAACAACACTGGAGCGGACCTGAGTCTGGCCAGTTGTGAACTGAGGCTTTACTCGAATGGTTCAGCCACAAGTACCGCCAGCGTTAGACTGGGTGAGGACAACGATACCATCCCTCACGGAGCAACCTTAGTGATATGTAACAATAAGGCTTCTGAGGCTATTTTAAGCATCTGCAACATCCAAAGCGGTAGTGTGACCAACTTCAATGGTGATGACGCCCTTGACTTGGTTTGTGATGACATAGTGGTTGACACCTTTGGACAGATCGGCTTCCAGCCCAACAAGGAATGGATTGGTTCACAGGGCAAAGCTAGGACAGCGGATCGTACCTTGCGTCGAAAGTGCGGGATTGGTCAGGGGCAACCTGACGGCAGCGGTCCATTTGACCCAGATCTGGAATGGGACAACTACGCCAAGGACACCTTCTCTGGTCTGGGATCGCATCAAGTCATGTGTAATTAAATGGACCTAGCTAGGCTGTGACTTGCGCCTTCGAAGCTTTCGTGAAAGCATCCCAAAGAGCTCTTCTAATTCTTTAATCTTCAGCAGTTTTGCAGCCAGAATATAAGTGATAATAGCTGCTGTAATAATCCACGTGAGCCGCAGCAACAGCCCTGCCTTGGTGACAAATTGAGCACCCGGTCGTAAAGGTTTAGTCAGTAGTTCTGCATAAAGAGCAAGCAATATGAGTACCGCCATGATTAAAGAGGCCACCAGCATTTTGCCGAGACTTATGAACAAGGCCTTTGAATTAAGCCTTCCTATTCGTTCCCTTAGCACAAGGTACAAAATACCAGCGTTAGCAAGGGCGGCTATGCTTCCAGCGAGGGCCAATCCTCCGTGGCGCAACGGTCCCGCCAGAAGATAGCAGAGTCCTACGTGTAAGATCATGACAACAAACGCTATTTTGGCAGGGGTGCGCGTATCCTTCATCGCAAAAAACACCTGAACAATGTTGCGCTGGGCCGCTATAAAAAATATGCCGGCGGCGTGAAAATACAGGGCAAAGGCGGTCATTCTGATTGATTCTTCGTTAAACTGACCAAACTTAAAAAGCAATGATGTTATGGGCTTACCCAAAAGCATCAATCCAATACTGGCAGGAATGGTAATGACTCCAAGCAGTTTTAAAGAAAACTGCAAAGTATCCTTGACTGCGACAAAATCTGCGTTTTTTGCCTGAGCCGACATTGTTGGGAGGATGACAGTTGCAACAGCGACAGCAAAAACTCCAAGTACCAGTTCTTGCAGGCGTAAGGAATACTGCAGCGCAGAAACTGAGCCATGTTCAAGGGTTACTGCTATTGCCTGGGACACAGTGACGTTAACTATATAGACAGCTTGGGCAAAGACACCTGGCAAAAATATCCTGCCAACTTCCCGAACAGCTGGGTCCTTAAAGCCCCGCAAAGTTGGAATAAATTTAAGGCCTTTACCCCTAAGAAAGGGGACCTGAAAGGCCAGCTGAATAAAACCACCAACGATAAAGCCGACTGCCAACGCATATGCAGCATCAGGAAAACTATCCCAGAAAAATATGACAACCCCGATATTGACCAGATTTAACAACACCGGGGCAAAAGCCGAAGGACCAAAAATATTGTAACTGTTCAGTGTGCCCTGAATCAGAGCGGCAATTGAAATCAAAAACAAAAAGGGAAACATGACCCGGGTGAGGGATATCGTCAGCTCAACCTTGCCTGGCTCATCTATAAAGCGTCCTGTGAAGAAATTCTCAACTATTGGAGCGGCTAACAGGATGCCTAGCAGCGTCACCGCCAGCATCAGTAAGGTAAACAAGGTCATAAATCCCGAGAAGAACTTGGAAAGCCTCTCTTTGTCCCCTTCTTCCTGTAGTCCCTTGAAAACTGGGATAAAGGCGGGCGTCATCGCCCCATCGCCAAACATGCGCTGCAACATGTTTGGGATCATTGAAGCAATCGCGAAGGCATCAGATCCATGGCCAGTTCCAAGATAATTGGCCCTGACCTGTTCCCGTATCAACCCAGTGATACGAGATATAATGGTAAAAAGCGAAACGACGGCGGTTGATTTGACTAGACCAGAAAACGGCTTGCGACCTTTTCCACGTTCAACAGACTCTTTGCTCAAGCTACCACTCGCTGCAAATGCCCATACCGACTGACACTAATTGCAGTCCATGTCAGGGTCAAGTTTTTTGATAACCTGGTGTATTAGTTTATTTCTCAAGTTCTTTGGCTTGATTCCAAAGATCGTCCAAGGCTTTAAGTGGTTGATCGCCAAGGCTTTTCCCTTGACTGGCAAGCGTTTTTTCGATGTGGGAAAATCGCTTCTTAAAGCGCACCAGCATGCGTCTTAATGCCTCTTCAGGATTCAGGCCATAATTTCGCGATATGTTGGCAATCGAAAAGAGGACATCGCCAATCTCATCTTCGATGCGCTCTTCATCGCCTTCGGCTATGGCTTCCTTGAGCTCGGCAATCTCTTCATCAAGCTTGTCCACGGCACCTTGATTATCAGGCCAATCAAAACCAACGTTTCTGGCCTTATCGCTGATTCTTAAGGCCATAAGCAAGGCTGGCAGGCTACCTGGAACTCCATCCAGCAATCCTCGTCCTTCCTTGCGCTTGAAACCTTCCCATCTGTTAAGCACTTCGGCCGCATTTTCAGCCTTGCTTTCTTGTCCAAAAACATGGGGATGTCGGCTTACAAGCTTTGTAACCAAGGCGTTACAGACATCAGCGATATCGAAGGCGCCCTGCTCTTCCATAATCTTGGCCTGGAAAACGATCTGAAGCAGCAAGTCCCCAAGCTCTTCCCTTAAGGCTTCTGGACGGCCGGAATCAATGGCCTCAATAACCTCATAAGCCTCTTCGATCACGTAAGTTTTCAGGGTTTTTAATGTCTGCTGTTTGTCCCAAGGGCATCCATCTGGGGCCCTCAGCCTATTCATAACCTCTACCACGGCCTCAAAGGCTTCACCCTTGGCGCCTACACGTTTATCTTGCATGTCTTTTTTCCTATTGAACTACTCGGCCGCAGGTTGGATGAAGCGAACTTTTCCGGCCTTTGACAAGTTGTGGAAGTCGTTTCCAGCAGGGCTGAAGGCAGAGGCGCCGATAACTTTGCCACCTGTCGCATCAATCCTGAAGAAGTTAGCTCTGATGGTGGAACCAAGCGTTGGCGGGATGTCCCCAAAGTCTGGGATAGAGGCAAGTGGAATGGCCACTTCAACGGAGTAGCCATTGTCCACATCATCGTCTTTGTTTAGGGTTCCATCAATGTGAACAGCCGTTTTCAACCCAGGGATATCATGAGCCTTTGCCTCTTGCCATGGGGGAGTCCGATGGCCGGTAAACAAGGCGTCAAAAACGACATTTGCAGGAGAAACCTGGATTTCAAGATAGTTGTTTCCATCTGACTTGGCGTCAAGATAGATCTCAATACAGTCTTGAGTCCAAAGCTCATCATCTCGATTCTTCAAAGTGCTTCCTATGTGCTGGTCCTTCACTTCAAAGGCAAAATACAAGTTGGTGTCGTCCCACACCGATTTAACGGTCACAGTCGACTCGCTGACTGAGCCGTTGCTGGTCATAAACGGCATGGATGGTGTCGCCAGTTTCCAGGCCTCTTCATCAATCTTTCCATCAATGACTATTTCAGTCCCTATCTTAGTCGAGGTAAGGGTAGGCGTTGGTTTGGAGGCCTTTGCCCTGATCTGGATCTTCGCCATTTGCACTCGATTGCCACCATCGTTGGGCACCTGATCGGTGTTGACCAACATCATCCGGTCGCCACCACCCCTGGTGCGGTAGATTTCTTCATTATAAATCCCGCCCCAAAGGACCGCGGTCCCACTATTTGCATCGCGATCAACGACGACGGTTTGTATGTCTCTGATGATCTCCCCAGCTTGCCACTGCCCTATGGGGTACAACTCGCCAACGGGGACGTGATCCAGCACCATTCGCTTGCCACCAGGCAGTTCTAGGTGGCCAAATATCTTCCACTCACCTGGAACAGCTTTGACTACCTGCCAGTAGTAGGTGATTGTGATTTCGCTTCCAGCTGTAACGGAATCTGCGGAGACATCAACCCCAATCAACTTGATTTTGTCGTCAAAATTGGCGTTTAACGTGTATTTTGGTTCTGGAACCTCAGTCAGAATATTGTCTTGGATGCGAATTCGCTGGTCCTTGGTAAGCACCACCTTCATTGGCTTTCTACAAGCATCGAAAGCGACCAACGCCAGCAACACGGCCAGTGAGAAAAAAACTTTTTGCCTCATCATCTCCTCGGCAAATAAACGGACGCCAGCAAGATACCGCAGGGCCGCTTATGTTGCAAGAGGGAGCACGCGGCCAATGTTGCGAGAGGGCGCAGGCGTACGGGGCGAAGGGGCGCGGACTTGCGGGGCGAAGGGGCCGAGGGACTAGTTGGGCAGTGATCTGGCGAGGCGGAAGCCGACGTAGGCGTAGCGGACGCGCGGATCGAAGTCGTTGCGAAAAGCTGCCCGCACGAACCAGGCGCCGTCGCTCCAGGAACCGCCGCGAATAACCCGGAAAGAGCCTTCATCGGGGCCTCGTGGATCTTCACAACCCTCAGCGCAAAAACTGTCATAGTTACCAAACCAGTCATAAACCCATTCAGAAACATTACCATGAACATCGTACAAACCAAATGGATTCGCTGCCTTTTGACCCACTGGATGGGTTGTCCAGTCTGAGTTGTAGCCATACCAAGCAGCCTCGGGTAGCAAAATGCCTAAGGGATCATATGCGCATACCTCTTGCCCAACGTCCCCAATGTTGCTTCCTATCCAATATGCAGTCTTAGTTCCAGCTCGGGTGGCATATTCCCATTCTGCCTCGGTGGGTAAACGATAGCCTTTGCAATTAAGACCGGCAAAATCTACTGTGGCAGAATAGTTGCCGGTGCCTGGAGTACCTGAGGGATTGCTCAAGGTGTAACACTGTTCAAATCCTTCAGCCTCGGAAAGCCTGTTCGCATAATAAACCGCGTCATACCAAGACACCATTTCAACAGGGCAGTCTTCACCACAGTCACGAAATTCAGATGGATTACTGTCAATCAAAGTGGACCACTCTTTCTGGGTTACTTCAGTCTGTTTCATATAAAACGGACGAGTTATCGTGACAAAATGAACTGGACCTTCCCAATCGAAACGACATTTCTCATCATAAGGAGAACCCATTTCAAAGGTGCATGCCGGGATTAGGCACCAGCCTTTATCGCAGTCAGCACCGGTAACACAACTATCGACCTGTAAACAATAGTTGCCAAAGTTGCGGTAGCCCTCGTCACAGTTACAAAAGGTGGAAGCGTCATCATCGATCGCGCAAGTGCCGTGACCGCTGCAGCCGACACCTAGACATGGATCTTCAGCTAGGCAGTGGTTACCAAAGCGATGGTAGCCGTCGTTGCAGATACAAAAGGCATCGCCGGAACCAGTGACTACACAGGTGCCGTTATCACTGCAGGTAACGCCTGAACATGGGTTCTCGATGGGAACGCAAGTGCCACCTTGGAGACGGAAACCTTCGTTGCAGACACAAAAGGCTTCGCCGGAACCACTGATTACACAATGGCCATTTTCACCGCAGGTGACTTCTGCGCATGGATCCTCAATTTCAACAGCAACGCAGGTATCGCCTTGAAGACGGAAACCTTCGTTACAGACACAAAAGGCTTCGCCGGAACCGCTGATTACACAAGTGCCATTCTCACCGCAGTTTACATCTGCGCATGGATCTGCAATTTCAATCACAACGCAAGTATCGCCTTGAAGACGAAAACCTTCGTCGCAGATGCAAAGAGGGGCTCCTGAACCGGTGATTACACAGGTGCCGCCGTCACCGCAGTCAACTTCTTCACATGGATCCTCAATTTCAATCGCGACGCAAGTGCCCTCTTCAAGACGGTAACCTTCATGGCAGATGCAAAGGGCTTTGCCTGAACCACTGACCACACAGGTGCCGTTACCATCGCAGTCAACATCTTTGCAAGGTGAAACCGGCTCTTCAACATCGTCAATCGCAACGCAAGTGAGGCCTTCACGACGGAAACCATCCTTGCAGACACAAAAAGCATCGCCTGAACCGCTGATAACACAGGTGCCATGCTCATCACAGTCAACATCCTTGCAAGGAGAATTCGGCTCTTCACCCCCATCCTCAATCGCTACGCAAGTAAGCCCATCTGGACGAAAACCATAGTCGCAAACACAAAGCGCATCGCCTGAACCGCTGACTACACAGGTGCCGTTACCACAGGTAACATCCTTGCAAGGAGATTCCGGCTTTTCACCACCATCCTCAACGGCAACGCAAGTAAGACCTTCAGGGTTGTAACCATAGTCGCAAATACAAAGCGCAGCACCTGAACCGCTGACTATGCAGGTACCGTGGTCACCGCAGGTGACATCCTTGCAAGCAGAACCTGGGTCCTCACGGCCATCCTCAACGGCAACACAAGTAAGGCCATCAGCACTAAAACCCAACTCGCAGACACAAAGAGCCTTACCCGCTGCGGAGGCTATGCAAGAACCATGACCAGCACACGTCACGTCTTTACATGGGTCATCCGCCAAGGCTTCCTTGCAAACGCCATCCTGCATGGTAAACCCGCTATCACAAACACAAATTGCCCCTTCGGCACCAACGGCACAGCGACCATGGCTACCACAGTCGACCCCAACGCAGTAATTCTCGAATTGCTCGCCACTATCACCACAAGCAACGAAAAGTACTGCAACCAAAGGCAACAATCGCTTTAGCATGGAACATCTCCAAAAGCGGAAACTAGTCAAAACACGGCCTTTTTAGGCTCAACCTTGGCTCTCATTCAGATTCACTAGTCCTCATCAAAGGGTGCCGTCCTGACGAGGCGGAAACCGACGTTGTTGTGGAAGTTAACAGGCGGGCCGTTGCTGCGAACAGCCGACCGCAAGGCCCGGGCGATGTCGTACCAAGAGCCTCCACGATGCCCCCTCTTAGAACCTTCACTGGGAACTACTGGATCAACACAATCGTCAGGACAATTACTAAAATAGTCAGGATCATACCAGTCATGAACCCATTCCCAAACATTACCGTGAACATCGTACAAACCAAATGGATTGGCTGCTTTTTGCGCAACTGGATGGGTTCTCCAGTTCGAGTTGTAGCTATACCAAGCAGCTTCGGGTAGCAAAATTCCAGCATTATCATCCGACTGCTCGCACACTGGATCCCCACCATCCGTGATGTTGCTTCCTATCCAGTATGCAGTCTTAGTTCCAGCTCGGGCGGCATACTCCCATTCTGCCTCGGTGGGTAAACGATAACCTTTGCAATGCAGGCCTTTGAAGGTTACCGTGGCAGAATAGTTGCCGGTGCCTGGGTCTCCCGTGGGGTCTGTTATGGTGTAACACTGGTCAAGTCCTTCAGCCTCGGAAAGCTCGTTCGCATAATAAACCGCGTCATACCAGTTGACTCTTTCGACAGGGCAGTTAGGTCCACACCCACTAAATCCAGATGGATTGTTACCAATCAAGTCGAACCATTCACCCTGTCTTACTTCAGTCTGTTTCATATAGAACGAACGAGTTATTGTAACTAAGCGAGCAGGACCTTCTTGACCCCAACGGCATTCCTCATCCTCAGGAGCGCCCATTTTAAAGGTGCATGCTGGAATCAAGCACCAATCGTCAGAGCAGTTTGCAACGGTAACGCAGTCATCGACCTGTAAACAGTAGTAGCCAAAGTTGCGGTAGCCTTCCTCACAGACACAAAGGGCGGTATCGTCATCATCGATGGTACAAGTGCCGTGACCACTGCAGCCGACGCCTAGACATGGATCTTCAACTAGACAATGGTTGTCAAAGTTATGGTAGCCCTCGTTGCAGATACAAAAGGCATCGCCTGAACCGGTGACTACACAGGTGCCTCGACCACTACAGGTAACGCCTGAACATGGGTTCTCGATGGGAACGCAGGTAAGGCCGTCAGCGCGGAAGCCGTCGTTGCAGACACAAAGGGCGACACCTGAACCGCTGACTACACAACGGCCATTGTCACCGCAGTCAGCTTCTGCGCATGGATCCTCAAT
>DUVQ01000131.1 GCA_012840965.1 Oligoflexales bacterium | reverse complement strand
TTTGGTGACTGATTGGCTGGTTCGAACTCGTACTGACACGGTTAGTACGGATCCGCAGGAGGCATAATGAAATACCTGGTAGTGGCAATCTCGCTGCTTTTGGCTAGTTGCACTTGCCGTAAAGAGCCCAAGGTGGAGCCCGAGCAACCTTCGGCGGTTGTGCAACAGGAAACGGTCACCACTGCGGTCCCAGGCTCAACTGTTGCAGCCTTAGAAGCCATGGCACCTGTGCTGCCAAGCAATCTCGAGGCTGTTGGCGTTTTTCCAGCCAGCAGGATAACAAACCTTGTAAAATCGCTGCCTGAAACGTTCCCGTTTTTAGCTTTTGCAGTCAATGCCGAGGATTTCACCAAACGATTGTCCACCATTTTTGGTCTTAATCTGACTGACCTTGAAGGAACTTGTGCCTTTGCACTTGTAAAGGATGCAGGACCGCTTTTTGTTTGCCCAGCTGGCGAAATAACCCCTGTAAAAGGCGCTTACATTTGGAAAAGTGGGGATATTTCTGGTTATAACGTCAAGCGACATGAGGTTGAAGTTTCATTTGCCAAGATAGGCAAACACCTTGTGGCTGGCTCTGTAAAAGCGGTTCACACAGCAACTATGGTGGCCCAACAGTCTTGGCCGCGGCTTGAAAACGCTCGCTCTCGATGGTTGCCCAATGTGTCTGAAGCGGCTGGTGAAGACGAATATGGCCACTCTGCCCTATTCTTCCTAGAGCCAAAAACGGCTCCATGGTGCGACAAAAACTGTCAGGTGGTGGCGATCTTCGCCGACGAAAAGCGTGTACGAGCAGTCACCAAAACCAGCGACGAGGCCATCGGGGCCTTGGAAGAAAGGTTTAAAGGTTGGTGGGCAGAGATTGATCAAAGAATTCGCGAGCTTGAAAAGTCATCGCCACGGCCATTGCGTATGACAGATGCCTGGCTAAAACCTGGGCTTTTGCTTTTGGAATCTGGGGAATTGAAGATTAGGGGGCCTGTCGCCTTTTTTAAGGCTAACGGCGATCCTTTGGTGATCTTTACCATCTTGAACCTGGAAGATGTCGCAAAGGTCCTTACTCAATATTCGGAATTTCCGGAATTTTCAAACAAATCGGGGGAGTGATGAACATTCATGAGTATCAGGCCAAGGGGGTTTTCGCCCAATTTGGCGTGTGGGTTCCTAGGGGAAATGTGGCGCACACCGCAGAAGAGGCTGTCGAGATAGCCAGAAGGCTCGGAGGCAGCGTGTATGTGGTCAAGGCCCAGATTCACGCTGGAGGACGCGGTAAGGCTGGAGGCGTGAAGGTATGTAAGTCCTTGGACGAGGTGTTTGAGGCTGCAACAAAAATCCTTGGTTCCACGTTGGTTACCCACCAAACTGGACCTAAGGGGCAGCTTGTTCGCCGTGTTTTGGTGGAAGAGGGGCTTGCAATCGCCAAGGAGCTTTACCTGAGCTTGGTTTTGGACCGTGAAAACAAGCGAATTGTCTTGATGGGCTCTACCGAAGGCGGTATGGAAATCGAGGAAGTTGCCAAGAAGACGCCTGAAAAGATCATCAAGGAATCGATTGACCCAATCGTTGGGCTCCAGCCGTTTCAGATTCGAAACGTTGTTGCAGGCTTGGCCCTTTCAGGTGCTACTGCAAAACTGGCGGCCACCTTTTTGAAAGGCCTCTACCAAATGTTTATCGAAAAGGATGCATCGCTGGTTGAGATCAATCCCTTGGTGATTACGGCAGACGGTCAACTTGTCGCCTTGGACGCCAAGATGAACTTCGACGATAACGCCCTTTATCGTCAACAGGATATCGTGGCCATGCATGACCCTGATGAGGAAGACCCTCTTGAGGTTGAGGCCTCAAAGGCTGACCTTTCTTACATAAAGTTGGATGGAGATATTGGTAATCTGGTCAATGGGGCCGGTCTGGCAATGGCGACCATGGACATAATCCAGCACTTTGGTGGCAGGCCAGCGAACTTCCTGGATGTGGGAGGAAGTGCTGACCGCGCCAAGGTCAAGGCGGCGTTTGAAATAATCCTAAAGGACAAACCAAAAGCCATTTTGGTCAATATTTTCGGTGGGATTATGTACTGCGACGTGATTGCTGATGGGGTCGTTGCTGCAGCCCGCGAGGTGGACTTGAACGTCCCACTTGTTGTACGCCTGCAAGGAACAAATGTCGAAGAGGGGCGCAGAATTCTGAAAGAATCGGGGCTGACTATCATTTCGGCGCAAACTATGGAAGAAGCGGCCCGTAAGGTGGTAGCTGCCAGCAGAGCGGGGGTGTAACAGATGTCTATTTATGTGGATGAAAACACAAGAGTAATTGTTCAGGGGATTACAGGCTCGGCTGGAGCGTACCATGCCAGAAGCATGCGTGACTATGGAACCAAGGTGGTTGGGGGTGTAACTCCTGGGCGCAAGGGAACGTTTGTTGATGAGATCCCGGTTTTTGACTCGGTCCGCCAGGCCGTGTCTGAAACTGGTGCAAACACCTCTGTCATCTTTGTCCCAGCGGCTTATGCAAAGGATGCCATGCTTGAGGCCGTTGATGCTGGCATAGAGCTGGTATGCTGTATTACAGAAGGAATTCCAGTACTTGACATGATGGCGGTCAAGACAGTTTTCGACCTCGCAGGGGCAAGATTGATAGGGCCAAACTGCCCAGGCGTTATTTCTCCTGGAAAGTGCAAGGTTGGAATCATGCCTGGCCATATTCACATGCCAGGCGATGTTGGGGTGGTTTCTAGGTCTGGGACCTTGACCTACGAGGCGGTTGCGCAGCTAACTGCCTTGGGAATTGGCCAAAGCACCGGGATTGGGATTGGTGGAGACCCCATCAATGGGACCTCTTTCATAGATGTTTTGACGGCTTTCCAAGAAGATCCGGACACTTCTGCGGTTGTCTTGATTGGTGAGATAGGCGGAGGGGCCGAGGAGCAGGCAGCGAAGTTTGTTAAAGATAACATGGACAAACCGGTCATTGCCTTTATCGCTGGCAGGACCGCACCACCTGGACGTCGAATGGGACACGCTGGCGCTATCATCTCTGGCGGCAAAGGGACCGCTGAAGAAAAGGTCGCGATTTTACGTGACCATGGAATTGAAGTGGCACAGACCCCAGCGGATATTGGGATTACACTAGCCAGGCGCATCGGTCGCGCCTAGTTCAAAGGAGTGGTTAATGGCAATTGAGCGTACATTAGGAATTATCAAGCCTGACGCGGTAGCTGCAGGAAAAATGGGCGAAATTTTGAGCATGATTTCAAAGGCTGGGTTTAAAATTGCGGCCATGAAAACGGCCCACTTAACTAGAGAGCAAGCTGCTGAGTTTTATGCCGTTCATGCAGAACGGCCGTTTTTTCCAGACCTTATCGATTTTATGACCTCCGGCCAGATAGTGGCGATGACCCTGGAAAAGGAAAATGCCGTCGCCGCCTGGCGTGAATTGATGGGGCCAACTGATTCTACACAAGCCGGCCCAGACACCGTGCGTGGGCGCTTTGGGACTAGTGTCTCCAGAAATGCAGTCCACGGCTCCGATTCACAGGAAAACGCCGTGAAGGAGATCCTGTTCTTTTTTCCTTTGTGTAAGTTGGTGTAGAGGCAGGGACGGGGATGGGGACAGCTGTTACTTGGGTGCTGGAGCGGACTTCAGCGTTGTGGAGGCTGCTCGTAGGCGCTGAGAGCAGGCCGCTCGTCCCAGGACTGCCAGTGTGTCAAAAAGTGGTGGAGTCGCCCTTCTGCCGGTCAATGAAATCCTTAGCAGCATGAACAACGAGCCAGTTGGTACCCCACTCTCTTCACACCACCCACGAATTGCGGCCTCGATCTCCTGAGGATTGAAATCCCTTATAGCATCAAGGCGTTCAGCCACATCTAAAAGCCACTTTGCCATCACCTTGGGATCCTTATCGCCCTTGATGGCCGAAAGCAGGTCATTTGCAGGCACTTTAAGCTCAGGTTGCCTGAAAAACGCGGCCTGAGGCATGAACTCGCCAAGAACCCTCATTCGTTCCTGGAACAAAGGCACCACCTGAAGTAGCCAGTCCATTGGCATCATAGTGTCTCGGATGCGTGCCGCCAATTCTGCAGGCTGCATGTCACGGATGCGCACGCCGTTTAGCCACATCAGCTTTTCCACATCAAAGACAGGTCCCCCAAGGCTGATCCGCTTGAAAGAAAACTCCTCAATGAATTCAAGCAGATCAAAGACTTCCCTTTCATCAGGCATCGAGTGACCCAGCATAGCCAAAAAGTTCAGCATCGCCTCAGGCATCACGCCAATCTGTTGATAATAAAGTAGGTTAACTGGGTTTTTGCGTTTTGAAATCTTGGACTTATCGTGATTCCTTAATAGTGGCAGATGGACCCACTTTGGAGGCTCCCAACCAAACGCTTGGTACAGCAAAATATGTTTTGGCGTCGAGTTAATCCACTCCTCTGCCCTAATCACGTGGGTTATTTCCATCAGATGGTCATCCACCACATTTGCTAAATGATACGTGGGGTAACCATCCGACTTCAGAAGTATTTGATCATCAATTTGGCAGTGGTCAATAACGACGTCACCACGAAGTTCATCATGCACGGTGGTGGTTCCATCTGGGACCAGCAGGCGAATTACATGCGGCTCACCAGCTTTCATTCTGGCAAGGGCCTCATCCTTGGGAATTGAACGACACGTCCCGTCATACCCCTTGTTTTGTTTGGCCTGACGTTGGCGTTCACGAATCGCGGCCAAAGCTTCAGAATCGCAAAAACAGGGATACGCACTGCCATTTTCGACCAAGTCACGGACATGTTTTTGATAGATTTCAGTGCGTTCAGACTGGCGATAAGGACCATATTCACCACCAACATCTGGCCCTTCGTCCCAAGTCAGACCAACCCACTTCAAGGCGTCAAAAATCGCCTGTTCGCTGGCCTTGGTGGAGCGTTCCTGATCGGTGTCTTCGATCCTCAGAATGAATTTTCCGCCGTTCTTGCGGGCGAAAGCCATATTCATTAATCCGACATAGGCGGTTCCAACATGGGGGTCACCTGTAGGACTTGGTGCGATTCTTACACGGACGGGGCGGTCATTCATGATAGGGGCTCCTTTTGAGAAATTCTAAGGCTCCGCGACGAGCTCGCGGATTTTGTCTGGAAATCGTATCGAACGCAATCGTTCAGCTCGTAAAATCGCCTGGACTTCGGCTACGGCCTCGTCTAAATCATCGTTGAACACCAGGTAACGATATTCACCAGCAGTGGCTATTTCGATTCTGGCCTGTTCCATTCGCCTTGCGATCACCTCATCGGTGTCTGTACCGCGGTCAATCAATCGTTGCTTTACTTCGGCCAGCGATGGAGGCAGCAAAAAGATAGTGGCAGCTTCAGGGAAACGGCGCATCAAGGCGCGCCCACCTTGAAAATCGATTTCGAAAATAACGTCATTTTCTTGCGCTGTTATGCGTTCAATTTCCGCAAATGAGGTACCGTATCGATTGCCATGTACAACTGCCCACTCGGCAAATGCATCCGCCTTGACCATATCGTCAAAGTCTTGGTCGTTGATAAAGTAATAATCCTTACCGTCTACTTCGTTTGGCCTTGGGGGGCGAGTGGTATGTGATACCGCAAACACGCAGTTTGGGTCGTCGGCCATCACTCGTTTAATAATCGTTGATTTACCGGCCCCGGAAGCAGCGCTGATGATAACTAAAATTCCCTTTCTGGCAGCACCTTTTGACAATCTAGCCTCCTAAAACTAAGCCGCGAAGATGCTACCCCAGATTGCTAAGTGAATTCAAGGCCAGAGTCAGGCAGTTCCCTGATACTGGCATAATCATTGTGAGATACAATAACGTGATCAAGCACTTGAATATCAAGGATTTTTGCTGCCGCCAAAAGCCTTCTGGTAAACACCAAGTCAGTTTTGCTGGGGGTGGGGTCGCCTGAAGGGTGATTATGCACGAAGATAACCCGCCCTGCCCCCTCCTTTGTCAGCAGTTGGAAGACCTGTCTAGGCATGATGTTTACCCCACTTTCCCAACCCCTTGCTATCACCCACCAATCCTTTAATTTATTTCTGGAGTTCACGGAAACAGCAACAAAAGACTCGGTCTGATCACGTCCCAGGGCCCTAAACCGCTCGTAAACATCGCATGCCTTTGAAAGCGGGGCGCCAGTCAATTCCGGGTCAAGGCTACGGCGTCCAAGCTCAAGCGCAGCAAGGATTCTGCACGCCTTTGCATGTCCCAATCCAGCGATATTGGCAAGCTCAGCAGGACGACGCCCCGGGATTTTCCTGATTGAACCCCAAGTCTCCAAAACCTGACCAGCAAGCTGATCACAAGGTGCCTTTTGCGTACCTGGGGAAAGAATCAAGGTCAAAAGCTCCTTGTCCGACAAAGCAGAAGACCCCTCACCAGCCAACCGTTCTCTAGGACCATAAGTGCGAATATCCATGGCAACCTCAACGAAAGTCAGTATGTATATCGAGTTTGGCGGCAGGAGCGTTTCTTTTTGGAGACAGGATCAGGGTCAGGAACAGGGACGGGGATCTTGCTAGTTGGAAGCTGGTGCTAGGATTGCTTAAGCCAAGTGTGGCGTAGTGATGAAGAGCAAAACGAGACCAAGCTGTATCATTGCCCAGGTTCAACAGGTGGCGAGGCCCAGCTATCGTTCCCTCCCGCAGCATCCAGTCGCTCGCACAGCTTCTCTGTCTCGTTATCCTGCTGAAGGTGCAGCAGCATACCGAAGGCTTGGCTGCCAAATACCATCAGGAGCCCAACCGGGATAAGCGCGATGGTGAAGCACAGCGCGAAGCCAAACGTCTCGTTGAACTTGATCAGGAACCCGGACGTCTTGAACCTGCTTAGCTGCCGGATGTAGCGCAGCGCCTCCAGGACCGATACCAAGACACCGATCATGAACAGCAACCCAACCGCCAGGATCCGTGCGAAGGACGCGAACACTTGAAATGCCGCCTTTCGGCTTGCGGCCTTCGCCGCTTCCAGTTGCGCTTTAAGGTCTTGAATTCGTAGCTCTAAGCCGGTGTTCGTTTCTTCTAGCTCGATGCGACGGGCCGCCAGTTCCAGTTCCTTCCCGGTGACCCTTTCAGCCTGCTCGTTGCGATACTCATCAAGGTACCGCGCCTCGACAGCGTCATAGATGGCTTCATACTTCGCTACCAGCGCTTGGTTGCCAGACAGTTCCCACAGGATCTTCAGGTAGAAATACGTATTGACCGGACCCTGGAGGCCGCTGTCTGGGTCCTGGATGTAGGCGTCCAGGTAGACAGCAACGTGCCGCTCGATAATGTCGCGTGATTCCGAGATGCGGCCAGCCTTATGTCCGATGATGGCGCAATAGGTGGCCATCTCGACCTCTGGACCGTTCGGAACCACCTCGGACTGGGGCAACAGTTTCGGGTCGCGAACTGTCGCACCCGCATTCGACCGCATAACGGCACGGCACGCATCGAATGCCGCAAAATACATTTGCTTGCTCAGCGCCTGCTTGAGGATGTCTTCAAGCACCCGCGGACGGGAGGTCAGCGTCACGACCTTGGACAGAGCGGCCTCCGCGTCCGCACGAAAACCCTCCGCCTCCAGCTCCGTAAACAACGACATCAGCTGTGAGATGTTTCCAGTCTTTGCGATGATAGCCCGGTTCACGCGCCCGACGTCTGACTTGAACCCCTTCTCGACTAGCTCCTTTCGAAGTGTCAACAGGTCCTGGACACGCCGCAGCCGTTTTTCGACGTTCTCAACGACCGAGGGCACCAGGTCTTTGGCCTGGGCGGCCGCAGCGAAGCGAATTAGAGTCTGGAAGTGGCTGATGCGCCGGGCCGCATCCGCCGCACGTTTGAAGGCTTCGGACATCTTATTGGGCGCTAGGCGGCGTGAGACCTCAGCAATCGTCATGAAGTCCTCAAACTTCCGGGACCGTTCAAGCACCGCATCTACAATCGCCGAAACCAGGGGCCCATTGCCCAAGTCGGCAGCCAGCTTCAGCGCATCAATCAGGTCCTCTTGTGCCCCCTTCTTCGTTAACGAGGCCTGGAGCATCTCGGCGGCACCGGTCTTGTCCTGCCGCTGGTTTAGGAACGTGGCTAACAGCACGTAGTCGCGGATGCTCTTGGCGCTAGTGACAGCCTTGGACCAAGCCATCTCTGAGTTATCGACCCCGTGGGCGACCGCCAGCTGCGTGTATTCGACCCAGTCTTGAGTCGTTCGCGCACTCTTGAACGCCTTCTCCATCGCGACAATTGCCTCGCCTTCGATCCCGTTACGGTAGGCATAGTCGGCCAAGCCAAGGAAGCCCTTGCAGTCACGGGCCGTCGCGACAGCCTTGCGGTACATCTCGGAGGCATCGGTCGAGCGCCCTAGCCCGTTCAGGAACACGGCAGCCTTCAGGAAGTCAGTCGCTGATTTCATGCGACCCAGGAGCAGTCCGAGCGTCTCTTGAAACTGATCGGACGGTAGATTTAGTTTCGACAAGTGATCCAACAGGACGCCCTGCTCGGACGTAGATCCAGATATGCGGAGCAGGGTTTCCAGCGCGGCCTTTGGGTTGTTTACTTCCTCAAAATAACGCAGAATGTTCATCAACAACGGGACCTCGCCTGCTACCACCTTGAAGTCGCGCACCACTCGCAAGAATAGCGTCAGAGTCTTTGCGCTGTCGTTGTTTTCCAGGTACAGGCATCCCAAGGTGTAAGCCTCCTTCAGGGTGCCCTTCTTGAACGAATCCAGCGGGATCAGATAGTCGCTGGCGACCTCGGGCATCGGGATCTCAATGACGCCGCCAGAGGCCTCCTCGATCATCACGATGGTCTTGTCCACTTCGTTAGCGTTCAGTAGGCGATTTACCGTCGTCAGCTTACCGTCGATGACCTCACCATACGGATGGTTCTGTGCGAACAGATCCAGCGAGTAAAACACGACTAACAGCGCAGCCAGAACGATGATTACCACCTTGAACCGTTCAAACAGGTCTCGCTTGCGGAAGATAACGAACAGCAGCGCCAGCAGAACCGTCAGGTAGAAGAATGGGGCGGCAACGTTCGCCTTCACAACGCTCATAACCCAGTTCAGGACTTGGTTGCCCACACCGACTTTGACCTCCTGGTCGTATTCGGCCTGAAGCAGCGCCAGTTTCTGTTCTAGTTGGGCCCCCTGCTGGACCAGCGGCGCGGTCTCGGTGGCGAAGGCGTCCTCCAAGGTCTTGAGCTGCTGCGTGACCTCAGCATCGACTGCCGCTTTCTTTTGCAGGAACTCCCTATATCGGTCCATACTGCCGTCCTGAGCCAAAGCGAAGCACGGGATCAGCACCAGCGCGAGCAGCCCACAACCCCGACCCACAATTTGTCTGTAATGTTCCATACCTACCTCCCTACGGTTATCCAACCATTGCCTTGAATCGCACCTATAACCCACCAGCGGTCACAAGGCCCGCCACCCGGCCGACCCGTAAACCCATTTTGGATTAGGTCTTGATGCTAACTCTAAGTGGAATCCAAAACAAGCATTTTTTAGGCCCAGTAAAATTTGAAGCTAAATGTGCAAAAACTTCCTCCACAAGAAAAAGTTGTTTGTACAATGTGCTGCAAATTTGGCGCAATGCGCTATGAGTAATAAACACAATGAACGGACCCAGAGATTACTTTTTTGATAACGCAAAGTACCTCCTGATGATGCTTGTTGTATTAGGGCATGGTTTGGAGATAGTTAGCGGTAAATATAGCAATGAAATCTATAGGTTTATATATTTGTTCCATATGCCCTGTTTTGTTGCTATAGCAGGCTATTTTGCGAAGTTTCATAAGCGAGAAAAGGTCTGGAACTTGCTGTTGCAATATGTCATTTTTCAGACTCTGTACTGTTTGTTCAGCATTTTTATTTTGGATCAAAACACCAAGGTTCAATATTCAAGGCCGTACTGGATTTTGTGGTTTCTGCTCTCGCTTTTTTGCTGGAAAGTCATTTTGCCATATGTATCGCGTTTGAAGTATCCATTGCTTTTTGCAATAGTGGCGGCTCTTATAGTCGGTTATGACTCTTCAATAGGTTATACCTTAGGACTTTCGAGAACGATTGTGTTCTTTCCTTTTTTTCTGGCGGGATATTATCTTAAGAAAGAACACTTTAATAAAATCAAGGAGCTAAGCTTTGTTATACCTTTGGCCATTATACTGGTGTCAGTGATGGCACTGTATTTCAAAAGTGATTTTCACAGGGGGCTCTTGTATAACTCACGTTCATATAGCGCAATGGGGCTGAATCCGTATTTTGCGTGGCTGTATAGACTGGCGTTTTTATTTTGGGGAGCATTGCTTGGCCTGAGCTTTTTTTATTTTGTTCCGAAGGGCAAAGTCTTTTTCAGTGCTTTTGGAGCAAGAACACTGCAGGTGTTTTTACTGCACGGTTTTATGATGAGATATTTGGGCCACATTAAAATATCCAAAATACTTAACACACCATCGCTTAAGATGCTGTTTTATATTGGTATATTGGTGGCAGCAAACATCTTAGCATTAAGGATAGTGGAGATTCTGACGACTTGGCTGATGAAGCCGATAAAGACGATAAATCTTATCAAAGACAGTTTGAGGTGTAGACACAACCAACGTTAAAAAAGGCTTGCACCATCTATTTCCGTAAATCTGCGCTGAACTCTCCAATAATTGCCCTTATGTTGTTCTTGTGGTAATGCCATTCTTTCCATTGGTTCCAGTAACTATCAAAGTATTCAGTTATAACGATTCCCTTATAGAGTTCGGACACATCCTTGATACGCCTCAGGCCCCATTCAGTTGATTGCGCCAGCTTCTCAGGGGTACGACCGTGAGTATCGCCCGTGGCGAATACTAGGGCACCGACTACGAAGTCCTCTTCTTTTGCAGGCCTTGTATCCGCAATGTACGGTGTCCAGTGTTCCTGGTTGGGCATTTCAAGCTCTTTTCCCTCTCGAACTTCCCAAGTCATACGGACAAGTCCCTCTCCTTTTGTGGCAGCACTTGGCTCCGTTACAACAGTTGCGGTGTAGAATTTCGCCGTATAAAGGGTACCCATGAAGGATAGTATGTTGCCAGCGACTATTTTGACACCCGCGGGAAAATAGTCGCCAGAACCCGGCTGGACCTGAGTTGTTGTAGTTTGGCTAGATGCTTCCTGTGCTGGTTTTGGAGTTTCTTTTGTTTGGGCTGGAGTCTCCTTTGGTTTAACAGGTGCAGAAACGGTTATCATCCCTTTAACATGGGAGCAACTTGTTGTTGAAAAAGCTATTACTAGCACCATGAAAAGTTTCTCAAACTTTGTCATCATAAAAAACCTCCACATCTACTCGAAGTCTTTTTTGACCATGCAGATAAAGACAAATGGGGAGTCGCCAACATTTTTGTATTGGTGTAACTCGTCAGGTAGGACCAAGACAGAGTCGCCGGCTTCAACTGGAGTTTCACCCGCTTCGGACACTACCACGCCTTTTCCGGCGACTATGTAGTTGACGTGGTCATAAGGGTGGCCGTGGAATGGGGTGTTGCCGCCAACCTGCACAGTGAATATTCGCATGGAATACTCAGGGGTTCCTTCGACCTTTCCAATTACAACCTCTTTCGAGACGCCCTTGGCGCCAGGCATCGTTATAGGCACCACTGCGGAAGCACCCTTTTTGTTAACAACCATTGTATAACCTCTTTGATTAAAACAGACCGGGGTTAACAGTACCAAAACCTTAAACTTAAAGCCATGCAAAATTAGCCCAACCCCGCAACCTGGACCCTGATCCTGCTACAGATCGTGCTAATTAACACGTTCTGCTTCATGATGTTTGTTGGGCTTTGGCGTTTTATCTCTTCGTTACAGTTTTAAAACATGTCCGGGGGCATCCTTCCGGGCCCAAAATCTCCCGTAGCCACCCCGACTGTCGGCAACTCCCGATAGCGCCCTCCAGGATTGCCCCCGGACCATGTTGCTGGGTGCCCTCTCGACCTTCTTTTAGCTCCAAATCCTGCAGAACAGCACAATCATACCCCTGTTCGTGCCCCTGATCCTGGCCTGTCCCTGATCCTGGCCCTATCCCTGATCCTGGCCCTGCCCCTGATCCTGGCCCTATCCCTGATCCTGGACCCTGCCCCCGTCCCTGCCCCTGTCCCTGCCCCTGTTCGTGCCCCTGTCTCCGCCCCTGTTCACTTCACCCT
The DNA here is from genome assembly GCA_012840965.1 of Oligoflexales bacterium. Taxonomy (GTDB): domain Bacteria; phylum Myxococcota_A; class UBA9042; order DTJE01; family DTJE01; genus DUVQ01. The sequence continues at coordinate 5,094 of DUVQ01000131.1, read as the reverse complement.
TCACACTTCACCCTGCCTCCCGCCCAACAAATCCGCCTGTTCCAATTTCCTACTTGCACAAGTGCGAATTTGTGATAACCTTCCCCAGCTTTTTTGCCCGGGGCGTAGCGCAGTCTGGTTAGCGCACTTGACTGGGGGTCAAGGAGTCGCTGGTTCGAATCCAGTCGCCCCGACTGCGGCATAAGCCCGTAGTTCGTCTGGGAAACACGATGGCCACTGCGGGCTTTTTTGTACCAAAATTCACTAATCGGACCCAATTTCACCACTTTAAGCTGCAACCGCGCCCTGCCCTACCACCCAGATCCCCTCCAACTCAGCTTTTGGCGTTGATACGGCTCGTCGATTGTGCTAAACCATCATCAGTTATTTTAGGGGAAATTTGCCCATGGATTGGGTGGTTTCGTTATTTACAGAACAGTCAGTTGCAAACTCCATATTGATCCTGGCCTTGGTGGTGGCATCTGGTCTGGCTTTGGGTTCCATAAAGTTCAAGGGCATTTCCTTGAGCGTTGGCGGTGTTTTGTTTGCTGGGCTGGCGTTTGGCCACTTTGGATTTTGTTTAAACCCAGATCTCTTGGATTTCCTTAGGGAATTGGGGTTGATACTTTTTGTTTATTCCATCGGTCTGCAGGTTGGGCCTGGCTTCGTATCATCGCTCAGAAAACAGGGCCTAAAATTAAACCTTTTTGCAATTGCCGTCGTCGTGCTTGGAAGCGCTACCGCTTTGGTCATATCCTACATTGCAAAGATCGACAACCCGGCCACCATAGGTATGCTTTCCGGTGCTGTTACCAACACCCCAAGCCTTGGAGCTGCCCAACAGGCATTGGCCACGCTTGGGCGTTCCAGAGAGGCCATTCAAACGGTTGGCATGGCCTACGCAGTCTCATATCCATTTGGAATCGTTGGCATCATTTTGACGCTGGTTTTGATTAAACGCGTTTTTAAGGTTGATATTGCCAAAGAAGCCGCTGAATTTGAGACTTTACGACACGGGCCTACGGAGGCGCTGAACGGTATTGACATCTTGATAACCAACGAAAACCTACATGGCAAAGCAGTCAAGGATGTGTTGGCCATCACAACTTCAAAAGTCGTCCTTTCTAGGCTATCTCGGGATGGCAAACAGGTGGTGCCTACTGCGAACACCATCTTGCAAGTCGGTGATATTGTTCATGCAGTAGCTAAAAAAGAGGCCTTGGATGCCTTTCAAACTTTGGTGGGGCAGCGTTCAGACGTTTCAATCACCGCGAGCCCATCCGAAATCGTAATCGCCAGTGTTGTGGTTACCAAGCCGGAACATGTTGGAAAAACGCTGGTTGAGCTGGCCTTACCAGCAAATCATGGTGTGGTAATTACTAGGGTGACTAGGTCTGGTATCGAGTTTGCCCCAACTAGAAATATGAGAATGCAGCTTGGCGACAGGCTTGTAATCGTCGGCAGTCAAGAGGGGATAAAGACTGCATCCGAGGCGCTTGGAAACGAAGTTGGGCAATTAGATCGCCCCCACACGCTGTCAGTCTTTTTGGGTGTCTCCCTCGGGGTGTTGGTTGCTAGCATCCCCTTTACAGTGCCTGGTCTTCCAGCGCCGGTCCGGCTTGGATTTGCCGCAGGGCCCTTGCTGGTTGCGATAGTGCTAGGGCGAATTGGCAGAATAGGTCCCTTTGTCACATATCTGCCAAACGGCGCGAAAAAATTGCTTGCAGAGCTAGGCATTTCCATGTTTCTTGGTTGCGTCGGCCTTAAATCTGGTGAGCGTTTCGTCCAGCTGTTGACGTCTGGAGATGGCTTGAAATGGATGGCGCTTGCAATGCTGATTACCTTGCTGCCCATTTTGATAGTCGGTTTTACTGCTCGCATCTGGAAGAAGATGAACTACGTTTCGCTTTGCGGATTGCTAGCAGGCAGCATGACAGACCCGCCGGCGTTGGCTTATGCGACCCAGATGATAGGTAATGATTCGCCTTCAATTTCATATGCGACCGTTTACCCAACCACCATGATTCTTAGGGTGTTGTTTGCTCAAATAGTGGTTTTGTTTTTGGCATAGGGCTGGTAACCTGCCCTTGTTTGGTCTTTAACATGAGGGGGCTTAATGAAAATTCTGATTGCAGACGCTTTTGATGCAAAGTTGCCTGAACGACTGGCTGTTTTTGGAGAGGTGTTTTCCGATCCTGGGCGGCTGGCCGAAGCAGATGTTGTGCTGGTGCGCTCAAAGACAAAAGTGACCAAGGAATATCTGGAAAAAGCCCCAAATCTGAAGCTGGTTATCCGAGGTGGCGTGGGGCTTGATAACGTTGACAAGGCCGCGTGCGCAAACAGGGGGATCGAGGTTAAAAACACCCCACAGGCCTCGTCGATTGCGGTTGCCGAGTTGGCAATGGCACTGATGCTGGCTGTCCCCAACCATATCGTAGCCGCTCATAACGGGATGACCGAGGGTAAGTTCCTAAAGAGCGAGTTAAAGAGGACTGAACTTTACAAAAAGACCCTGGGTTTAGTGGGTATTGGCATGATTGGAACAGAAGTGGCCAAGCGTGCCGCCGCTTTTGGTATGGAAGTCATAGCCTCTGACCCCTATTTAAAAGAGCACCCAATCGCAAGGTTGGTCTCCTTTGAAGAGCTTTTGGCCCAGGCCGACTACATCAGTTTTCACACCCCTTTGACAGATGAGACAAAGGGGATGTTTAACAAGGATGTGTTTGCAAAAATGAAGGACGGGGTTATTCTGGTTAACACCGGCCGTGGGAAGGTCATCGTTGAGCAGGATCTGGCAGATGCGCTTGTCGCAGGCAAGGTGCGAGCCTATGCCACGGACGTCTGGTACAGCGATCCGCCGCCTGCGGATTGTCCACTGCTGAGTGCGCCTAATGTGTTGATGACTCCACACATTGGTGCCTCAAGCAAGGAAAACCTGGGACGAATTGGTGATGTGGTGGTTGAGATTTTATCAAAGAGGGTTGGCTCCTAGGGGAGCAAATAACTTTTAATCAGGAGGGATTGTAGATGTTAACCGACCTAGAAATTGCTCACAGTGTAAAAATGAAACCGGTCTCGGAGATTGCAGAAAAGCTGGCTATTCCACAAGAGGCCTTAAACTTCTATGGAAACAACATCGCGAAAATAAACAGGGATTATCTTAAAACCCTGGCAGATAAGCCTGATGGGAAGTTGATCCTGGTGACCGCGACTACCCCGACGCCAGCTGGTGAAGGGAAGACCACAGTGACGGTCGGGCTGGGCCAGGCGTTAGCCTTGCGCAATAAAAAGGCCATGGTGTGCATTCGTGAGCCTTCTTTGGGGCCGTGTTTTGGTATTAAGGGTGGCGCTGCTGGTGGTGGTTATAGCCAGGTGGTACCAATGGAGCAGATAAACCTGCACTTTACAGGCGACATCCATGCTATTGGGACTGCCCACAACCTGCTTGCCGCGATGGTGGACAACCACATTCACCAAGGTAACGCCCTTGGAATCGTGCCCAAGACCATTCGTTGGCGCCGCGTTTTGGATATCAACGAACGCGCTTTGCGCAGCATTGTGATTGGACTTGGTGGCAAGGCAGATGGTGTGACTAGGCAATCTGGATTCGACATCACAGTTTCAAGTGAAGTCATGGCCATTTTGTGCTTGGCTACCGACCTTCGCGATCTGAAGGAGCGTCTTGGAAGGATCGTAGTTGGGGAAAGGCGTGATGGGTCCTTTGTAACTGCGGCCGACCTGAAGGCTCATGGCTCCATGGCGGTTTTACTTAAGGATGCGCTGGATCCAAACCTGGTCCAGACCTTGGAGGGTGTGCCTGCCTTTGTGCATGGTGGTCCCTTTGCGAATATCGCCCATGGAACCAACACGGTTGTGGCCACCAAGGCGGCTTTAAAACTGGCGGACATCGTCATCACTGAGGCAGGCTTCGGAAGCGACCTTGGTGCCGAAAAGTTCTTTAACATAGTGTCTCGTCAAGCTGGGCTTAATCCAGCGGCAGTTGTCTTGGTGACTACGGTTCGCAGTTTGAAGTATCAAGGTGGTGCCCCAATGAACGTGCTGGGGACTCCTGATACGGAAGTCCTGCAAAAGGGGCTTGGCAACCTTGAGGCACACCTGGAAAACATTACTGGCTTTGGGCTTCCTGTTGTGGTTGCAATCAATCGTTTTGGGTCGGACTCAGAGGAAGAGTTGGCACTGGTCAAGAAGGCTGCGGCCAGTTTTGGGGCCAAGGCAGTTGTCTCTGAGGTCTTTGCCCGTGGTGGCGAAGGTGGTTTAGAGCTGGCAGATGCGATCCTTGAGGCTGTTTCTGGGGAGCAAAAGCCATTTAAACCTCGCTACGACCTTGGAATGTCGTTCAAGGAGAAGATCGAGATCTTGGCCAAGACCGTTTACGGAGCTGATGGCGTTGATTTTGTAGATGGCGCTGAAAAGGAACTGGCGGCACTGGAAGCAGCTGGTTATCGCAATCTGCCTGTCTGCATCGCAAAAACGCCGTTATCGTTAACAGATGACCCAGTAAAGAAGGGGCGTCCAAAAGGCTTCAGAATTTCAATTAGAGAGATCAGATTGTCAGCAGGCGCCGGTTTCATCGTAGCCATCTCAGGCCAGATAATGATCATGCCAGGTCTGCCAAAGGTCCCAGCCGCCGAACGCATCGACATCGACGATGAAGGCAACATAAGCGGCCTGTTCTAGGCCCCCACCCTGCCCCTGTTCCTGCCTCCTGTCACTGATCCTGTCCCTGATCCAGCTACAGATCCTGCTAATTAGCACGTTATGGTTCCTGATGTTTGTTGGGCTTTGGCGTTTGATCTCTTCGTTACAGTTGTAAAACATGTCCGGGGGCATCCTTCCGGACCATGTTGCAGGGTGCCCTCTCGACCTCTTTTTAGCTCCAAATCCTGCAAATTAGCACAATCGTCTTCCTGTCCCCGCATCTGCCCCTGTCCCTGCCCCTGTCCCTGCCCCTGTCCCTGTTCCTGCCCATGACACCGCCGTCAATTTGGTCTACAATCGCTCCCTGCTCTCTTGAAACTGGAGAACCTATGAAAACCAAAATCCTTTGTTTGTTAATGGCAGGTGTATTTATGGCTTGTTGTAAGAGCGAGAAGC
>DUVQ01000130.1 GCA_012840965.1 Oligoflexales bacterium | reverse complement strand
TTCAACGTAAGTAACAATTGCAGGGCAACATGTGGCGATTATTGGCTGCCCACTACGTCGTGCTTCGTGGTACAGGCGGACGTAGTGTGGGGCCAAAAGCTCAGCCCCAAAGCTGACTTCCCAAACCTCGGAAAAACCTAGTTCCCTGATGGCTTGGATGACTCGTCCTGGCTCGACATCGTTAAAAGCTGCAGGAAATGCCGGCGCTACACAGGCGATTACGGGACGCCCAGACATGATCATCGCCATAACCCTGGAAACATCGTCTTGGACTTGTTTTGCCCCTTGGGCACACACCTTGACGCAGTTTCCACAGGCGATACAGCGGTCTGGGATAACTTGTGCTTGGCCGTGTTCGACCCGAATGGCCTTAGCTGGACACTCGCGTACGCACGTATAGCATCTGCGACACCGTTCAGGGATTGTCCACAAAACCGCCATATCTAAGTCCAGCTCAAGGGCCTGCCTATGCTAAAGCACAGGGTGAATGGCGAATAACGTGACCGCCATTCACCCTAGCCAAGTTTACACCCGCTCCCTGCCAAAGTACTCGGTGTGCAAGAACTGGTGAGAACGCTCTCCAAGTGGAGACTTGAAGAATTGCTCGTAAGCCTCGCGAATTTGAGGGTTTTCATGGGACTTACGCATGGTTTTACCCTCGTCTTCCCGAAAGATTGCCTCAATTCTGGCCTTTCGTACTGCCTGAGTGGTCATTCTGGGCTGGCCTGCGCCGCCGATGCAGCCACCTGGGCAGGACATCACTTCGATGAAGTGATACTCGGCCTCACCAGACTTGATTTTTTCAAGCAGGCGATTGGCATTAGCCAAGCCGTGGGTCACCGCGATTTTCAAGGTTTTACCTTCCAGGAAGCTCCATTCTGGCACACAGCCTCTGATGGTGAGGGCCGCTTCCTTGGTTCCTTCCAAGGTGGTAATTGGGGTAACGTGCAGGCCGTCAAACGGTAATTGCCTGCCTGTGACCACCTCATATGCCGTACGCAGGGCGGCCTCCATGACCCCACCGGTGTTTGCGAAGATGTCTGCAGCACCAGATGACATACCCATTGGGGCGTCCATCTGCTCGTCTGGCAGGCTTGTAAAGTCAATTCCGGCCTGTTTAATCATGTCCGCCAGTTCCCTTGTGGTCAGCACCACGTCAACATCTCGGGACCAGGAAGATTCCATTTCAGGCCGTTGACACTCAAACTTCTTGGCCGTGCATGGCATGATTGAGACCACAAAAACGTCGGTCGGGTGCTTGGCAATTCGCCTGGAATAATAGGTCTTGGCAGCCGCGCCAAACATCTGCTGTGGTGATTTGCACGTCGACAGATTTGGCAAGAAATCCTGATGGAAATACTCGGCGTGCTTGATCCAAGCAGGGCAGCATGATGTTGCCATTGGTAAAGGCCCTGCGTGGTGATGGCCGTCTTTCTTGAATTCCTCTGGTGCCAAGGCAGCTTTAAGGCGCATCAGCAGTTCGTTACCCTCTTCAAGGATCGTCAGGTCCGCCGTGAAGTTGGTATCAAAGACAGCATCAAAGCCGAGGCGTCTTAAGGCAGCCGCCATCTTGCCTGTGACCAAGGTCCCAGGTGGGTAGCCAAACTCTTCACCTAGGGCCGCTCTAATGGCAGGCGCCGTTTGGACAACCACAAATTTGTCTGGATGGTCAATTGCCGCCCAAACCTTGTCGGTTTCATCGAGCTCAGTGATGGCACCAGTTGGGCAAACTGCCGCACACTGACCACACTGTACGCACGCGACTGTCGCCAAATCTTGGCAAAACGCCGGGGCTACCTTGGTGTCAAATCCACGATTTTGTGGGAATAATGCTGTGACTCCTTGGACTTCCTTGCACACAGTCACGCAACGACGGCACAGGACGCACTTGCCAGAATCCCTGGAAAGGGCAGGGGTGCTGTGGTCGAATTTTCGTGGGCTTGTGTCGCCAGTCCAGTCGTTTTGCTTGATGCCCATCTGTCTGGCAAGCGCCTGAAACTCGCATTTTTCATTGCGGTCACAAGTCAGGCATTCGCCGGCGTGGTCGGACATCAATAGTTGCATGACCAGCTTTCTGGCTTCACGGACACGTTTTGTCTTGGTGTAAACCTTCATGCCTGGGGTCGCAGGGGCGACGCACGATGGCACCAGCGCCTTCGCACCTTCGACTTCAACCACGCACAGACGGCAGGCGCCAATGGCCTGAACGTCCTTCAGGTAGCACAGGGTGGGAATATCTACACCACATTTTCTTGCTGCATCTAAAACGGTGGCCCCCTGGGGAACCTGAACCGGTCTGTCATCAATCGTCAGGTTTATCATATCGTTATCTCCTTGGCTCACCTTTAATTACAAGCTTCACGATAGTCACATCGCAGGCACCTACGGGCCTCTGCAATCGCGACCTTCTCGGCAAAGCTGAGCTCAACTTCATCAAAGTTTCTGCCTCGTTCGGACACAGGCTTCATGCAACCCGTTGCACGGCGTTCTTTGGATGGCTCAGCATCAGGGTCAAAGTGCGTGTCAACAGGAATGTCAACGCGCCAAAAAGCGTGGTCCTCACCAGTCAACATGGTGTCAATGCCAACAGCCGCCTTTTCACCACATGCGATGGCGTCGACAACCGACGATGCGCCCATGGTGGCGTCGCCACCGGCGAACAACCAGTCGATGGAGGTTTTTCCAGTTGCATGGTCGACTTTGATAGTTCCGTCCTTGTTGACTTCCACGCCCAAGTCCTTGAACAGGCCCTTGGTTTCGACCCACTGGCCGATGGCTGCAACAATCTGGTCCACCTCGATGGTGAATATTTCGCCCTTGATTGGGACTGGGCGGCGGCGACCTGAGCGGTCATAACCACCAAGTTCCATCCTCTGGCAAACCAGTCCTGCGACCTTGCCATCCTTGACGACCACTTCAACCGGGGCGACCAAGGTTTCAAGGCGCACGCCTTCGCGCAGGGCTTCATCAATCTCTTCATCCCACGCTGGCATCTCGCTTCTGCGTCGGCGGTAGACGATTGTTACATCTTCGGCACCGAGTCTAAAGGCGGTTCGTGCGGCGTCAATAGCGGCGTTTCCACCACCGATGACTGCGACGTTCTTGCCAACTTTTGGGTTTTGGCCAAGGTTATGGGCCTTCAAGAAGGACAAGGCCTCGGTGATACCCTCGGCGTCTTCTCCTGGGATGCCCAGTGTTCCACCTTGGGTGGCGCCGATGCCCATAAACACGGCTTGATATCCTTGCTTGCGCAGATCATCTAGGGTGAAGTCGCGCCCCAATTTCTTGTTAAGGTGGATTGTGGAGCCCATCTTCTTGATAAGGTCGATTTCTTCGTCCAGCTTTTCGCGAGGCAGCCTGTAGGCTGGGATAGTCTGGGTCAGCATTCCACCAGCCAGCGATTCGGCCTCGAAAATGTCGGGCTTGTATCCAAGTCGCGACAGGAAGAAGCCACATGTCAAACCAGCAGGGCCGGCGCCGATGATTGCAACCTTCCTGTTCGCGTTCGCAGGATTAATCTGCACGCTTGGCATCTCGGTCATCACGTCCTGATCAACCATGAAGCGCTTGACGCCACGAATCGCGACTGGATCGTCCAGATCGGCACGGCGGCACTTGCTTTCGCATGGGTGGAAGCAAACTCTGGCGCAAATGCTGGCAAACGGGTTTCTTTCACGATGCCAGCGCATGGCCTCTGCATAACGTCCTTCACCAATCAGGCTTACAAAACCAGGGACGTCAACGCCGGCTGGGCAGGCGTTTTGGCAAGGTGCCCTGACCAAAGCCGCGCAAACACCAGCTGGGCAGTGCTTGTCCCTGATGTGGGCATCATATTCATGGCGGAAATAGCGAATAGTTGAAAGTACTGGGTTTGGTGCAGTCTGACCAAGGCCGCACAGGGCGGTGTCCTTGATGGTGTTGCCAAGCTCAATCAGTCGCTCGACGTCACCTTCTTCACCACAGCCGTCGCAGATGCGCTCCAGGATTTCAAGCATGCGCTTGGTTCCGATTCGGCAGGGTGCGCACTTACCACAGGACTCTTCCTGGCAGAATTCTAAGAAGAACCTGGCCACGTCCACCATACAGGCGTCGTCATCCATGACGATTAGACCGCCTGAACCAATGATGGCACCAAGCTCTATCAGTGTTTCATAGTCAACTGCGGCGCCCAAGTGTTCTGTGGGTATGCAACCACCAGATGGACCACCAAGTTGCGCTGCTTTAAAGGGCTTGTTGCCAGGAATTCCGCCGCCAACTTCAAAAACAAGCTCGCCAAGTGGCATTCCGATTGGAATTTCCACCAAGCCAGTGTTTTTCACGGCGCCTGCCAAAGCAAACACCTTGGTTCCCTTGGACTGTGGGGTTCCATAAGCGGCATACCAGTCGGCGCCCTTGCGCAAAATCAACGGGATGTTCGCGTAGGTTTCAACGTTGTTCAAAAGGCTTGGTACATTCCAAAGCCCCTTGACCGCTGGGAATGGAGGCCTTGGTCTGGGCTCGCCTCGGTTACCTTCGATTGAGGTCATCAAGGCAGTTTCCTCGCCACAGACAAACGCGCCAGAGCCCTTGCGGATTTCCAGGTCGAAGTCAAAGCCTGAACCCAGGATGTCAGCGCCAAGCAGGCCTCTTTCTCTGGCTTGTTCCAAGGCGATTGAAAGCCTCTCAATTGCCAAGGGATATTCGGCTCTTACATAAATATAGCCTTGATGCGCTCCAATCGAGAACGCGGCAATGGTCATGGCCTCAATGACGCTGTGGGGGTCGCCCTCAAGCACCGAGCGGTCCATGAATGCACCTGGGTCGCCTTCGTCCGCGTTGCAAAGGACGTATTTGACATCCCCAGGGCTCTTGGCTGCAAAGGCCCACTTCAGGCCGACTGGGAAGCCTCCGCCCCCACGGCCCCTAAGCCCGGATTTTTTGATTTCATTGATAACATCATCTGGTGTCATGGAGGTCAGCACCTTCGCAAGTGCCTGATATCCTTCCAGGGCGATGTAATCTTCGATTTTCAAAGGGTCAACAACGCCACAGTTGGCGAGGACGATTTTTACCTGCTTTTTGAAGTAATCCAGGTCCTTCATAAGAGGTGTCAACTCGCCAGTTGCGGTGTTTACATTGATAAGGCGAGTAACATGCTCGCCCTTAATAAGGTGGGATGCCACGACTTCAGGTACATCCTCGGGCTTCACGTTTTGGTAAAAGACGCCCTCTGGATAAACAACCACAACTGGTCCCTGAGCGCATGGTCCAAGGCATCCTGTCTGGAGCAGTTGAACCTGGTTTTCCAGGCCTTTTTGCGCCAGCTCTTCCTTCATGGCGGCAACTACATCCATGGCGCCAGAGGCGATACAACCACCACCAGTGCAGATAAGCACTTGTTTCTTATCTTTTACCGCGCCGGCGGTAGTTCCCTGTTTTGCCAATTCCTTTTGTAAAAATTCAAGTTGAGCTTTGTTTTTTATTCGCATGGTCACTCCGTCGGGACGGTTGAACCGTCGGTATACTGGTCAAGAATGGCCTGCAGGCGAGCAGGTTTCACCCTCTGGTGGACGTCATCGTCGATCATCAACGCCGGAGCAAGGCCACACGCGCCAAAGCATCTAGCCACATCCAGGGTAAAGTTGCGGTCAGGTGTAGTTTGACCAACATCAATACCAAGGCGCTGTTTCAAGGCATCCAGCAGTTGCTTGCCACCGCGCACATAACAGGCGGTACCAAGGCAAACCCGAATCAGGTGCCTACCTCGTGGCTGGGTTGAAAAGAAGCTATAAAAGCCAACAACTCCAGCCACTTCGCTATAGGATTTATTCAGCCCCACTGCGATTTGCTTCAAGGCGCATTCAGGCAGGTACCCAAAGATACCTTGGGCTATCTGAAGCACCGGAATCAAAGCACCAGGCACATCGCGGTATTCAGCGATTACCTGCTCCAAACGGCCCATCAATTCCTCTTCAGAAGCCGTTTCGCATGTGCATTGGTGTTGCACGTTAATCGACATTCCAAACTCCCTCCAAAATAAAGCCGGGGTTTACTGCTGGGCCAAGCGCCAGCAGCGCCTCTGGGCAAAGGGGCGAAGCCGCCCCGCCAAAACACGGCCGGGCTGTGAGCAAATTCTGTGCCAAAATAGCCTACTATTCAAAGCTACGTGTTATTCGGGTTTTATTGAGTTGTCATTTTGGAACGGCGTGCATTAGAACTGAATGCTTAGGGCATAGTTCTCCCATGGGAGACTTATGCACACGGTGCGCCAGAACCCAATAGTCAGGCAATGTTGGGTCAAAGATATCGTAGTAAAAAATTGCAAATTTTTGACTTGCTTTGGAGTGTGTTGTATGCGATAACTGCGTGCCATGAGAAAGCGAACTCTACAACTTTGTCTCTGGTGTGTTCTTTGCTTGGCTGGGGCCTTGCCAGCTGCCCATGCTGTGGCTCAGCCTGCGGAGATCGTTGCTGTTTTTGATATTGACAGTAGCGATACATCCATGGATGAAGCCACAATGACCCGCCTAAATAACTACATGTTTGGGCGCTTGGCCTCTGCGGGCTTCAAACTTACCCCGCAGGACCAAGTTCGAGAGCGAGTGGTCGAGCTTAAGCGCGAGTCTCACAAAGAGTGTTATGACCAGTCATGCCAAATCGAACTTGGCAAGACTTTGTCTGCACAAAAGTCGCTGGCCAGCCGCTTGATTCAGATTGGCGACGTTTGCCTGTTACAATCGGTGATCTACGACCTCAGAACCGAGACTACAGACAAGGGGGCTGACGGTCGTGGTCCGTGCACTGTGGCTGGGATAATGGCCGGCATCGACCAAGTGGTGGCCAAATTCAAAGGTGAAGTTGCGCCAGCGGGTCCTTCAAGTGGTGGTCGTGTCGAGACTGGTCAGATTTTTGACCGTGGCGCCGACATTGTCAACGTGAAAACCGATGAATCTGGATTTTTGGTTATTCACAGTAACCCAAGTGGAGCCACTATTTTCATTAATGGTAAGGAAGTCGGTCAAACTCCGCTGCAAGAAGAATATCCTGCTGGTCGCTATGTAATCGTGGCTGAGTTTGGTCGTCTCTATCACCCGGCTAGACAAGAGATTTCACTAACCAGGCAAGGTTCCCGAGTTACTTTGGACCTGAAGCCATCATTCGGTTCTGCGAAAATCACCAGTTCGCCGTCTCGGGCTCAGGTATGGCTTGATGGCGAATTGGTTGGGGAAACTCCACTTGAGCTGAATCAAAAGCCATCCGGAACCTACAAACTGCGTCTCCAGTTGTCTGATTATCTGCCCAGTGAGGGCGATTTGGTCATTAAGGACGGCGAGCAGAGCTTGCATCACGGGGCATTAGTTTCGAACTGGGGCCAAGTACGAATAGCGAGCGTTCCGTCAGGTGCCACAGTCTATTTGGATGGAGCCTTAGTTAAAGCTGTAACTCCGTGTATTTTGGATCGAGTCAAACCCGGGGCGCACATTGTCAAGTATTCCTTGGCTGGTCATGGTGAGCGCAGCGAAAAAGTAACCGTCGTGCGCGGTGAGACCGCCTCGGTTTCGACAGAACTTCAACCAATGCTTGGCCTTTTGGTTGTTACTGCAACTTACCCTGACGGCAGCAAGTGCGAGGGTGATTTAAGGGTGGACGGCCAATTGGTAGGTCAGACCCCTTGGTTAGGCGATGTTTTGGCTACCTCTCACACTGTCGAGGTACAGTGCGCAAAGGGTAAGGGTAGTCAGCAGGTTGCAGTACCTCACAACGGTCGTTCGGATGTAAATGTTTCGATTAAAGTGGCTCCACCCAAGCCGCCTCCGCCGCCGCCAAGAGTGGCGCCTGCTAAGCCGAAGTACACCTCTTCGCAAACTTACAGTAAGCCCAAGCAGCGCAAATCGGCGGATGAACGCGCAGTTTCATTCCCACTAAGCCTTTCATTTACCGAGGGTCTGTTGCGATATGATGGTTCCGTTATTCGTACCCGGGTGCAAATGGGCTTAGATCTAGGTTTTCGCATAAAATCCGCCCCTTGGTTTGTGCCTGGCTTTGGCTTTTGGGTGATGCTTGAGTCTCCACATGAAGGTACATTCAGGCCAGGCATCCAGTGGTATTTTGGCACCTTCCCGATGTATGTGCGCACAACTATGATGGTGACGCTTTCATCCAATGCAATGGTCGCATTTTTAACCGGCTTCGGAGGCGACATCCCCTTGTGGCGCAACGGATTCCTAGCCCTTGAGTTCCAAGTCGGAGTGTGGACCAAAAACGTAGTCCCAATAGACTTCCGCTTTGGCATAGGCCATCGGTTCTAAGGGTTTTTGTAATGCAACAACTTGTGCGTTGGGCTGTCTTATTTGTGATGTTCCCTGTCATTTTAAGCGGTTGCGGCGACTCAGATGAGCGGGCCTATACGGTGGGATGGTTTCCACCCATTGTTGACGAATCAGATTGCTCCAATGGCTACTGTCTTATTCCTGCAGGTACCTTCCAGATGGGTTCTCCCGATAGTGAGTCTGACCGTCAAGGCGATGAAGGACCAGTACATTCAGTGACAATTACCCGTTCTTTTTTGATGCGGCAAACAGAAGTAACCCAGTTAGAGTGGAAGTCGTTAATGGGCAACAATCCCTCTTATTTCAGATCCTGTGGAGATAGGTGTCCCGTAGAGGGGGTCAACTGGTACGACGCAGTTTCCTATGCAAATGCGCTTTCTAAAGCGGAGGGTTTTGAAACCTGCTACACGATTGAGAATTGTTCAGGTACTGCTGGTAATGACCTAGATGATTGCACTGTGACTTTTAAGGGTGTTAGTTGCAGGGGTTATCGTTTACCTACCGAAGCAGAATGGGAGTATGCCGCTCGGGCTGGTACTGCCGGTTCCAGGTATGGTGCTATCGACAAGATAGCTTGGTACTCAGGTAACAGCGGCAAAGGTACTCATCCAATTGCCCAAAAGGCCCCTAATGCATGGGGTCTGTACGACATGCTAGGCAATGTGTGGGAGTGGGTGAACGACAGGTACGACGCCAGCTATTACAGTGCTTGTTCATCAGGTTGTACAGACCCCACAGGACCATCGACAGGCTCTGCCCGGGTTTATCGCGGCGGTTCCTGTTACAGCTACGCCTGGCTCGTGCGGGCGGCTCTTCGCGGCAACAACGTTCCCCGCTCCCGCAACGACTTCGTCGGTTTCCGCCTCGCCAGATCGGTGCCCTAGACCCTTGGCCCTGCGCCCCCAATCTAGCCCCTCACCAAAAACCAGCTTGCGTTCGCCTTCGCAGTGTGCGATAAACACACGCCATGAGAAAGCGCACTCTACAACTCTGTTTTAAGTTTGTTCTTTGCTTGGCTGGGGCTTTGCCAGCTGTCAGTGCTGCGGCCCAATCCACGGATATCATTGCTGTCTTCGACATTGATAGCAGCGATACATCCATAGATCAAGCCACGATGGCTCGCCTTAACAATTACATGTATGGGCGTTTGGCCTCTGCTGGCTTCAAGCTTACCCCTCAGGACCAAGTTCGAGAGCGCGTGGTCGAGCTTAAACGCGAGTCTCACAAAGAGTGTTATGACCAGTCATGCCAGATCGAGCTTGGCAAGACTTTGTCTGCACAAAAGTCGTTGGCCAGCCGCTTGATCCAGATCGGCAACGTGTGCCTGCTACAATCGGTGATCTACGACCTTCGAACTGAAACCTCTGATAAAGGCGCTGACGGTCGCGGTCCGTGTACCGCGGCTGGGATAATGGCTGGGATCGACCAAGTGGTGGCCAAATTCAAAGGTGAAGTTGTGCCTTCAGGCCCTTCAATTGGTGGTCGGGTCGAAACAGGTCAATTGTTCGACCGTGGTGCCGACATTGTCAACGTGCCAACCGATGAATCTGGATTTTTGGTTATTCACAGTAACCCAAGTGGTGCCACCATTTTTATTAATGGCAAAGAGGTCGGCCTAGCTCCGCTACATTTGGAATATCCTGCGGGGCACTACGTGATCGTTGCAGAGGTTGGACGTCTTTATCACCCAGCTCGCCAAGAAGTCAATCTAACAGCCAGGCAAAGTGCCCGAGTCACCTTCGATTTGCAGCCAGCATTTGGTACCGCGAAGATTACTAGTTCGCCGTCTAATGCCCAGGTATGGCTTGATGGAGATCTTGTTGGTCAAACCAACCTTGAGATTCCTCAAAAGCCATCCGGGACCTACAAGGTACGACTTCAGTCACCGGTTTATCTTCCCAGTGAAGGTGAGTTGGTCATTAAGGATGGCAAAACTAGCACCTATCATGCCGATTTGGTGGCGAATTGGGGGCAATTGCGGATTTCCAGTAACCCTCCAGGCGCTACGGTTTTTCTGGATGGAGCTATAGTCGAAGACAAAACTCCTTGTGTTTTGGACCGGGTTAAACCTGGGGTACATGTTGTTAAGTACTTCTTAGACGGTCACGGTGAACGCAGTGAGAAAGTAAATGTGAGACGCGGTCAGAGAGCCTTGGTTTCGACAAAGCTGCAGCCAAAGTATGGTCTTTTGGTTGTGACCTGCAGTTACCCAGGTGAAAGTGTCTGCGAGTGTAATTTATGGCTGGACTACAAATTGGTAGGTCAAACCCCTTGGCTGCATGACGTTTTGGCTACGTCGCACAGAATCGAGGTGAGGTGTCCAAACGGTGGCACAGGTAGCGAGACGGTTACAGTAGCCCACAACGGTCGTTCGGATGTGAACGTTTCAATCTATGTCCCCCCTCCCAAGCCACCGCCTCCAGCCCCAAGAATGGCGGCACCAGAGCCTACGCCCAGCTACGACGAGCCCAAGTCGTCCAGTTCGTCCAGCTCTAGGTCGGCCAGTACGCCCAGCTATAGGTCGAGGGGTGAACGAAAAGTCCTCTTTCCATTGACTCTTTCGATTATTGGGGGGCTGTCACTGTATGAGGGAGCAGTTAAGCGTACACCAGTGCAGATGGGCTTGGACCTTGGTTTTCGCATAAATGTGATTCCTTGGTTTGTTCCTGGTTTTGGTTTTTGGGTAACGCTTGAGTCCCCACATGTAGGTACATTCAGACCGGGTATCCAGTGGTATTTTGGTGATTTTCCTATGTACGTGCGTACAGCGATGATGGTAACACTGTCATCAAGTCCTGCAGTTGGATTTTTAACTGGCGCTGGTATTGACATTCCCTTATGGCGCAACGGAATTTGGGCGCTTGAGCTTATGTTAGGAGTGTGGAGTAAATTTGTTTGGCCATTTGACGTCCGCATCGGCTTTGGCCACCGATTCTAAAGGCGTTTAGTAATCTGACCAAAACCAGCTTGCGTTCACCCTTATGGTGTGCGATAACAGCTTGCCATGAGGAACCGTGCGCTGCGACTCTATCTTTGCTTTGTCCTTTGCTTGGCTGGGGCTTTGCCAGCTGTCAGTGCTGTAGCCCAATCTGCGGATATCATCGCTGTTTTCGACATCGAGAGCAGTGATACATCCTTAGATGAAGCCACGATGACCCGCCTCAACAATTACATGTATGGGCGCTTGGCTTCTGCTGGCTTTAAGCTTACCCCGCAGGACCAAGTTCGAGAACGTGTAGTTGAGCTTAAACGCGAGTCTCACAAAGAGTGTTATGACCAGTCATGCCAGATCGAGCTTGGTAAGACGGTGGCCGCTCAAAAGTCGTTATCCAGCCGCTTGATTCAGATTGCTGATTTGTGCCTGTTGCAATCGGTGATCTACGACCTTCGAACCGAGACCTCTGATAAAGGCGCCGATGCCCGCGGGCCTTGTACTGCCGCTGGGATAATGGCTTCAATCGACCAGGTAGTCGCCAAATTTAAAGGCGAACCTTTAACAAAGGTCGCTGCAAGTGGCGGTCGTGTTGAAGCTGGTCAAGTTTTTGATCGCGGTGCGGACATAGTTAACGAGCCAACCGATGAGTCTGGGTTCTTGATTATTAACAGCGCCCCTGCTGGTGCAACTATCTCGATTAATGGCAAAAAAGTCGGGCAAGCCCCTCTGCATTTGGAATATCCTGCAGGGCAATACATCGTTGTGGCTGAGCTGGGTCGTCTTTATCATCCATCACGCCAGGCAGTTTCGCTGACCAAGCAAGGCGCTAGGGTCACTTTGGATTTAAAGCCAGCATTCGGGTCGGCGAAAATCACCAGTTCACCCCCAAAAGCGCAGGTATGGCTTGAAGGTGAATTGGTAGGCGAAACCCCGCTTGAGATCCCCCAAAAGCTGTCTGGGACCTACGAATTGCGACTTCAGCTGCCTGACTACCTGCCAAGTGAAAGCGAGCTTGTCATCAAGGACGGTCAAGAAAGCTCGCATCACAAAAAACTGGTGTCAAATTGGGGCCAGATTTATGTAACAACTGACCCACCAGGTGCCGCAGTCTATCTGGATGACGTGTTGCTTGAAGACAAAACCACCCCATGTCTTTTGGAGCGAGTTAAACCTGGGGTACACATCGTAAGATTTTCCCTACCTGGTCACGGTGAGCGCAGTGAAAAAACGACCGTGGTGCGGGGTGAAGATGCCTCAGTTTCAACGAAACTACAGCCAATGCTTGGCCGTTTGGTGGTGACCTCCAGTTATCCCGACGGAGTTGTATGCGAAGGTTCTTTAAAGCTGGACGGTAAAGTCGTGGGTCAAACCCCTTGGCTTGGTGACGTCCTCGCCGTGTGGCACAAAGTCGAGGTACAGTGCCCAAACGGTTGGGGCAGCCAGCAGGTTGTGGTACCGCACAACGGTCGTTCAGAGGTGAATGTACCAGTCTTTGATCGTCCTTCTGTCCCACCAAAATCAGCGTTTAAGACCACTTCCCGTCTCAACGCCGATAAACCAACCTCACAAGAGCCTGAGCCCGCCCATGACGCACCCAAGCCGTCAGAGCGCCCAGTCACATTTCCGCTTAGCCTGTCCATTACCGAAGGTTTTTATGTAATAGACGACGATGACTTTTCTGACAGTGAACCTAGCATTAGGCGTACAAAGGTGCAAATGGGGGTGGACCTTGGTTTTAAAATAAAGGCCGTTCCTTGGCTTGTGCCAACCGTCGGCTTTTGGCTGCAACTTGAGCGTCCCCACATTGGTACTTTTAGGCCTGGTATCAAGTGGTATTTACTCACACGATTATTCATTCGCACATCCATGTTGGTATTACTGTCGTCTGAATCTGCAGTCGGCTTTTTGGGCGGTTTTGGCGTTGAATTTATCTTATGGCGCGACGGTTTTCTAACTATTGAAACGCAAGTCGGATTTTGGAATATAGACTGGATACCGGTGGATTTCCTGCTCGGGATAGGTCATCGATTCTAAATGCACGCGGATCAATCGTGGTGGCTAGTCGCCCGATTTAGGCGGCTTCTGCAATCTCTTATGCAAGTCGTCGAAGGCTTTTTCAGCATTTCTGGTTATGTGTTCTTTGATTCCAGCATCCAAACCGGTAACACCAGAAATCGCGGTTTCCAACGCATGCAGGTCCAAAACGACCAAGCTGAAGCATTCGCCGTTGTCAGAAAAGTACATGTCCTCGACTCTGGTTCCAGGCAAGCTTATCTCGGTGAGCTGTTCAGCAACTCTGCGAGACAGTTGCTCGTCATCAGCAGCCTTGCCATAAGCCGCTCCACCAGTCATGGTCTGTTGATAATCTTGGGTCAGTCCCGCAAATCCCAGATTCATGGTCTCGGCGATTTGCTGGCGGCCTCTGGCTGTGGCCATATCACGGCACATGGCCAGATTATTGGTGCCACCCATGACACCAACCCCGCAGATCCATTTCTTCTTTTCGCCAGAGAATGCGGAGCATCCCTTGTAAGCCCATTCGGGAGCGCCTTTCATGCTCTTTGCAAAGCTGGCACCCGTTTTTGCTGTTTGCTTTTTTGCGCATCCAAAAGCAAACGCGATCATCAGCGACATCGCCACCAGTGTGATTTTCCTTAACATAACTCCTCCATTTTACTTTGCCTTCCCTTAAGGCAAGTAGTTGATACCCCAAAGTTTCAAACGACAGCCACTAGGCGGCTGGCGCTGACTACCTTAGCATGTTGCGTGCCAGGGACCTCGGTGCCGCCAATCATCCCCCAAACTGATGCTGGATGCAACATTAATTAACGCCCAATCAATGCCTTTACGGATTGCGGTGAAGTGATGACTCCCTGCAAAAAGCTTCAAATGGTCATGTGACAGTCACGTGACTAGTCACACCCAAAATCAGGATTTTCAATGCAGACTTGGACGTAAGTAACACCCTTTCTGCGCAGGGGGCCAATCCCCAGTTTATCCCGCCAGACATGCTGTTCCTTGGCGTTTTCCATGGTGTTTTCCAAAATGTGGCCTGCTGTAGATGTCTCTGGAAACTGCCAAGAACGGTCGTCTACCCAATCAACCACAAGGCTCTTTAAATAAAGACATTGTTGTTGGGCCAGTCGTTGTTTTGCGTGCTCAATTGCAAACTCTATAGCCTTTTCTTTTTGAAAAGTTGGTGCTGACACGCCAATAGCACATAAGCGATTACCTTTCCCAAGGCTTGGATTCTTAAGCCAGGCCGGAATAGGGCCTTTGAAGGCATCAGGTAGTATTTTAGGTGCCAAACGTTCATAACCATGAAAACAGGCTACGGCCCACATCGTGTTGGGTTTACTACAAGCTTGCTTCCGGCATTCTGACCTTGCTCCCTTGCCTTCACGGTCAAACCACCATCCAACAACTCCAATTCCCTTTAAGGTTCCTTGGGTTTCGTGCATCGCCACCCCAAAACTGTCGCGTAACCCTGTCGTTCTTGAGCCTGCTCGAATACGACTGCCCAGAACGGCCTCTCCCGCCTTTGCAAGTGCCATGTCCGCGGCTTGATTCCAGGACGTTACCGGGTCAAGGGTTGGGTCAGATGAACCTACGAAACATCCAGAGGAGCTGGGGGGCAGTGGAAACCTATAGTTGGTTATTTGCACATCCGGTCGATGGGTGCAGCCGGCTAAAAAGACAAACAGCAAAACATATAGCTTGGGCACTAGAAATCCTCGCTATTAACGCCAGCATAATATAACCAAAAGGCGCTTTTTGGTACCTCTGATTTCTGATATGATTGGTCGGATATGGCACAGGGTTTGCAGTTGATGACAATGACGACCTTTGACTGGAGGTGCTTATGAAAGCTCGATTTTTATGTGCTTTGCTGCTTGTCGCTTTGATTCCATTTGGAGCCACCGCCAAGGATGCGAACCTTTCTTTGGCCGAGATTTACGTTTCAGCCGCGGATGGGGTTGTTTTCGTTTTGGGGCTTGATAAGGCAAAACAAAAAGCCGGCCATGGGGCTGGTATCATAATGACAAGTGCTGGTGACATAGTCACAAACGCGCACGTGGTTTTGGACTATGACACCGGCAAGCCATATCATTGGCTTACAGTATTTTTGAAGCCTGAAGAGATTACTGGAGACGCTGAAAACGACTTTAGCCTGGGCTTTCAGGTGGATGTGGTTGCAATTGATCAAAAACAGGATCTTGCCCTTTTGCGGATGAAAAGGGCCCCAGCCGGCTTGGTTGTGGTGCCCGTTGGCGACTCTGAAAAGGTGCCTGTTGGAACTAATGTCGCCGCCATTGGTCACCCGGGTGGGGCAGGGCTTTGGACTTTGACTGCAGGAACAATTTCCAACAAAAGGCGCAACGGAGATGTGGATATTTTTCAAACTGACGCGGCCTTAAATCCAGGCAATTCTGGGGGGCCTTTGTTGGATGCGCAGGCGAATGTCATTGGAATCAATACTTATATTGTGCGCCAAAATCAAGATGGGATGAGCCTCGAAGGTCTTAATTACGCGATTCGTTTTGGGCAAGTGGCGAAGTGGCTTGAAGGCCAGAACGTTCAGCTTGTAAGGGCTGGTTCAGCGAAGGCGGTAAAGGCTGCGAAGGCGGAGCCTCAGGCCGTGGCAGTTGAGGAGCCAAAGGTACAGGTAGAGGCGCCAGCGAAGGTTCAAGCTGAGGTGGCAGCTGTTCAGCCCGTGGACCCGCCAAAGGCTGAACCCAAGGTGATTGCGGATGAGTCTGCAAAGGTTGAAGCAGCTGGTCCTAAGGTGGCAGCGGCCGAGCCTAAGGTGGCAGCAGCTGGGCCTCAAAAGGTGCAACCCAAATCTAGTCCAGCTGTAAAACCAAAAGAAGGCGCCGTTGAAGCTGGTAAACAGCCTGCAGCCCCAAAATCTGCTGCCAAGAAGGCTCCCAGGCCATTTCCAGGTCCAAAAGGTGAGCGGATGTTTGGATATCCTGACCCAGACATGGACCCTGATGAAATCGTTAAAAAACTGCGTTCAACTGTTGAAGAACACGCCGAAGACGCCTTTCAGGATCTGCACATTCGTTTTCCGAGTCAGCCAAAAAACTAATTGACCTGCTGTTCATCCAATAGGTCCAAAACAGCCATTGGATTCAATTTCGAGCTGATGTCCCGGATGATTCCGTTGGAATCGATCAGTATATACGAGGGAACATCCGCTTTGTCTCCTTTGTTTACATAGGCCTTTGCGGCATCCTGATAGGCGTCTATCAGCACTGGGAAAGGTACTGGATTTTGTCGCAGGAATTCGTCCAAGTCATTACGGGCATCTGGATCAGTCATTTCGAGAACTGCCACCAGAATTATTTTCAGCCCTTTGTCCTTGGTTGCATGGTGAAGTTTTATTACATCAGGAAGGGCCTTGCGACATGGAGTACAGCTAGTGCTAAAAAAATCTAATAGAACTGAGCTTTTGGGGAATCTGGCCTTTGGTGTGCCAGGATATGCAATCTCCGACAAACGGTAGGGTCGATTTTCGGTGTTTCTGAGTTCAAGCTCTGGAGCCTGTTTTCCAACCTTGACGTTTTTGGCAACAGCGACTGCTGGACCTGCAGACGCGGCCGCCAATAACAAAAAACTTGAAGTTATTGCTACTAACCTAAGCATTTAAATCCCACCTTTACCATTTGTTTCAATACCTACATCCTTTAAACACCGGCTGGCGGCATCTTTGATGTCCGATTCAAGCTGCGAGACGCCGTTCTCCATCGCCTTGGTTTTTGTGATGCTTGCGCCTTTAACTTGGTCGAGACGTTCCACATGCACGCTACGCCCTGAATTTGCCTGAACTAATTCAACCCGTCCAGTCGAATGCATGTAATAAATCTGCATGTTTTCACTGGCTAAAGAGTTGTCCAGGACCACCACCAACAACCAGTCGGCCTTTGCCTTAGCCCCGGCGGATTTTGCCGCGTCAGTGTCCCCATCTAGCAGGGCTTGGACTTCATCGTCGTCCAAGTTGATTCTGGAAATTCGAAAACCATTTTCTGTGGCAATCTTTTTTGTGAAACTGGTTATATTGCGGGAGGTTTGTGATTGTGGGACCAATTTTCCATCGCAAAGCATCAGGACGTGGACTGCAACAGTCTTCCAGGATTCCCCAATCATGCGCTCGGCCTTGTCAATTCCAGCGGCCAGCTCATTTTTCAGCGCTGAAACAGTCTTGATAACTGGGTCATCTAGGACTGTAAGGGCAGGCAATTCTGAGGCGCTTTTATAGGCCCTTTGGAAGGTTGACAAGGCCTCTGTGGCATTGTTTGCGGCCAGAAGGGTCGTTCCCTGCCTATACAGGTTTATCGCAGTTGTGGCCTTTGCTTGCTCTGCCTGTTTAAGCAACTCCTGGGTTTTTGCATATTCGCTTTTTGGATACGCCAACAGCGCACAGCAATCGTGTTTTTTTCTTTTACCTTTGTGGTAGGTGTCTATCACCTTCCATCCGGTCAGCGGGACCTGACGTCCCTGAATTTCAAGGGATACCTTGTGGCTATAGGTGTAGTCACCGTCTTTTTCTCGGGTATCAGATGACAAGTTACTTTGAACTGTAACTCCGAAGTGATTCACCAAGTTATTGAGGGCGTTACTTTCAGCGAGTCCCCTGCAGTCATCAAGGGATTTGGCGCTTGAGGTAAAACCGCTGAAATACAAATAGTTAAGGTCGGATCCAGGGGCTTTTGTACACCACTCGGGTCTGCCTTTACCAAGGGCATCAGAGGCAAGCAGGGCGAGGCCGAGCGAGATAAGGATAAAAGCAGGAGCTTTTTTACAATGAATAGGCATAAGGCATCCCAGCAGACCCTAGCGCCAAGGATTATCTGGCAAAGCGATTTCAAGGTCAAGAGGCGTGGCGTTAGACCTTCCCCACTCCCCTGGTAGGCGATGCAATGTTCGTTGTTGTGATGGTTAAAGCTGGCGTTTTCGTGTATGAAATCGTTGTTTAGGACGCTTTTGTGCCGTCTTTGGGCACAGGCCCCCT
>DUVQ01000129.1 GCA_012840965.1 Oligoflexales bacterium | reverse complement strand
TGACATGAAGGCCGCGCAGCGGCCCGTCCGGGCATAAACACCGCCGCCATTCATGGCGGCTTTCGCCCGGACGATGTCACTAAGAGACAGTCGGGGTGGCTACGGGAGATTTTGGGTCCGGAAGGATTCCCCGGACATGTTTTAAAACTGTAACGAGGAGATAAAACGCCAAAAACAACAAACAATCGGGAGCTAAAACAGGCTAGTTGGCAGGGGCTGTAGCAGGGTCAGGGCTTGATTGCGGCGATGTCTGTGCGGTAGTGCATGTCGTTGAAGTGGATTGTTTTGACTGCTTTGTATGCTGTTTCACGCGCTTCTTGCATGCTTGTTCCTATGGATGTTACCGCCAAGACGCGGCCTCCAGAGGTGATGGTGGCACCGTCGGATGAAAGTTTGGTCCCACTATGAAAAACCCTTGTGTCAGGTATTCTGCTGGCGTCGTCAAGCCCAGTTATAACGTCCCCAGTCTTTGGCGTGTCTGGATAACCGCCTGAAGACATCACAACACACACTGCAGGCCTAGGATCGAAAGAAAAGCTGACCTCTGAAAGCCGCCCATGAGCCACAGCCATCATGATTTCAGCTAGATCTCCCCTTAGCCGATATAGCAGCGGCTGGGTCTCAGGATCGCCAAATCGACAATTAAATTCGAGGACTTTAGGCCCAGCATCTGTAAACATCAAACCAGCATACAAAACACCCTTGTAAGTGATACCTCGCCTCTTAAGCTCAGCCAAAACAGGCTTGATGATCGTCTTAAGGATTTGCCCCTGTGCTGCTTCATCCAACAGCGGCGTTGGTGAATAAGCCCCCATTCCCCCAGTGTTTGGACCTTGGTCACCATCAAAGATGCGTTTGTGATCCCGCGCACCATCTAGCGGCAGTATCGCTTCGCCATCAGTCAGCACCATAAATGAGGCTTCCTCGCCAACCAAGAACTCCTCAACAACCAAGGTCGCCCCAGAATCACCAAACTTTCGGTCCACCAAAAAGCTGTTTGCAGTATCCAAAGCCTCTTGTCTGGTTTGAGCTATCACCACACCTTTACCAGCCGCCAGGCCATCCGCCTTGATTACAACCGGTAAATCACACGTCTCCAAGTGATTGATTGCCTGGCCAACGTTATCGAAGGTCCACGATTTTGCGCATGGCACCTGTGCCGCATCCATGATTTCGTGGGCAAAAGCTTTGCTGGCTTCGATCTTCGCGGCGGCAGCCACAGGCCCAAAAGCTGCTACACCAGCCAAATCCAGACGGTCGATCAGGCCAGCCGCCAAAGGCGCTTCAGGTCCGACCACCACCAGGTCAATCCCATGCAGCTTTGTTGCCTCGATGATCGCGTCAATATCCAAAGGAGACACATCAATCGCCTGGGCAACCGACCCAGTTCCGCCATTTCCCTTGGTAATAAAGACTTTAACTCCAGGCGAGCCAGCAAGCCTCCATGCAATTGCATGCTCCCGCCCACCGTTACCAACGACTAGGATGTTCATGAGGCCTCCAGCTAGTGTCTGAAGTGTCGGCGACCGGTAAACACCATTGCGATTCCCAATTCGTCTGCAGCAGCGATAACTTCCGCGTCCTTTAATGAACCGCCCGGTTGAGCAATCGCAGTGGCCCCAGCCTTGGCAATCTCAATTACACCATCTGGGAAGGGGAAAAACGCGTCAGAACCAACTGAAGTCCCAACAAGATCAATCCCCCTGTCTTGTGCCTTGATTGCCGCAAGCCTAGCCGAGTCAACACGGCTCATCTGGCCTGCGCCAACTGCCGAAGTACGGTCAGCTCTGGCATACACAATGGCGTTGCTTTTAACGTGCTTACATACTCGCCAAGCAAAATCCAAGGCATCCCACTCCTCGTCAGTTGGCTGACGCTTTGTAACGACGCGCCCTTGTCGCACCTCGTCGGCCCTTGGGTCATTTTCTTGCACCAAAAGCCCACCAGACAAATGCTTACCAATCAACGCAGGCAGAGGCTCAAAAAACGCCTCGCCAAGCTCCATCACACGCAGGTTTTTCTTGTTCGCAAAAATCTCCAATGCCTCAGGGGTCACCGCTGGGGCAAGCACGACTTCGTAAAAGTGCTCACACATACGCTTTGCCAGCGCCTCATCTACCGTTTGGTTAAGGGCCACAATCCCTCCAAAGGCCGAAATTGGGTCGCATTCAAGCGCCTTTTCATAGGCCTCACCCAGGTTGTGTCCCTGACCGCAACCAGCTGGATTGGTATGCTTGATTATCGCCACTGCGGCGTTGTCGAATTCTCTGACCAACGCCCAGGCCGCCTCCATGTCCACCAAGTTGTTGTATGAAAGCGCCTTACCCTGGCGCTGCATCGCCCCAAGGATCCCACTACCACCGCCGGCCGGCAGATAAACCGCCGCCCTTTGATGCGGGTTTTCGCCATAACGCAGGTCTTGAGCCTTCATCCCCCCAATTGCAAAAGCCAAAGGCAGGCCATCCTTGGCACCAAAGTGACCAGCCACACTCAAGTCATAAGCGCCAGTCATAGCAAATACTTTAATCATCAGGCGGCGCTTTGTTTCAGCTGACGTGCAGCCCTTCTCCCGCAGCTCCTGCAAGATCACTGGATAATCAGCTGGGTCGACAACCACGGTCACCCTGTCCGAGTTCTTGGCGGCAGCTCTAATCATGGTAGGGCCGCCAATGTCAATGTTTTCAATGGCTTCAGCTTCAGTGACGCCTGGTTTTGCAATGGTTGCGGCAAAAGGATAAAGGTTAACCGCAACCAAGTCGATGTACTGAATATCCAAAGACTTTAAGGTATTGGCGTCCTCGTCGGTGTCCCTAGCCAAAACACCAGCAAGCACCTTTGGGTGCAACGTCTTTACCCGACCATCAAGGCACTCTGGAAAGCCAGTAACATCTGACACATCAACCACGTTCAGACCGGCTTCTCGCAAGGCCCTTGCGGTGCCACCAGTTGAGATGACCTCGTATCCAAGTTCCACCAGGCCCTTTGCAAAGGCCACAACACCAGTTTTATCAGACACGCTGATGATGGCACGCTTCATTGTGCATTCTCCCTTGTTTAGCCAAAGAAATCTGTCTAAAAAGCCGCGTCTATCTGCTGATAAAGCCAAGTCCATCAACCAAAACTACACCGTCTGGCTGATCTTTTTGGTCCTTACGGTCAATCCTGATCCCAATAGTTTTGCCCTTCTTGCGGTTAAAGAACTCATGGAGTTCCTTATCCAAGTCCATCTCGTATCGTTTCCACTCAGGCCCAACCTCAAAGGCCCTTGAGGTCCCTGTATAACCCTGTCCTGCGGCATCATATGGATCCAACTCCACAACCTCTAAACGTACCCGGTGCGTCTGTGCATCACCCGATTTCATCACAACAAACGCCTTGGCATAAGCCTCGATGCTGACCGCCTCTGCCTTACCTTTTTCGCCTTTCAAATAATCAAAGGTTCCACATTGGCTGTTTTCGGCAGGCAAAGTGTAAGTCACCTGTAAGTGCGCAGGCCCATTTGGGGAAATGCGTTCCAATTTGCAGTCACCAGCCCGGTATCTCCAGTTGTCCCAATAGCCTCCAAAGAGGTTGTTTCTGGGCTCCCACGTGGCCTCGTAATCATTCACGACTGCCCATGATTCGGGTGTTGGAGTCACCCAGGCCACCTCAACTTCCTCCGGCTCTGGCGCGACTTGTGGCTCTTCTGCCTGTTCAGCCTTTTCTTCAGTCGCCGCTTGCTGTTCCTTGGCAGGCGATTTGCAAGCGCTGACAGTAAAGACCAGGGCCACAACCATTAACAATTTGATCTGTCGCATACTACCTCCTCCCACTGTCGAGATAAAAAAAACAACCCGACATCTTGACCAACAACAGGACCGGACCGATTATAGGTGTCATGAGCGTTGCATCCAACCCCAAAATCAGCAAAGTTCTTTGGTTAGTCCTAGACAGCGTCGGAGTCGGCGAAATGCCTGACGCGGCTGCCTTCGGTGACGTCGGGGCCAACACCCTTGGAAACACTGCAAAAGCTGTCAACGGCCTGAAGCTGCCAAATATGGGCGCCCTTGGCATTGGTAACATCACCGATGTGAAGGGTGTCCCGCCAGTTTCGCAAGCAAATGGCCACTTTGGCAAGATGGCCGAAGCATCCGTGGGTAAGGACACCACCACTGGCCACTGGGAAATGGCTGGTGTCATCTTGGACAAACCCTTTGCCACTTTTACAGATACTGGCTTTCCCCCTGATCTGATGGAGGCGTTTGCAAACCAGTCCGGCTTTTCCTGGATTGGGAACTTTGCAGCCAGCGGCACCGAGATAATCGAGCGCTTTGGGCCCCGCCATCAAGAGACTGGTGATCTGATTGTCTACACGTCAGCTGACTCGGTTTTTCAGATTGCCGCCCATGAAGATGTCGTGCCCATAGACAAGCTTTACGAGGCATGCCAAGTTGCAAGGCGACTTTTGGACCCGCTTCAAGTGGCACGGGTTATTGCGAGACCATTTGTTGGTGTGCCTGGTGCCTATAAAAGGACCTACAATCGCCGTGATTTTTCCATGAAGCCGCCAAAACCAACTGTCTTGAACCTGCTATCAGATATTGGCGTTCCTGTGATTGGGGTTGGGAAAATTTACGATATTTTTGCAGGTTCTGGTGTAACCAAGGAAATTCACACCGAAGGAAATACCGATGGTTTGCAGCGCACCAAAGAAGCTTTAGCTGCACTAGATCGAGGGCTTGTCTACACCAACCTGGTTGATTTTGACATGATGTACGGCCATCGTCGTGACCCTCACGGTTATGGAAAGGCTCTTGAAGAAGTCGATGATTTTCTGCCCAAACTGATTGAGGCTGGCGGCCCTGAAACCCTGACAGTACTTTGTGCTGACCATGGCTGCGACCCTACTGCGACCTGGTCCACCGACCACACCAGAGAGTACGTCCCCTTGATCATGTACCATCCTGGCATAAAGCCTGGTCAAGGCAGAGATCTCGGAATCCGCCCAACATTCGCAGACATTGGCGCCACTATAGGGCACATATTTGGTGTGAAAACTGTCGATGGAAACGCTATTTCGCTTTAGGCTCAATCTCTAAATCAACTCTAACAGCAGGGCGCTTTGCTAAATACCCAGCCAACAATCCATGAACCACTGTCCCTATCATGGTGGCTATATACATCCCAATTGGAACCAGCAAAATCCACTGGTCTGGCCTTTCAACCAGCCCCTTCATAACAACCGTGCGGGCAGGAATCTGGTCCAGCAGTACATAAAGGAAAAAAGCGTGCATAATCACATTTGTAACCAACGCACGGATGGCTGTCGCTCTTTTCTTGGTCAACACCGCAATAGTACGAATTCCCAAAAGACTCAACAGCAGGATGCCCATCAACGGATACATGAAGGGATAAGGAAATGGCCTCGCAAACACTATGCCGGTCAAAACAGTGGTAGCCCCTATGTGAAGGGCTGCCACCAAGGCTATCGAGCCATGTGGAAGCAGGGTTACTGCACGCCGCAAGGACTGGGCGTCTTTTTGGATGTGCTCGACAATCGACATCTGGGGGCGTTCAAACGCTGCTTCCCCATCAAGGTCCGAAGCTTTGGTGCCTTGCTCTAATGTCTGTGGGTCTTCCAAGCCTGGAAAATCTGATTTTTCAGTCATTACAGCGTCCGAAAATTCTTAAGTCATCCACCCAAACCCCTTGGCAGGTCGTGGCAAAATCGGAGTCACTGTCAAATTGGAGGATGATGTCGACCGTCGAACCCGCAAATTTAGTTAATCCAATCGTTTGCAAATTGAACTTATCCTTTGTCAGCAAATTGGAAATTGATGTCCACATTGGAGTTTCTTGACCATCAGATACCACGATTACTGACAAGACGTCCATGGTTGTTCTGCTGCTGCCATCTCGATAGATTTGAAGCTCCAGCTTCGGGTCGTTAGTACGGCTTAAATCAACATTTCGCAGAGTCGCCCTTCCACCGACATACCCACCAGAATCAGGGTACAAGCGATGCGTTGATGGGTCTCCAAAGTACAGGCTACTTGGGGGACTTACGCTGCGATGAGTGTCAATGTTCCAAACTGGTGAAGTCAGGTAACCTTCCTTATCCAGAGGGGCCACCGAGAACTCTCCCATGCTTGAAAAGTCAGTGCGGTAAATCTCGGCCACACAGCACTCAGGAGTGTTCTTCAAAACGCAATAACCGTCACCACCTACCGATGTATTGCACTCTTTACAGGGGTCATTACAGTCCGCATCTTGATGGCAGCAGTTTGCTCTTGGGGTGTAGATACAGTCTCCCTCTATGCAGGAAACATCATTACACTGCTTTTCGACGCATTCAAAATCATTGCGACAGCAGTTTGGCTTGTAAGTTGACTCACACTTGTTTTCACTGGTGCATTTGACCTCGGTACATATGTCGGGGGCAACACAGTCGGAATCAAAACAGCAGTCACCCTCAGCCACAATGTTGTGGCATATCCCGTCAATGCACCGGTCCGTGGTACAAACCTCACCATCATGGCAGTCACGATCTTGCGTGCAACACTTAACTTTGGGATCTTTCTCGGAAAAATCACATCTATGGTTTTTACATTGGTTCCACGTGCAGGGGTCACCATCGTCACACTCTTCATCTTCGTTACAGCAGCCTTCCAACGGCTCGCCAAAAACGCAGGTCCCATCCACACATGAGTCCTTGGTGCAAAAGTTGGCATCGTCGCAGTCTTTGTCAGACACACAACAACCCTCTACAGGTTCATTCACGCACTTTTTGTCCTCACATCTGTCATTTGTGCAAAAGTTGCCATCATCACAATCTTCGTCGCCATCACAGCCGGTTTCCGGTATTTCAGGTCTGGAATCACTTGTATCATCACATCCAGCAGGGTTGGTACATCCGTCCGGTACATAGATTTCATCAAGGTTAACAGCACCGCCCTTATCTGGCGCATCTGAAGGGGCTCCATCGCCGCAGGCAACAACGCCGAAGATTAACAAGAAAAACAGTATGTAGCGCATAGCATCATTCCGCCAAAAAAGTCGCCAAAAAGTCCATCAATGATACCATTCCTGGCAGATTAATCCTTCGGGGATAATAGATCCCGGAGTGGAGGTATGCAATGTTATTGCCGATTGTAGATGTCTCACAAACAAATTCAGCGGCTGTCGCTGAAGATTTGTCATCTACCGTTCGAGACTTAGGGCGGGTCGGTGAAGTACTACTGTGTGACTGCGACGCAGCCATTTTGCCAGCTGCCAATGATTCCATAATTCAAGACCTGATTCGAGTTTCTCCTTGCTTTGTGCTTGGCGGGATTAAGGACGAGGACCAGGTAAGGGATTTACTGCGAGGTGGGGCCCACCGGGTAGTGCTGGATTCTTTTGCTCCCATGGAGCTTTTGTCTAGGCTTCCTCACCACAGAGTTTTAGTGTCAATTCAATGTGTTGACGGTGTGGTTGTAACTAACGGGCGTGGTCGTGATCTTGAGCGAGCTCCTGTAGAGGCCTTGCAGGTTTTGGCCCCCTATTGCTCTGGTTTTTTGTGCACGTTTTCAAACTCTGATGGCTCTAGTGCCAAGCCTAATATCAATTTGATGGAGGAGCTATCGCAAGCCACGTCCTTGTATTTGGCCGTTCGAAGTGATGATTTCAGCTTGGACGAGATACAAGCTTTGGATAAGTTAAGAGTCGATGTCGCAGCTAGGGCCAACCAGGACTTTCATGTGGAAGGATTTGCTGGATGCCTCAACTTTGACGATGGCCCTATTCCAACGGTTGTTCAGGACCAACATGGCCAAACCCTGATGTTGGGTTGGTCGAATTATCAAACTTTGAAGCGCTCGTTACTGACTGGTGAGGCAGTCTATTGTTCTGCTAATGGCGTTGATGTCGAGTCTGTTGGCGATTATCCCTTTTTAGGAGAACAAAGGCATCGGCTTTTAAGAGCTGCTGCTGATTATTCCAGACGGAGTCTTGTTTTTAGGGTCACTCCGTACGCCTCTCCGTTTGAGAGAGGGCGATATTCACGCTATGGGAAAGGGGATCGAGATTTCAGTCTATCAAGTCTGCATGACATAATTTTGGCACGCCAAAAGGACCCCCATCCTGGTTCCTACACGTCGTTTTTGTTTGAAAGGGATGACAGGATTCCAAGAAAACTGACTGAGGAGCTTTATGAGCTTTTGACGGCTAACACCAGGAACGAGATTGCCTGGGAGGCAGCAGATGTCATGTACTTTCTTTTGGCCTATCTGGTCAAAAAGGGCGTGTCCTTGGATGAGGTGATGTCGGAGTTAATGGGGCGCGAGAGGTAGGGCGGGGGCAGGGGGCTGGAGGCGGGGACGGGGACGGGGCGGGCG
>DUVQ01000128.1 GCA_012840965.1 Oligoflexales bacterium | reverse complement strand
GGAAACGCCCCCAAGGCATTCCAGGTGCCTACGTCGCTCCAGCCAAAAGATGACGGAATTACAAGCAACCCCTGGGCTTTTTCCATAACGCCATAATCGATTGAGATACTAGGCATTGCCTCCCAGCATTTCTTTATGGCTTTAGAATCTTTAGGATTGATATTCTCAAGTTCGTTTACACATGTGGCAAGGTCTGGCAGATGTTCTTTGACCTGCTCAAGCATGGTATCAGCCCTGAAAACAAATATTCCGCTGTTCCACAAATAGTGTGTGTCTTCTAAATAAGACTTAGCCGTTTGGACATCTGGTTTTTCGACAAAAGCCTGAATGGCTCGGGCTCTGTACTTTTGGTTAACTGATTCTGTGTCACCAATGAAATCACCAAATCGAATATATCCGTAGCCAGTTTCAGGAGTTATTGGTTGAAGGCCAAGGGTGACGATCCTGCCTTTGGCGGCATAGTGTGCAGCGGCTTCCATTACTTCAAGGAAAGTATTGGTATCTTTGACGAAGTGATCAGATGGCAAAACAGCAATGATGGCATCTGGGTCCTTCTTTAGTATTTTTTTAGCTGCCACGGCAATGCAGGGAGCCGTATTTCTTGGAATAGGTTCCAGAATGATATTTTCCTCGGCCAGTCGATGAAAACTGGTTGTCCTCATTCTGGCGGCCAGCTGCTCAACCGTTGCGATATAGATCCTATCTTCAGGTACTAGTGGGGCGATGCGGTCATATGTCTCCTCAAGCAGTGTCTTATCTGAAAACAGCTTAAGGAGTTGTTTTGGGTGTTCTGAACGTGAAAGAGGCCAGAATCTGGTTCCTTTCCCCCCGGCCAACAACACAGCATACAAGTGATCAGTTGCTTTCATTTGCACACCTCCCGAGTCATTGATATTGCCACATAGGTTTGTGGAAGGCAATTGTTTGGGGCTTGCTAGCCAGCGATCATGGTGATATCTTCCAGGCCCCTTTGTCTATAGGGCTTTTGACATGATCGTGTTAAAGAACAAACAGGAACAAGCCATTATGCGTGAGGCTGGCCAGATTTTGGCCGAAGTGCTGGCAACCCTTGAAAAAATGGTTCTTCCTGGTGTCACTACGCTGGAACTTGAGGAAAAAGCTGACAAAATGATTACCGAAGCTGGCGCTGTCGCCAGTTTCAGGGGGCAGCCTGGGATGACTGTAAATGCACCACCATTTCCGGCGGCCACCTGTATTTCTGTAAATGAACAGGTGATTCACGGTATCCCATCAAACCGGGTGATAAAGGAAGGCGACATAGTCAGCATAGACTGTGGCGTTACATGGCGTGGCTTTATAGCGGATTCTGCAATCAGTGTGGTGGCTGGAAAGGCTGACCCAGACGTCGACAGGCTGGTCTCGGTTACCAGAAAATCGTTGCTGGCTGCTATAAAAACGGCTCTGCCAGGCAGACACCTACATGATTTATCTTTTGCGATTCAATCCTGGGCGGTTAACGAGGGCTTGGGAATAGTTAAGGATTTTTGTGGGCATGGTGTGGGCAGATCGCTTCATGAAGATCCTCCAATTCCCAACTACGGCAAGCCTGGGACTGGGCCTTTGTTGCGCCCTGGGATGACTTTGGCGGTTGAGCCCATGTTTAATTTGGGAACTGGTAAGGTCAAGATGCTTAAAGATGGCTGGACTGTGGTGACGGCCGATGGCAAGCCGTCTGCCCACTGGGAACACACTTTGCTGATTACTGATGGACCTGCGGAAGTGTTGACTTGGCGGCCAGGAGAGGTAGAAGGGTAGGGGCAGCGATTTTGGATGGCGCTTCAAGAGCGCGGGCTTTAGGGGTTTTGGTTGGGTGGTTTCAGGATCAGGTGATTAGAGCTTCAGGATTTGGGCGATCTAGGTACCACTGCAGAAGTACCGCCGCCGCTGCACAGTCCACTTGAGCGTCACGTTTTCCCTTACGTCCAGCGCGAATGCGCCCTCTTGGTTGCATACCTGCCTCTTTTAAACGTTCTTCTGCCTCGAAAGACGTCAGCCGCTCATCAACCAAGATTACTGGAAGGGCTGTAGCAGCCTGTAGCGCTTCTGCCATGCGCCGTCCGGCCTGGGCACGTGGTCCTTCAGTCCCGTCCATGTTCAGCGGTAAACCCACAATGATCTTGTGGACTTCTAGGATGGTAGCCTGTTCTAAAATGTCCTGTATCAGGTTTTGGCCGTCGCCGACCATAATCGCGTGAACTGGAGATGCAAGCATCCCAAGTTCATCTGAAACGGCCAATCCACAGCGCACAGTGCCAGGGTCAACTGCCAAGATACGCTTCGTTGGCTGAGGCTGGTTCATGAAAAACCCAGGCTAAAACTTCATCTCACAAAGGTCAGGGGCTATCTGGAACTCGGCAGCTGTTGCGGCTTTGACTTCTTCAAAAGAAACGCCTGGCGCCAGTTCCTTCAGCACGAGGCCATTTTCGGTGACATCCATAACCGCCATGTCGGTGATGATTCGATGGACACACTTAAGACCGGTAAGTGGCAAGGTGCACTGGGGCAGAATCTTTGGCTTGCCCTTGGCGGTGTGCTCCATGGCGACAATCACATAGCGAGCGCCTGCAACCAGATCCATCGCACCGCCCATTCCTTTGACCATCTTTCCAGGAATCATCCAGTTTGCCAGGTCGCCTTGGGCGCTTATTTCCATGGCCCCCAAAACGGTCATATCGACGTGGCCGCCACGAATCATGGCAAATGAGTCAGCGCTGGAAAAGTAGCTGGCGCCAGGCAAAACTGTGACGGTTTGCTTGCCAGCATTAATCAAATCTGGATCTTCGTCGCCTTCATATGGGAAAGGACCAACCCCCAAAAGGCCGTTTTCCGTGTGAAAAACCACGTTAACACCCTTTGGAACATAGTTAGCCAACAAGGTTGGCAGACCAATACCCAGGTTCACATAGTAACCATCCTTGATCTCCTGGGCGGCTCGCATTGCAATTTGTTCGCGGGTCAGCATGTTTATCCCTCCCGTGGCCTAGTGGTCAGGCGCTCAATAGGTTTTTTGAAGAATTCGCCTTTGACAATTCGTTGCACATAGATGCCAGGAGTGTGGACGGCATCCGGTTCGATTTCACCCACTTCCACCAGGTTTTC
>DUVQ01000127.1 GCA_012840965.1 Oligoflexales bacterium | reverse complement strand
TTTAGGCAGGCTGTGCCATTGAAGCAGTCTTCATCAGAAGAACAATACTTTTGGACGCAGTAGCCTGTTTGTGTGGAACACTTGCCATAGGGGCAATCGTCATCGTCGTCACACATATTTGCGCATGCACCGTACAGAGCGCACTGGCTGTTTGCTGGGCAATCGCTGTGGTTAGTGCAACCGTTGCAAATCCCACCTGCAGCCGAGGTGTTGCATGTGGTTGTCGCCGTCGGGTTAAATACCCGGCAATCAGCATCGGTAACGCACTGGTCGTTCCTGAGGTCGAAAGGCACACAGTACCCAGCTCTACATTGCAGTCCTGATGGACAGCTTTCTAGGACAAGCATTTCACACACCCCATCGCGGTCTTCAAATCCGGCCGAGCAGTGACATGAGTAGCCTTGTGCCGAATCGTCTGGTATGCAAGTAGTGCGATGGAGGGATTTGCAGGGGTTTTGAGGCTCACATGGGTTTGAGGGTAGTGCGACGCAATTACCACCTCGGAGTTCATATCCAGCGTTACACTGGCAGGTACCGTTGACGTTTTGTGCGTTTTGTGGGCAGCAGATGCCGTCAGACATGTGTAAGCCTTCAAAACACATGCAAAATGCGCTGTCGGGTTTGTTAACGCACTCACTGTTTTCCGGGCATTCCTTATTGGCGCAGAAGTCGGTGGCGCATGTTCCTTGGACGCAGATTTGACCATCTGGACACCAGCCATTGAAGCCTTCGATTGAATCTTCGGAGCAAATGACCGTGCATTTTCCATCATTGTCGGCATCGATATAGCCTTCACGACACTTGCACTTGCCGCCGACGTTTTGCGCAAATGCTTGGCAGCACAAGCCGTTATCGTCGTGGTAATCATAGTCGCAGTTACACGTGTATCCGCCTTGGCCATCAAGGAGGCACCTGGTTTTATTAGTTTCAGTGCATGGGTTGGGTGAGCATGGTCCAGGTTCGTTATCTGGGACGCACTGGTCTTTTACGAGGATGAAGTTGTGGTCACAGTTGCATTCGTATGTGTCTCCAGTTGCTACACAAGTGGTTCTGTTTAACTGTGTGCATGGATTTGGATCGCATGGGTCTGAGGGGACGGGATTGTCGTCGGGTGTGTCGGTTGGGATGTCCTCGCCTGGTGGTGTTTCAGAGGTGCTGCTGTCTTCATCAGGTCTTACTGTGGAGTCATCAGATGAAGAGTCATAATTGATGTCCTTAATATCCGTGTCTTTAGCGTCTGTGTCGTTGCTTGGTTCATTAGACCCACAGCCAGCGATGATAAGGCTGCAAGCCACAGCCAAGGAAATGTTAAAGAACAGTCTCATTATTGGTGCCCCCCGTACAAACTGGCAGTGATTATACATAAAACAACATTTAAGGTACGTCAACCTGTCCCTGCCCCTGCCCCCGCCCCCTAGTACAGCTCCTCAAACCATGCTGGTGCGTCGGGCGGGCTTGAGGTGTTCAGCATTTAATTCATGGTTTTGCTAGCGCTTGGGAGGGCGTTTTCCAAGCCAACCTCGATGGTGGAAGTAAAGCAGGAATCCAACGCTAGTCGCTAACATGAGCAGCAAGGCAAAGGGGTATCCAAACGCCCAACCAAGCTCAGGCATGTTCCAAGGTGACGACGTTCGGTCAAAGTTCATCCCGTAAAGGCCTGCCAGAAAACCTAGTGGAATGAAGATTGTCGCAATGATTGTCAGAACCTGCATCACCTCGTTCATGCGATTGCTAGTTTCCGCCAGATGAAGATCCATTAGACCGTTGATTAGCTCGCGTAGCGCCTCTACTACATCGAGAAGCTGCGCGGTGTGGTCATGACAATCCCTCAAAAACTCAAGCGTGGTTTCCGAGACCACGTCCATCTCACCCCGCATTAACAGGCCGATGGCCTCCCGAGTAGAGGCTAGAACGCGCCTAATTTCGTGAAGATCATGGCGTGTTGCGTGTATTTCCCCAACATGGCTATCTCGGCTGACCACTTGGTCTTCAAGCTGCTCGATCTTGAGGTTGAGTTGTTCCACAAGGGGGAAAAAACGGTCGATGATGGCATCCATGATCGCGTACGCAAGGTAATCAGCACCGCGCTGCCGTATCTTGCCCTTGGCAGCTCGTAGTCGCAGGCGTACCGGATCCAGGCAATCACCCAGCAGCCCTTCTTGGACTGTAATGACGTAGTCGGCTCCAAAGAAAAGGCTAATCTGCTCCATCGAGGCCGTGTCGTTACTGGTTGGCATCTGCAGCACCACAAACGCGTGGTCGTCGTAGTCTTCAGCCTTGGGCCTTTGATGCAGATTAACGACGTCTTCCAAGGCCAGTGAATGCAGACCAAAAAGGTCCCCTAATTCATTAAACGTTTTTGCATCGCCGACACCCTCTATGTCCAGCCACAGGACACCTTGCGCACGCAGCTCCTTCAAAGCCGCGATGCTTTCGATGTTTCGCTCTTCGATGCGATCCGGTCCATAAGTAATAACGCTCATTTTTGGCGTCACAGAATCCTGAGGCGGCGCAATATTCCCAGGGGGAGCAACGATATCTGGTTTGGGAACGATAATCCGTGCCCGTCGCCTACTACGTTTGTTTGCCATTTTGGTTCCTTAGATGCTAGGCGCTGGCTCCAAAGGCTACTGGCAGCGGCCGCATTTGCAGTGGCCTGACTGGACCACATCGCCGCTTGCCCACGCGCAGCCAGTGCCGTCCTCGGCTGGGCCGTCGACGTTCCAGCAGTTGCAAACCATGTGCTCACCACCAAGGCAGCCTCGACAATGGAAGTACGGAAGTGGCCAGCAGGTGTTGTTGGGACATGAAAGCTCCGATTCAGCACACGGTGATTCGCACGGCCCAAGGATGTCCCAAGCCGCAACGTAGAGGGGTTTCATGCCACTGTAGACTTGCTTAGAGGGCCTTACCCTAAAGCTAGTGTTTTCAATGCGAACCCGCGAGCAAAAGAGGGGCTCACCTTGGTCCAAGCAGGTCACGCCCGCAACAGGCGACAACATCCCAAAGCCGGCTTTACAGGAAAACTGCGTATCATTGCACCAATCTGGCAACGGTAGGGCAGTGACATCTATTTCGACTGGTTCGTTCAATTGAACCTCGTCACCAATTTTGCACCAAGCCCCATCCACGTTCCATTCAAGCGCTGAGAGATACCCATTCAGCTCATCCACAGACGAAAGCTGGCGGATTTCACCGCACTCAGTTGCAGGACACGGTTCCAGAACAGGAGGAATGCAAGGCTCGTCGTCAGAACCTGGGTCGTCGCTAGGGGGCTCGGTCTGGTCCCCGGTTTCGTCAGCCGGTGGCTCATCTGCAGGAATAATTCCCTCCAAGCTGACCCCCGCGAAAAGCTCTTCTGCAGGTATCAGCGCAGGAGCCTCTTGATCCGACGTCTGGTTCTGCGAAGCTGTCTCATCAGCAGGCTCTGCGTTCTGGTCTGGAGTCACCGATTGTTGATTATTATCGGTCACCTCTTGCTTACCATCGGCTGGCTCGGAATCAGAGCACGACGCCATCACCAACGCGAGCACCGCAGCCAAGACGGTAACAGCACGAAACTGCCGAAACAGTTCATCAAAGCCGCGAAATCCCACACCTCCACTGCGCCGTTCCTTGTCTTCGCATCGACTAGTCATTTCGCACCTCCATTTTTCGAACCCCAGGCCCGCAAGGGTAACATGCTGAGGCCCCATTTTCAACAGTGATATTCACGGGATAAACTGCTTTTTTGCTTGGGGCGCAGGGGCAGGGACAGGGACAGGGGCAGGGACAGGGGCAGGGACAGGGGCAGGGACAGGGGCGGGGACAGGGGGCAGGGACAGGATCAGGGACAGGGAAAACGTTTGTGCTGTTTAGCAGGATTTGGAGCTAAAAGGAGGTCGAGAGGGCACCCAGCAACATGGTCCGGGGGCAATCCTGGAGGAGTGGCCAGTCGACGCTGCCGGGACCCGACGGTCACTT
>DUVQ01000218.1 GCA_012840965.1 Oligoflexales bacterium | reverse complement strand
TTTTGTGATGGAACGCACAACCTCCGCCGCATCAGCGGGCAATTCAGGAATCAGGTCATCAGAGAACGAAAGTTCATCCTGCAGGTACTGCAATGAATTGGACAATTGCTGGAAGGCATCTGCTATCGACCGGCCATTTTCATCCAGCGTTCCTAGGGTTTTCAGGGCCTTCACGTAGCGCAGCCATCGTTTGCCTGGAATCTCTGGTAAAACGGATATGATGGAGGTTGTGACAACCTCTGCTATAGTTGACTGCAATTGCTGGTCAAGTTTGCTGAGAATCAGTGCTGCCTCTATGGCTTTGTCCAGGGATTCAGAAACAGAAGTCTTCAACCACTTTTCAATGCAACTAACAACCTCTTTATCGGCATACCCAAGATCAAGCAGTCGCTTAGATCTTTCTGCCCAATGTTCATCAGATGAATGCTCAAGTGATTTGGCGAGTAGACCTGCGGTAATCTTAGTCGCCTCTTCGCGTTGTGGCTCGGGAAGTTTTTTGCAAAGCAACTCACCGAACGTGATGAGAGGCTCAGCTTGGCTATCGTTGGCATTGGTTCTAAACCAAGCCAAGAGGGTTTCCGCTGAAGCGTGGAGAGCCGTTTCTCCCAAGTAGGCTGCAAGAAATGCCGCCATAGGCAGGAGTTGTTCCGCATCCTCAACATTCGATTTCTTTTCGAGAGCTGTTACAAGTTCCTGACCGGAAGCCTTGAATTCAGGGTCAAGCTTGAGAATTGTGGACATTACCGTGGAGTAGTCAGAACATGAACTACTGTTGATACAGGACAAGCTGTACTCGAAAGCACATGAAGAAAACTTGGACGATATTTGACCTGAAGAGGCCTCAGCAAGCAGTCCACCAATGGCTGCGGTATTTGGGTTAAGGTCACCCTTTGTTTCCTCTTGATACCAGCCAAGGAGCTTTTCGAATGTGGCATCAGAGGGGTTCAGTGAGATCAGAGCTTCAACTGCATCAACGTTGTTTTTTCCCACTGGTTTTTTAACAATCGAAGCCAACAGAGTATCCTGAAGCATAGCGACTAGCTTTTTCAGTGATTCGCCTTCGAGCCGCTTGCTTAGTCTCAGACCAAAATCCAGTGTGGCCTTTGCCCCACGTGACTGGACCATAAAGTCATAACCCAGTTCGAAAAGCGAAGTAATCAAGGGCTGCGGTATGTCATCTATGCCAAGATAATGATCAAAGACCCAGTCAAAGTATTCGGGATCCTCTGCCATTATTGCTCGGGCAAGCTGCCTACGTGCGTTGTTAACGGAATTTCGATACGTTGGGTGACGTCGACATAACTCTTTGAAGTACTTTCCTGCGGCTGGAGGTCCATAGGGAACCGGAGAAACATTAAGTTCTAGGCGCTTCTTGGTTGCTTTAAGCGCAAGCTTTTCGTCGGGCCATTTACGCTCAAGCTCCTCAAGTAAAAACACGGCCAGATTGTTCTTGCCTGCGTCGATTTCATGCAAAGCTACGTTCCACAGACTGGATGAGTCACGTCCGAAAAACAATGATTCCTGTTCAGCACAGTTCCATTTAGGCTCAATCCTTTCCATCTCGTAACGAGCTTTTTCAACAAGGGAGTATTTAGCATAGCCGTGATAGACGATTGAGTAGCAGCGGGCTTCAATAAAGAAGAGCGATGACAGTAGGGAACCTACTTGCGCAAAATCGTCGTTTTCTGGACAAATATCTATGATTTTCGAGATGGTAGAACGAAGCCTGTCGATTTCAGGGCCAATATCTCGGTCGAACGTGTTTGCCGCTATAGCATGATTATTGTCTGCGACTGACTCAAGCTTCTCACGCTG
Organism: Oligoflexales bacterium; assembly: GCA_012840965.1. Classification (GTDB taxonomy): domain Bacteria; phylum Myxococcota_A; class UBA9042; order DTJE01; family DTJE01; genus DUVQ01. The sequence goes on along the minus strand of DUVQ01000218.1, from coordinate 131 downwards.
TTTGTCGAGAGCATCGATGTCCATCTCGACTATTTTCAAAAGGCGTACAGGATCTTCTCCGGCGAAAGATGACATGTATTTTCCTCCTGATTACTTATCTTAGAGCCACGCTTCAGCTTTCCTTTTCTTGG
>DUVQ01000126.1 GCA_012840965.1 Oligoflexales bacterium | reverse complement strand
TTGGACTTGGGAATTCGGGACGTCAGTCGCTCCGACACCTCGTCAGCTCTTTTTAGAACTGGATTCAGAAACCTTTCTTTGGGAAGGATTCTGAAAATCGAGGACGAGGAGGGAAACCTCGAAGGGGCAGGCTACCTCGGGAGAGGAAAGCCGATTTCCAGTGTTCTTTGACACTCTGGAGTACAGGGAAAGAAACCCAGAACGGGTGTTTTTCTTGAAGTGCGTGAGAGGAGGTTGAACGCCACGGGGCTGTTTGGATAGCTCGGTTTTACCGAGTAAGAGACATACAGCATAAGTTGGCGCAGCCGCCGGACCCAACCGCCCCCGCGAGGGCCAGCGGCGGCCGCGACTGTAGAGACCAAGGCACTGGAGGGAGAACGCCCCAAGGAGGCTAAAGACCAAGAGAGCCAGGGCGATGAACCAGTAGGGGAAACTCGAAGAGGCGTCGTCCCAACCGGCAACGGGCTTAAGCCCCTGAAGCGAGGCCGCGTTGGATAAAATCCGACGTTAGGCAAAGGATGTCAGTCTTTGGACAGTCAGCCTCAGCCGGAAAGCTAATCGCAGGAGGGGAGATCACGTCGAGAGGCGCTGATGATCGTTGTCAGGTCAAGCTCTGAAGGTAAGAACCCCGAGAACGCGCCGAACTGAAAGATGTTTGGGAGATAACTACGGGATTAAGGCGTCGCAACTGGCGGGAACAGTAAGGGCGCAACAGGACTCAGTCAGGTAAAGTCTGAGATTGGTTGCTCGTAGTAATTGGGTTGCGTTGGGGGGGCGTAAAACCTCGAGAGAGCAGAAGCGGCAGGTTACATATGTACCTGAAGCACGGAAGCCAGGTTAAACTTTGAAGCTGGGACCAAAGCCTGAGGAAGGATTGCTATTCATTAAACCGGATGGTTCCTTACGTTACGAAAACCACGAAGCAGCGTAACTGCAAGGTGGGAGTGCTGAACCAATGAAGTGCTAGTTCGTGAGGGTTTGTCTTCGAGAGGTAGGTTAACCACAAGAAAGGACTCCGAGTCTCAGCGATGGGCAGTCGGAAGCTTGGATATATACCGTTTGATGCTCTGGGGAGGGCCTCGATTGGCTAACCCTGTTCCCAGGTCCACTAAAAGGCGTCAGTCGCAAGGCTGGCGCCTTTTTTTTTGTCCATATGCAACCAAAACTCACTGTTCCTGCCCCTGCCCCTGATCCTGTTCCTGTTCCAGCTAATTTGTCTGTTCTGGTTCCTGATTGTTAGTTCTTTTTGGCGTTTTATCTCTTCGTTACAGTTTTAAAACATGTCCGTGGGCATCCTTCCGGACCCAAAATCTCCCGTAGCCACCCCGACTGTAGGCAACTCCCGATAGCGCCCTCCAGGATTGCCCCCGGACCATGTTGCAGGGTGCCCTCTCGACCTGTTTTTAGCTCCAAACCCTGCAGATCAGCACAATCATTCCCTGTCCCTGCCTCCTGTCCCCGCCCCCCCCTCCAACCAATCAAAACTGCGGCAAATGCCATTGACTGTTTGCGGGTCTTGCATAGACTAGGATTCGCAGCAAGGGAGAGCCTGAGGCTTTGCCCATGGCCGGGTGGTACGTTTTGGATTCCACTCCGTTGGGAAGCCCAGAAATCACCGCTTTATTAGTCGGCATATTTTGGGATGTGAGAGAGGTGTCGTTGGTGAGCGCCATATTCGCGTTTGCATGCGTGTTTTGCTTGGCGATGGCTTCTGTTGCTTCAATCATCCTTAGGAAACAGCCACAAAAGGCATTGAAAGCTGGTACGGCCATCACACTTACGGCTAGCTTGCTTGGAGCTGCAGCCTCCGTCTGGGCACTTGTTTCCAAGTTCGAAGATTCCTATGAAACTCTTTGGTCAACAGCACTTGGCCCCTTTACCATCGGACTAGACCCGCTGTCTTCATTTTTCCTGCTGTGCGTCTTTTTGGTGGGCGGTCTGGCCGCTTTGTATGGGTATGGCTACGTTAAAAACCACCCTGAGATACTGAAAACCGTTCTTGTATGGTTTCCTATCCTTTTGTTTTCCATGGCTTTGGTTGTGGTGTCATCTGACGCGATGACCTTTTTACTTGCGTGGGAACTGATGACTTTGTCATCTTTCCTGTTGGTTACCGCGGATGGCGAGCGAACTTCAAAACCTGGCTTGGTCTATCTGTTGGCCAGCCAGCTTGGCGTAGTGGCACTGTTCGCGATGTTTGCGATTCTTGCCACTGGCGCTGGAAGCCTGCATTTCGACGACATGAGGTCTGCCGGCCAGCCTGCGATTGCAGGAGTCGTCTTTTTGCTGGGCCTTTTGGGGTTTGGTACTAAAGCCGGGTTTTGGCCGGTGCACGTGTGGTTGCCGTTGGCACATCCTGCGGCGCCTTCCCAAGTTTCTGCCGTCATGTCGGGCGTCATGATAAAGCTTGGTATTTATGGCCTTTTAAGAATGCTCACCTTTTTAGGCACTCCAAACTACTGGTGGGGAGTGGTCCTGATAATGATTGGAACGATGTCTGGGATGGGCGGTATCATCCAGGCAATGGCACAAGATGATCTAAAGAGGATCCTCGCATATAGCTCTGTGGAAAACCTTGGCATAGTGGCCTTGGGCCTTGGGTTAGGGGTTTTGGGATTGTCCGCAAACAACAATATTGTCGCTACGTTAGGTTTTGCAGGGGCCTTGTTACATGTGCTAAATCACGGCCTTTACAAGGGGCTGCTTTTCCAAAGCGCAGGAGTCATTCTTGGTTCTGTAAAAGACCTCAATCAGACAGGTGGATTGATTCGGCAGATGCCTGTCACAGGCTATGTCTTCTTGACAGGCTCTGCTGCCATCACTGGGGTGCCCACGCTTAATGGTTTTATCAGCGAACTGTTGATTTTTGTGGGTGCTTTCTATGGGGCCACCTTGTTACCAGCTTCTCAAAGTCTGTGGGCAGTGGCAGTCGTGCCCATTCTTGCTACCTTGGGGGGCTTAACAGCTGTAACATTCGTTAAAATCTTTGGAACCGCCTTTCTAGGAACCCCAAGAAGTGATTATGAAGCAAAAGATACAGTTGGCACAATGAAGATTGCCCTGTTAATTGGGGTAACTCTTTGTTTTATCATTGGAATTTTTCCGGCGCCTTTTGTGGTCTTGGTCAAACTTGGCGTCACCCCTTTAGTTTCAGAAGTCCAAATACCCCAGCGATTTTTCGACTTTTTAGTCAGATTGCCTTTCGTTTTCATCGGCTTAGGCGCGATCTTCGCCTTGTTGATCTTCATCCGCAGACGACTGTTACAAAACCGGGAAGTCAGAGCTGGCGAGACTTGGGCCTGTGGATATGAATCCGTCTCCCCAAAGATGCAGTACACAGCCGCCTCGTTTGCAGATCCAGCCCTAAGCCCAGCGCACTTCCTGCTTGATGCGCGTCGTGATGACAGACCTGCAAAGGGCGCCTTTCCAAAGGATATTTCCTATGAATTGCGCTTAGGTGACCGTGTCACCAACCTTTTGTGGAAGCCAGCGGTTGATTTCATACTGGCTTTGTCCACACGCACAGAAAAGCTTAAGCGTAGCGATGTTCGTTCGTATCTGATCTTGGTTCTTATTACGTTAGTGTCCTTGTTGCTTTGGCAGGCGTGGGTTTCTTGAGGTAGCAATGGTTGAGGTAATTATCCACATTGTTTTACTGATTTTTGGCCCGTTGACTCTATTGGGTTTCATTGACCGTGTTAAATCCCGGGCTGCACGTCGTGCTGGTCCGCCAATTCTGCAGCGATGGTACGATGTTGCAAAGCTCCTGCGTAAGGGTGCCGTTTACAGCCGTACAACCACCATTTTTTTCAAGGCCGGCCCCATGGTGGCGCTGGCCTGTACGGCGATCGCCGCTCTTTTGGTGCCGTTGACTGGAGACAAGGCCCCGCTCTCTTTCTCCGGCGATATCTTTCTTTTCTCTGGACTGCTTGTCTTGGGCCGTTTTGCCATGCTGCTTGCGGCCATGGACACTGGGTCTGCCTTTGAAGGCATGGGGGCCAGTCGTGAAGCCGCTTTTGGTGCGATGGCCGAACCAGCCCTGTTCTTGGTTTTGCTGGTTGCGACCATGCCTTGTGGTGATGCATCTTTTAGCACCGCCTTCAGTCAGATGGCGGATACCGGCGGTTTGACCAGAGACCCTGGGCTTTTGTTGGCGGCGATCGCATTTGGCGCCTTTTTGGTGACGGACCTGGCTCGTATACCGATTGATGACCCAACCACCCACCTAGAGCTGACCATGATCCATGAGGTGGTGGTACTGGATCATTCTGGCCCAGATCTCGCTTTTGTAACCATAGGTTATGCCCTTAGAATGTGGATTCTTTCAGCCATTTTCGTGCACCTGTTAATTCCTGTTCCATCCGGCGCTCCATTGTTGGCTGTTGGAACCATGCTGGCTGGCCAGTTCATTGTTGCAATTGGTGTCGGGATTACTGAGTCCGTTATCGCTCGCTTGCGAATGACAAGGATTCCCCAGTTTTTGATAGCAGCCTCTGTTATTGCGGCCATTGGTATTTTGGTTCAGTTTTTGGGGGTAGCTTAAATGACTCCAAGTACCGACCTTTTGCTATTGGCAGTAATAGGCCTAAACCTGTTCGTTGCCACCTCCAGTCGCTTAAGGGCCAGGATCAGGGCCTGTGCGTTGCAGGGGATTGCGTTGGCGGCCCTGCCCATAGCGGTAGACGGGGCAAACGTACTGACAGACGGTCCAGGTCTCCACGTCGCCCTGGCGGTTATAGCAACCCTGGTTTTGAAGGCTGGTGCCATACCTTATGCACTGACAAGGGCCATGTATCGTAGTGGTGTTAGACGGGAAGTTGAGCCCTTTGTCAGCATGCACATCTCATTGCTCCTGACTGCCGGCCTAGTTGGCCTTGCGTTTTACATCGGTGGAGCAGTGCTACCACGTCTGCCTGGTACCAGCCCCCTGGGAATTCCAGCTGGCCTTTCAACTTTGCTGGTCGGCTTGTACTTGGCCATGTCTGCAAAGACTGCGCTCAGCCAGGTTATCGGATATTTGATCCTGGAGAACGGCGTTTTCATCATTGGTCAAATGCTGCTTGGGGAATTTCCATTAGTTGTTGAACTAGGCGTTTTATTGGACGTTTTGGTTGCCGCAATGTTGATGGCGGTTTTGGTGGTTTCAGGCCAAGAAGTCACCGAATTTGCAGACCTTGAGGATTCCCGGCCTAGCCTAGTGGATGACACATCGGGAGGTGCCCGATGATGTTATGGATTTTACTGGGCCTTCCTTGCATTTTTGCAATTGCGGCTGGCTTTTTGCGCAGTCCAAGGGCGATTTTGGTCCTTGCTGCCTTGGGCAGTATAGCTGTTGCAGCCTTTGGCGGTTTTGTTGCCATTTCTGCCATCTCCAGTCCAATCGCGGCATGGGAAAACAATCTAAGACTGGATGTTTTGTCAGCGTATCATCTTGTAATTATTGTTCTTGTCTTTGCCTTTGCATCTTTTTATGCTTGGGGGCACTTTGTTCCACAGATCGCCGAGGGTAGTTTTGGAAAATCAACTGCGAGGCGTTTTGGCGCATCTTGGTTTTCATTCCTGGCAAGTATGATTTTGGTGCTGATGTCCAACAACATCGGCTTGTTGTGGGTCGCCATGGAGACTACGACCCTGGCATCCGCATTGCTGGTCAGCCTCAGACCTGATGCGGCCTCGATCCGTGCGGCGTGGTCATATCTGATGATCTGCTCTGTTGGCATCGCTATGGCCCTGCTTGGAACATTCCTTCTGGCAGGCGAGGCCAAGGCAGTTATGGGAGTTGCGGCTCTTGAAGCCGGATCAAGCCCATTTTTGTGGACCGATCTGATGAAAATCGCCCACGAAATGAGGCCGGATGCTGTAAAGCTTGCCTTTGTCTTCCTTTTGGTCGGCTATGGAACAAAGGCTGGTCTTGCACCCATGCACTCTTGGTTACCTGATGCTCATGGCCAGGCGCCAGCACCAGTGTCCGCTGTTTTGTCGGCCGTTTTATTGAACTGTGCCCTTTATGCAATCTGCCGAGTTGTGCCAGTCGTCAACATTGCAACAGATGGGGCAGGGTGGGGGATTTTGGTGCCCTTTGGCGCCTTGTCAGTAATCGTGGCCGCCTTACACGTTCTTCGCGAAAAAGATATGAAGCGCTTGCTTGCATACTGCAGCGTGGAACATATTGGAATTATTGCGCTAGCAGTTGGCCTTGGCGCCCCAGCCATAGCGCTGTTTCACACCTTGAACCATTCAGTGGCCAAGATGGCCGCCTTCTTTTATGCAGGTACTATCGCCCATGATAGAGGCACCAAAAAAGCTGATGAAATTGGCGGACTTTTGCGCATTCATCCCGTGATTGGCACTGGATTGATTGCTTCAATACTGGCCCTTATAGCCATGCCTCCGTCGCCTGTGTTTCAATCTGAATTGTGGTTGGTGAAATTCGGTATTTCCAAGGGGCACTACGTGTCTATTGGTGTTTTGCTTCTGGGAGTTGCAATTCTGGCGTTTGGACTGGTCAAGCCCTTTTTCGGCATGGTCTGGCGAAAGGAAACTTCCGACATTCGTCCTTTTGCAACTCCTTGGCATCAATGGGTCATTACCATATTGCCGTTGGCAATCCTGCTAGTTTTAGGGGTATGGATGCCAACTCCGCTTGCCAATGTAATTGAACAGGCGGCAGCTATTATCGGAGTTATTCCATGAGTGCCTCTGCAAAATCATTTTTAAACGGGCAATGTGTTTCCCGATCCTCGATTCCGGTGCTTGCACCTCAGGCGTTCAGGGAAGAACTTGTGACTGGCAGCCAAAATGGCGCCAGAATCTGTGAAATGTTTGCCTTGCCTGATGGCCCAGAAAACAAGCTGATTATTGCGTTAAAGGCGCACGACGACTTGGGGCGCCTGACGCTGATCTCTACAAGAGTCAGAAACAATAGTGAATTTCCTTCGTCTTCAGAATATCTGCCCTCGGTGCAAGCAATGGAGAGGGCCCTGTATGAGGATCACGGCCTCAAGCCACTTGGACACCCCTGGCTGAAGGCTTTGCGTGGACATCCGGATCTATCGCACGCTCCGTCTATCCCGCATCCTTTCTTACAGGCTGAAGGTGTCGGGATACACGAGGTTGCGGTTGGGCCAGTTCACGCCGGTGTCATTGAACCTGGCCATTTTCGCTTTCAGTGCTCTGGAGAGACTGTTCATACTCTGGAAATACACCTAGGCTATCAACACCGAGGGGCCATTGCTGCGATCTTGGCGGCTGATCCCAAGTTTCGCTTGGCTGTTGTCGAGTCACTGGTTGGAGATGGTGCCGTCAGTCATGCACTAGCATACACGACCATCGTTGAAGGGCTTGCCGGGTGCTCAGTTCCAGTGCGGGCAAAGATGTTGCGGACTGTTGCGCTGGAAATTGAGCGAATTAGCGACCACGTTGGCGATTTTGGGGCGCTTTGCCACGATGTTGGCTATTTGCCTGGCGGTTCTTGGTGTCCACGCCTGCGAGGTGATATTCAAAACGCGCTTGGGGTTTTGACTGGCCATCGTTTTGGGCGCGGCTACGTCGTCCCAGGCGGGGTAGCTGTAAAAATTGACTACGCCGCCGTGCGAGAGCTTGATTTAATTCTTGGGAATTTTGAAAAGGAGTTCTTGCAAGTGGCTTCAGTGGCCCTAGATGTGCCGTCTGTTTTGCTACGGTTTGAGGGAACTGGCACGCTTTCGACTGCTGATGCCAAGATGCTTGGAATCTTAGGCCCAGCTGCAAGGGCTTCAGGGCTTGATATTGATGCCCGACGTGATTTGCCACCGCCTGGATGCTCAAACGCCAACATTGATGTGGCTGTTTTTCCATACGGGGATGTTCTGTCCAGGGCCAGAATCAGGGTTGAGGAGATTAAGCATTCTATTGCTGCCGCCAGAGGTCTTTTGCAGGAACTTCCCGAGGGGCCGCAGTTGGCCCAGTGTACAGGCTCTACCCCAAATAGCGTTGCCGTTGGAATTATTGAAGGTCCAAGGGGGGCTACGACTCACATTGGGGTCACAGGTAGCGATGGTCAGTTGGTTGATTATCGTGTTGTTGAGCCTAGTTTGTTGAATTGGCCTGGGCTTGCTTTTGCGATGCGTGGGCAACAGATTTCGGATTTTCCGCTGTGTAATAAATCCTTTGATTTATCTTACGCGGGACACGACCTTTAGGGAGCTTTATGGCGAGTTTAATTGCTACATGGTTTGCACAAGGGCGCAAGTCATTTGGAGTGCCAACTGAACGGTCGCAGCTTCCAAACTGGTTCAGAGGGCGACCTGTCTTGCAACCTCAGCTGTGTCCTGAAGACTGCTTAGCTTGTGTTACATCATGTCCAACCAATGCCATTTCCAAAGATCCGTTGCGCCTAGATATGGGGCGTTGTCTGTACTGTCACCATTGTTTCAAGGCGTGCCAGACTGGGGCTTTGACGATATCCAATGACCATCGCCTGGCTACTTCCACTCGTGAGGACCTGATTTTGGATGGGCATGCCCAAAAGCTGGCTTCAGCCCTAGATAAAGAAACTAGGCGTGTTTTAGGGCGGGCCCTGCGGCTGCGTCAGGTGTCTGCTGGAGGCTGTAACGGCTGTGAATCCGAGCTGCAGACTGCAACAAACGTGGTCTGGGACATGTCACGATTTGGGATTCACTTTGTGGCGTCACCCAGACATGCCGACGGGATAGTAGTAACAGGTCCAGTCAGCGCCAACATGGAACAGGCGCTCAGAGACACCCTCGATGCAGTACCTTCCCCCAGAATTGTCGTCGCAGCCGGCACTTGCGCGATTTCAGGGGGCGTGTTCGCCGACCTACCAAACTGCCGCAACGGGGTCATGCCAGACATCCCAGTCGACCTGTACGTCCCAGGCTGCCCACCCCATCCCCTGACCTTCCTAGACGGCCTACTACGCCTCCTAGGCAGAATGAAGTGAATCCCCGCTCCCGTTCCCCGCGGTCCTGCCCCCGC
>DUVQ01000213.1 GCA_012840965.1 Oligoflexales bacterium | reverse complement strand
GTTACGGGGGAAGATGTATTCCCCATGTTAGTGGTGATTGCCACTGCAAAGACGCCATCGTCATACCCATTGGCCAATGTAGTGTTCTAAATAACCCTATGTGTACCAATGAACCTTGTGAGACAGCTGATGGAAGGCCTGGGCTATGTGGTCGCCGAGGACCCGCGTGTGTTTGTTTAGAAAACGGTCATGCTAAGGCATGTTCTGATTCAGACATCAACCCCACATGTGACCCCAGAGGCTGTGAAACCGTCTTTGGATTGAAGGGCAAATGTATCTCTCAAACCTGTGCCACTGGTGACATATGCCTTTGCTTAGCCTCACCAAATTCCTGTACTACAGAGCTCGATTGTCTCGACCTTGAGTGGCGTGAAGAATGTAATGGCAGATGGATATGCCAGTCTAACGTGTGTACTGCTAGGTGTGATGCCGACTGTGGCGACCAGAAGTGCGACCCACTTTTGGGGGAAAGCAGGCTATCTTGCCCACCGGACTGTGATGCTTACTGCTTCAAGAACGAAGACTGCGACGATACCCATTATTGCAAGTTTACTGAAGCCCCGTGCCAATTACCTGGCAAATGCGAAGCTAAACGGTTGAATGAGTGTGGCACCCCAGATGACCGCGTATGTGGATGTGATGGCATCACATATGACAGCTCGTGCCATGCCGAAATGGCAGGAATGAGCATTCGGCATAGTGGCGTTTGTGAAGCCCCCAGAGGTTAGCTTTCCGTAATCGCGAGCCAGCCGTCGATTCGGCGGTGATCTAGGGCGTTAGACCTCCTGTTGATCTTAAGACTCCATCAAACCACAATTGACTTCTGGATTCAGGAGTGGGTAGGATCCCTCTATGCTCTTTTGCTAAGGGGATATGCCTATGCGCAGATTAGTTAAGGCCCTTGTAGTAATGTCCTTGCTCGCTTTGGGATGCCCAGGTGCGGATGAGCCAACGCTCAATAATGACACGCCAAGTAAACCCTTGGAGTGCTCAGATGGTTTGAATCCGACATGTGAAACAAGCTCTTGCACCCTACCCTCTGGAGGCCTTGGCCTGTGTCATCTCGACAGTAAGCTAAATTGCGTATGTAGTGAGAAGACTGTTGTCACTGGGGATCCATGCATCTCGATCAATAACCCGAAGTGCGAGGAAAAGGGTTGTACGACCGAGGACGGTTTGCTTGGCAAGTGCACAAAGAACAAGAATGATCTTTGTTACTGCAGTTCTGAAGAGGGCCAAGAGGATCCAGACAGGGATCCTTGCGGAGAAAAACTGAATCCCCAGTGTTTAGAGATGGAATGCGACGTTACGGACGCCACAAAAGGTACCTGCAAACTTGAAGCAGATGATTGTCACTGTGTGGCGCCTCCGCCGGATGACCCAAATTCAGGCCCCTGCGGTAAAACGCTGAATCCCCAGTGTTTAGAGATGGAATGCGACGTTACGGACGCCATAAAAGGTACCTGCAAACTTGAAGCAGATGATTGTCACTGTGTGGCACCTCCACCGGATGACCCAGATTCAGGCCCCTGCGGTAAAACGCTGAATCCCCAGTGTTTAGAGATGGAATGCTACCTTGCAGGCGCTATAAGGGGTACCTGCAAACTCGAAGTGGATAATTGTCACTGTGTGGAAATCCAGGATGACCCAGATTCAGGCCCTTGTGGTAATGCAGCCAACCCCAGCTGCAATCCAGACCCTTGCAAATTGCCCGATGATACAGATGGCAAATGCGAGTCGCTGCCGCTAGATGGAGTTGGCGAGCCTGTATGCCAGTGCATCCGAAGTGTCATCCCTACCGGGTGTGGAAGCACAGAAAATCCTAGCTGCGAATCTTACGAATGCGACACATATTTTGGGACGTTAGGCCAATGTCAATCAATAGGACATCTCTGCATTTGTGTGGACTCTGCGCTTACCAACGCATGCTCCCAAACGGTTAACCCCGAATGCAGGAGCGACGATTGCACAAACTCGGATGGATTGAAAGGTCGGTGCCTCAGTCGAGGTGGTGGACCCATACAAACATGCGGTTGCGTGGTCTCACCGGATTCCTGCAACGAGAACATTGATTGTGTTGAATATGAATGGCCTGAAGACTGCACTGGCAGATGGGTATGCGAATCAGGAACGTGTAAGGCCACGTGTGACGGTACCCTGTGCGGTGATCAGGAGTGCAGCCCAGAAGATGGAGAGAGCGAGGAATCCTGTGCAGCAGACTGCAACTGCACCGTAGACGCCGAGTGCCTAATCGATAATTCATTTTGCAAATTCCCCGAGGGCCGATGCGAGGGACCCGGCACATGCACTGTAAAGTGGGAATGCAAGCCTGCGAAAGACCATGTCTGCGGATGTAATGGGCAAACCTATGAAACCCGCTGTTTCGCGTATAGAGAGGGCGTAAGCGTTAAGAGCGCGGGCAAGTGTCCAGCCCAATAACAAGGGGTCTGACTTAAAGATAAAATCGAGCCCCAAAAACTGATTTGTAGCCGCTCACCAAAACTGGGTGGTGAATTTGTTTAAAGAATCATTGGATTGACTTTTCTGATGAAAATTCGCTAGGATCGTTGCAATGTCCTTTTTAGAGGTGAATATGTTAACGTCAAGGTTCAACAGGTTCTTTTTGGCGGTATCAGTTCTGGCGCTTGGCTGTCCAGGTGGAGGAGATCCGGTGCTGGACAACGGCACTGGTCAGTCTGTGGAGTGTGGCCAGACTCTAAATCCAACATGTAGTTCAAGCGCCTGTACCACACCCTCAGGACGCAATGGTCTGTGCCATATCGACAGCAAACTAAACTGCGTATGTGGCGACATTGATGATGTGACTAAGGACCCTTGCCTATTGTTCAATAACCCAAAGTGCGAGCAAGTGGAGTGTAAGACCGAGGATGGTCTAGTTGGTAAGTGCGCAAAATATAAGGATGAATTTTGTTACTGCAGCACTGGAGAGATTCCAGATGACCCAGACAGGGATCCATGCGGCGAGAAATTAAATCCCAAGTGTGAAGAAAACGAATGCAAGACCAGCAACGGAGACGAAGGGATTTGTAAACTGACGGATGACGATAAGTGCATCTGCGACAAGAAAGAGGTCGTGGATCCCGATAAAGACCCTTGTGGCAAAACCTTAAATCCCGAATGTAAAGAGGAAAAATGCCAACTTCAAGATGGAGGAGAAGGCATTTGCAAGTTGGTTGGTGAGAACTGCCTATGTGGCGAGGCGCCAATGGAAGACCCTTGTGGAGCTATAAATCAAAGCTGTGAGCCAAATGAATGCGAACTTGAGAGTGGCGAAAAGGGTGTTTGCCAGGTGGATGGGGATGAATGTGTATGTGGCGAGGCACCACTGGAAGACCCATGTGGAGCTATAAATCAAACCTGTGAGCCAAGTGAATGCGACCTTGAGAGTGGTGAAAAGGGCGTTTGCCAGCTGGATGGGGATGAATG
>DUVQ01000125.1 GCA_012840965.1 Oligoflexales bacterium | reverse complement strand
TGTGAAAATTATTGGACGATTGGGCATTCGTGCTCGTTTAGCTTTGGTGCTTACTGTTTCGGCCTTGCTTGGGGCGTTGGTGTTGGTGTCGGTTATGCGGCCGATTTATGAGTCTTTGCTGCCTCGACAGGCCGCTAATCGCTTGCTTTCTTTGGCTCGGTTGGCTTCGGTTACTGCTCCTGATGATGCTGGTCAGTGGGATGAGTGGGCTCGGCAGCTGCCTGCGGTGGTGCCTGAGTTGCATGCGTTTATTCTGTCTTGTGAGCCGGGTGAGGAGCGGTTTTTTGAGCAGTGTAATGCTCTTGATTTGAACTCAGATCACGCGGCACAGGCCTTTAGTGATGGGGAGCTTCTTGCTAGGACGACTGTGGTGGAGGGGGGCGATAAGAGTTTGGGTTGGCAGGCGCTGTCTGTTTTGCAGGATAAAACAGGTAAACGGGGGTTGTTGATTCTGACCGAGCGAGAGCAGGCGCGGTCTTTTACTAGGTTTTCTTGGGGGCTGGCGTCCCTTTATGGTGTTTTGGTTTTGATTATTGCCTGGCTTGGGGGTTTTCTTGCTGGCTACTTTTTGGTGATTCGACCGGTGGCGTCTGCTGCTCGTAATGCTTTGAAAAGTGATAGTGCGATGGCCCAGGCTTCAGACCTGGATATTATTCAGACTGTGTTGAAATCATCGATGGGGGTTGAAAAAGAGCTGTCTAACAAGCTGATGCGCCAGGAGATTCGGATTCGCGAGATGCAGTCCGACCTTAAGGGGGCGCAGGCTGGCTTGCTTCGAGCGGAAAAGCTGGCCTCAGTGGGGCAGTTGGCGGCTGGGATTGCACATGAGATTGGAAATCCCATCGGGATAATTTTGGGGCTGTCGGAGATCTTGAAAGACGGGTGTGAACCTGAGGAGGCCAAGGTTTATGCAAATCAGATTCATGCTGCCACTTTGCGAGTTCATGGGACATTGAGGGACCTGCTTTCCTTTGCTAGGCCAGCTAAAGAAGAGGGTGCTGTGGCGGATGTGAAGGAAGTGGTGGAGCAAACGTTGAGCTTGCTTGCCTCAAATCGGCTTTTCAATCACCTTAATATTTCGAAGAGTTATGATTCGAAGCTTCACTTGGCTGAAATCAAGCCCTCCCAGTTGCAACAGGTGCTGGTGAATCTTTTACTAAATGCTGCCCACGCTACAGATGGAAAGGGAAGTATCGAGATTGAATTGAAAAATTCAGACCAATTGGTGGAAATCAGGATCAGCGACGATGGCCCAGGAATTGAAGAAAAAGATTTAGACCGGATTTTTGACCCCTTCTACTCGACAAAGCCGCAAGGTGAGGGGACTGGATTGGGACTGTCTATATGCGCTCAGATCGTCGAGGTTTATGGTGGCGACATCAAGGTCGAAAGCAGCCCAGGCAACGGTGCTGTCTTCACCATAAAACTTTGGTCAATAGAAGATTCAGATTCCCAGCCAAACTGACGGACCCGTTCCTGCCCCCTGCCCCCGCCTCCCGCCCCTGTCAATTAGTCTGTTCTGGCTCCTGATTGTTTGTTCTTTTTGGCGTTTTATCTCTTCGTTACAGTTATAAAACATGGTCCGGGGGCATCCTTCCGGGAGCCAGCTCGCCGTGCCATCCCGACGGTCACTTTAGCAACGCCCGAGCCGGCGCATGGTCGCAAAAGTGACCGTCGGGTCCCGGCAGCGTCGACTGGCCACTCCTCCAGGATCGCCCCCGGACCATGTTGCTGGGTGCCCTCTCGACCTCTTTTTAGCTCCAAATCCTGCTAAACAGCACAATCGTCTCCCTGTCCCCGCCTCCTGCCCCTGCCTCCCGCCCCCACCACGAAAAATTTTCCCTACTACGCAAAAACTCCGGTGGGTGTATAATAATTGCGCAGGAGGTGCTATGAAACTTAGAGTTTTGGTTATCGACGATGAGCCAGGGTTCTTGCAGATCCTTCAGGTTATCTTGTCCAGAGCCGGTTATAACGTTGTGACTGCAACCTCTGCCGAGGATGGGTTGGAGCTGCTGGAGCGACATCATTTTGACCTTTGCCTTTGCGATTTGAAGATGCCAGGCATGGATGGGATGGGCTTTTTAGCGGCTTTGAAGAGTCGTGGGATCCCCCTGACCGTAATCGTGATGTCTGCCTATGGTTCTATCGATCTGGCCATCGACGCAATGAAGGCTGGGGCTTATGACTACATCAATAAGCCGTTCCAGGCCGAGGAAATTTTGCTAGCGATAAAAAAGGCCGAAGAGCGAGAGCAGCTTCGCCGGGAAAACTTGGAGCTCAGAAACAAGGCTGGGCAATGTCCATCGGAGACCCGGATCATAGCCAAGTCAGAGGCAATGCGAAAAATCATCGCGACAGCTTCAAGGATTGCCTCATATAGGTCAACCGTCTTGATCACCGGTGAATCTGGAACTGGTAAGGAGGTGCTTGCCAGGATGATTCACCTGCAGTCTCCGCGGGCGAGGATGCCTTTTGTGGCCGTGAACTGTGGGGCAATCCCTGAGGGATTGATGGAATCCGAGTTTTTTGGCTACGTCAAAGGCGCCTTTACAGATGCATCAGGAAACAAAAAGGGGTTGATCGAGTCCGCAGAGGGTGGGACCCTGTTTTTGGATGAAGTCGGTGAGCTTCCTTTGATGCTGCAGGTGAAAATCCTGCGTTTTTTACAAGAAACCGAGATTCGGCGTGTGGGCGAGACCACCTCTCGAAAGGTGGACGTCAGGATAGTTGCCGCGACTGCAAAGGACCTGAAAAGCGAAGTCGAGAAGGGGGCTTTCAGGGAAGACTTGTTTTACAGGCTGAACGTTGTGCCCATAAGGATCCCAGCCCTAAGGGAACGGCCTGAAGATATTGCAGAATTGGCAAACTACTTTTTGCAGCAGGCAAGTGTTCGACTTGGAATTAAGCATCTTGCCCCCCTTGGGCCGGACGTCTTGCGCACCTTGATGGGATATCAGTGGCCTGGAAACGTGCGAGAGCTTGAAAACCTGATGGAGCGAGCAGCGGTTTTGTCTGATAGTCACGTGATATCATTGGATTCACTGCCTGATTATGTCAAGGAGAGCGCCGAAGGACAGGGATACCGTTCCATGTTTACGCTAAAGGGGCTGTCTATCAAACAAAACGCGCAGATCTTGGAAAAGAGCTTGATAACCAGGGCATTAGAAGAAACTGGTCAAAACCGAACAAGGGCTGCCAAGCTTCTGGAAATCAGCCATCGAGCCTTACTTTACAAACTCAAAGAATACGATCTAGGTCGAACAGAATAGCCTTAATCTGCCTCGCGTTCGTCGGCCGTTAAGCTGGCAAACGATTTAATGGCCGTGGCAAGCGCCTTGGTGATCCTGGCCTGGTAGTCAGTGTTTGCCAGCAGCAGGCCTTCTTTGGGGTGTGTCAAAAAGCCGACTTCAACGACTATGGCTGGGATTCCTGAATGGCGTAGTACTGCAAAGTTGGCCTGACGCACCTTCCTTGAGACTGCCTCTGGAATGGATTTTATCAATGATTGCTGGACGATAGCCGCTAGGTCCGATGACTCGGCCATAGTGCCGTTTCTACGAATATCCGAGATTATCGCCGCAACAAGGGGGTCAGCAGTCGCAGGAGCTGGGGTCACCGCGTTTTCATTTTCGCGCAGGGCCAAAAGGTCGGCTTCTGGGTCGGAGCCCTTAACGCCCAGGAAAAACGTTTCAATTCCATGGGGTTCAGGTGACTCAGAGGCGTTGCAATGCAAAGAAATAAAAATGTCGGCGTCAACTTTATGTGCAAAGTCGGTTCGTTCAGTCAGTTCTAAAAAGGTGTCATCCGTTCTAGTGAGGATTATTTCAACATCTGCAGCATCTTCAAGCAGTGCGGCAACTTGCTTGGCCATCGTTAACGTCAGATGTTTTTCATGGATGCCAGCGACCCCAATTGCCCCAGTATTATGCCCGCCATGCCCTGGGTCCAGAACCACCCGCAGTGGTCTGGTTTCCTGCTGCGCAAAGGCGACCTGACTGGCAAGCATCAAGGCCAAAATTGGGGTTGTGAAGCGCAACATCATAGCTCCTTCCGGCCCTATAATATCCATGGATATTCAGTTAGGCCAAGAAAACAGCATCCTGTACCGCTTGTCAAAGTTTGCGACTGATGGAAAGCAAGGCTACAATAACCTGCCTGGACCGGTCACCCGGTATCGTTGACGAGGATTGAATCACGTGGACAAGATCAAAGATGATAAGCCAAAGATAGCCTGTTCTTTTTGTATGCGGACTCAGGCTGAGGTGCGTTGGCTGATTGAAGGACCAGACGTTTACATATGCGACCGATGTGTAGCCGAATGTAATGATATTGCTGCACAAGAGAAACCTACTGCTGTCCAACACCCTGTTAAAAATGACGAACTGCTAAAACCAAAAGATATCGTCAAGATTTTGGACGACTACGTTGTTGGTCAGGAGCACGCCAAAAAGACGCTGGCTGTGGCGGTTTACAACCACTACAAGCGCATCGAATCAAGGGCGCATAAACGGGTAAGCGATGTCGAGCTGCAAAAGAGCAACATCCTTATGATTGGGCCTACTGGCAGCGGCAAAACGTTGCTGGCCCAGACTCTTGCAAGACTTCTGCGGGTCCCTTTTGCCATAGTGGACGCCACAACGTTGACCGAAGCTGGTTATGTTGGTGAGGACGTGGAAAACGTCGTTTTGGCCTTGTTGCAAAACGCGGGCTGGGACGTGGAGGCGACCAAGCGAGGCATCATATACATTGATGAAATCGACAAGATTTCCCGAAAGGCCGAAAGCGCGTCGCTGACAAGGGATGTGTCGGGCGAGGGGGTCCAACAGGCGTTGCTGAAAATCCTGGAAGGGACCGTGGCGAATGTTCCTCCGAAGGGTGGCCGTAAGCATCCACAGCAGGAGTACATCGCTGTTGATACAACAGACATCCTGTTTATCTGTGGGGGCGCGTTTGTCGGTCTTGATAAGGCCATTGAGGCTAGGCTTCGTGGGGGTTCAATAGGGTTTGGCGCCCGGGGGGCAAAGAAGCATACGACCGAAGATTTGCTTAAAGAAGTGCAGCCTGAGGACTTGATTCATTTTGGTCTGATTCCTGAATTTGTTGGGCGATTTTCAGTGGTTGCGTCCCTTGGTGAACTTGACGAGGATGCCCTGATTAGGATCCTGACCGAGCCACGTAACGCCTTGGTCAAGCAGTACAAGTGGATGTTCCAGATGGAAGGGGTTGACCTGAGGTTTACCGATGGCGCCTTAAAGGCAATTGCAAAACAATCTGTAGAGCGACGCTCTGGGGCCAGAGGGCTAAGGGCCATCATGGAGCGCGTGATGCTGGACATCATGTATGAACTACCCGGTTGTGAGGGAGTCAAAGAAATCGTCATTAACGAAGAGGCTGTTTTAAACAACAAGCCTCCCATAAGAATTTTAGCCAAGGAGAGCGCCTAGAGGCTCGTTGACCGATGAAATACCTTTTCGCACCCTGGAGAATGGATTATATTGGCAAGGAAAAACCGAAGGGCTGCGTGTTTTGTCAGTTGCCTAAATTTGATTGTTGTGCCGAGACATTGGTTGTGTATAAGGGGACTTACGCCTTTATAATCCTGAACAGATATCCCTATGTGTCAGGCCACGTGATGATTGTCCCATACAGACATACCGCCGATATTTCTGAAATAACGGCGCCGGAATGGGCTGAAATCAACCAGCTGATGGTGCTGACCGTCAAGGCGCTTGAACAGGAATACAAACCACATGGCTTTAACATTGGGATGAATATTGGTCAGGCGGCTGGTGCTGGCATAGCCGACCATGTTCACCTTCACGTCATCCCTAGGTGGAGCGGTGACGCCAATTTTATGACCGTTGCCTGCGGAACTAGAGTTATTCCTGAGGATTTAGTGGTAACCTATGACAGAATGGTTAAGGCCATAGGTTCCTTACAAATACAGGAGGGTTGAGATGAGGTTTTGTGCTGTTATCTTTATGGCGACCATGCTTGTGACTTCCGTTGCTTTTGGCCAGTCGGCCATCTCTGAGGGGTTTTATAAAGAGGGTGTGCAGATAGGTGAGCAGGCCAGAAAGAGCAGGGATGACGAGAAGCTGACAGAGGCTCTTGGCAAGTTCCAAAAGGCCGCTTTACTAGAACCCAAGGTGTTTAAGTATCAGTTGAATATGGCCTACGCATATGATTGGTTGAACCGCCTGCCTGAGGCCCAGGCAACTTACGAGCGGGCCCTTGTGATAGCCCCAAAATCAGCTGACGCTAGGCTTGGGTTGGCTGATGTGCTGCGTCGGCTCAGATTCCATGATTTGGCGATAGCTGAATATAACAAGGTGCTAAAGCTGCGAAAGACTGACGCCTCGGCGATGCTGGGACTGGCCACCATCGCGGTTGATAGAGACGATCTTGCTTTGGCTTTGGACTGGTACAAAAAGATGTTAAAGGCCAATCCAAAGAGCAGTGAGGCTGCCTTTAAAGCCGCTAACATCTATTGGCGAAACAAGGAACTGGACGAGGCTATTGATTACTATCGCCAGGCTTTGAAAATCAAGGATGATTATTCTGAAGCGCGGTTTGGTTTGGGGGTGGCTTTAGAGGACAAGGGTGACATTGAGGCCGCCATGGTTGAGTTTCGCAGGGCCTGCAAAGACGGCATCAAGCCCGCTTGTGGCCGCGTCTTTAAGTATGAAAATCCCTAGTCTTCGCCCTTGACAGGTTTATGTGAGCATTTCTTTAATCCTTTGTCCCTTCATTGCGGTCATAGTTTCCGCGGCTCTTTACACGGTGGCCTTGCCAGATCTAGGTTGGTGGCCGGCGGCCTTTGTTGCTTGGACTCCCCTTTTGGTGGTACTGCCTAACCTTAGGAAAAGAAGCGCGTTTTTTGCTGGATGGGCACTTGGCACTTTAAGCCATCTTGGGATCTTTCCGTGGATTTCGCATACTGCCCAGACGATGAGCAATTTTTCGCCCGCGGCGGGGGCGGTGATTTTGGTGCTATTTGCACTGCTGCATGGTCTTGCATGGGGGGTAACTGTCCTTGGGATCCGCACCCTGTCTGAGGGCAAGCAGGGCATTGGCTATGTGGTAACTACGGCTGCGATAGTTTCAGCTGTCGAGTTTGTAAACCCGCAACTGTTTCCATGGCACCTTGGTAACGTCTTTTGGCGTGTTCCCATTCTAATGCAAGGTGTGGAGATCACTGGAATTGCTGGGGCTACTTTTGTTGCCGTGGCTTTTGGGGCTGCTTTAGCTGCGATTTTAAAAAGGGGTGCCGGGGCCGTTCGAGGGGCCGTTTTTGCGGTGGCCATCTTGGTTGTGTGGGTGGCTTATGGCGTGGTCAGATTTGGCCAAGTTGAAAAAGAGGTTAGTCAAGCGCCCACAGCCCGCTTGGCCTTGGTGCAGCCTGATGTGACGGCCGCTGATCGATTGGAAAAAGGTTTTGAGGCTAAAGTACACGTTATTGAAAAGGAAATTGCGACTACCCGTTCAGGAGACCTTGAAGAGGTAGAGGCTATTATTTGGCCTGAAGGGGCGTTTCCGACCACCTTCCCAACTAACTTGCAGGGCCAAGCGATTGTATCCCAACGTGTGGCCATGACATTGCTTAGACACATCAGGGGTGCGCTTCGAACATTTGATAAACCGCTGATTTTGGGAAGCGTTACTAAGCCTGATGCTGAAACCGTCCACAATTCTGCCATCATGATTTCGCCCAAAGGTTCAATTGAGCGCCAGTATCACAAACGGCGGCTTTTGGCCTTTGGGGAATACATGCCGTTTTCTGACCTTTTTCCAGGACTTAAGGGGCTTGTGCCAAGGGTCACGGACATGACTCCCGGATCGCATGCCGAGGTTTTTGAGCTTGGCCCTGCAAAGGCCATGATGTCCATATGTTATGAGGCCATTCATCCTGAATTTACGCGCCAGGCCGCTTTGTCTGGCGGCGGTAATATGATCTTGAACCTAACGAATGACGGTTGGTTTGGAGATTATGGTGCCCCAGGCCAGCATCTGATGGTCCAGGCTCCCAGAGCGGTTGAACTAAGAACCTCCCTGGTTCGCGTGACTCAAACAGGAATAACCGCGGTCATCTCCCCATCTGGAAAAATCATTGTTGAGACTGGAATCCACGAAAAGCGCACGGTCACTGTTGATGTGCCCTTAAAAGAGCCCAAAAGTTTTTATCTGTCATTTGGGCCAGTCTTTGCGTGGCTTTGTGTCTTGCTGGCTCTATCAATGGTCATTTCCAGGATATCGACACTTGTCAAACGCAGGCGTGGTTTGGAGCCTAGCGTCTGAGTCTAAGGCCGGTGGTGTGACAGGCTGAGCTTACTTGGAGGCCTTGGCGTGGGGGCACTCCTTCTGGCATCCACCTTCGCCATTCTTGTGGGGGCAATTGGCACTTCTAGGACCTGTGCCATCCTTACAAGGTGGCTCACTGCCATCTTTGCATTTGGCGCCGTCTTTGTAAGGGCAGTCAGCGCCCCTGGGGCCTTTACCTACAGCATTTCCTGGTCCGCTGCCGTCCTTGCAGGGGGGCTCACCGCCATCCTTACATTTACGATCAGCGTTCTCTGCAGCCTTTTGGGCAGCATATGGGCAGTCACCCTTTTCAGCCTTCTGGGCGGCGTACGGGCAGTCACCCTTTTCAGCCTTCTGGGCGGCGTGGGGGCAGCCACCAGCCTTCTTTTCAACTGTCTCTTGAGCGGTAGCCAGACCTGACATGGCAAACACCGCAACGAATGGCAGCACAAAGGTAATAACTCGCTTCATTTCTTTCCTCTCCAAAAAAGGCTTTCAAAACACAAAGAACTCAAAACCATTAAGACTGCGAGAGCCCTAATAGTCTAGGATCGTAAAATTCGCAGTCTTGGCTGTCAATTATACCAAAGAAATGCAAAACATAATCAAGGAATAGCGCTGGAAAGAAACTGGGCTGCAATCGTGGGGGGCAGGGACAGGGGCTGGCGACAGGTACATAGTTTTGTGTTACAGAAAGCTAGCTTGTACGATAGGTATCAGGGGGCGGGATAGAACATGTTCCTTTAACTTGCTCCAACTGAGTTAATGTCGATAGACGAAGGGTAATGATGACTAGAAGACCAACGGTAGTAGACCTTTTTGCCGGTGTTGGTGGTATGTCGCTGGGTTTTGAGCAAGCAGGTTTTGACATTGCTGCCGCCGTTGAACTGGACCCCATCCACGCAGCAGTTCATCACTTCAATTTCCCACAGACAGCGATGCTAGCCTCATCAGTCGTTGGACTTGACGTGCGCTCTATTTTGTCCCACCCGGTTTGTAGCGACACGCTGAGAAACGGCGTAGATGTTGTTTGCGGGGGAGCTCCTTGCCAAGGATTTTCTTTAATTGGACAACGAATGATGGCAGATCCCAGGAATATGCTTGTCAGACAGTTTGTGCGGCTGGTTGCCGGACTTGATGCCAAGTATTTCGTATTTGAAAATGTGAAAGGACTCACCATCGGTAACCACCGCAAATTTCTGCAATTACTTATCTCAGAGTTTGAGGAACGAGGATATCAGATTACTCAACCATGGCGCGTTTTGAATGCAAAAAATTACGGTGTACCACAAAACCGTGAGCGGCTTTTTTTGCTGGGAGCCAAGGCCGGTCTGCCGCTACCACAGTACCCAGAGGCCTATACTGCCGATGAACCTACACTCTTTAGCTCGGGGCTAGTTTCTCGTGTACCAACATGTGTGGATGCCCTTGACGATCTACCTGACAACATGTGGTATCCGGAACTTGTAACCGAGGATTTTGTACATATTGAAGACTGGAATCCTTCCTCCGACTTTGCCAAAGAAATGCACTGCATGACAGATGCGTGTTGGCACTTTGGGTATCCCAGAAGGTGGGACAGTTCACTCTTGACTTCCAGCATGCAAACAACCCACTCTGAAGTGTCACGTTTGCGCTTTAAAAAAACACCTCATGGTCAAGTGGAGCCTGTTTCACGTTTTTTCAAACTTCCACCAAATGGGTACAGCAATACTCTTCGTGCTGGAACTGACTCTGCCCGTGGGGCATTCACTAGCCCCCGTCCCATTCACTACAGATATGACCGCTGCGTCTCGGTGCGTGAGATGGCGCGACTACATGGCTATCCAGATTGGTTTCGTTTCCACGTCACTAAATGGCACGGTGCAAGACAGGTCGGAAACTCAGTTCCACCACCATTAGCAAGGGCAGTCGCCACATCTATCATCAAAGCTCTATCAGTTGAGCCCCAATCCCCACAGCAAACAATTGACCTTGGTAGTCCTGACTTACTCAAGATGAATATGTCGCAGGCCTCTAAGTTTTGGAACGTCGAAGTCCCAATCAAAAGCCGGACAAGAAAAATCAAGGCAGATGAGCACAACCAAGAAGACCATTTTGTTGTGTCGGGGTAGAAAATGACAAAGAAAAGAACAAATCGCTATTCCGCCATTATTGAGAGGGTCTTCTTCGACAAATATCGAGAAGGCATTGAAGAATTTGAATTTCTACGCCAAGATTTAGTTCAGGCAGCCAAGGACGTTGACGTGCAGCTACCCAAGAATTTGGGTGATGTTATTTACTCCATTCGTTATCGCACTGATTTGCCGCAAAGCATCATGAACACTCAACCACTAGGCAAGGAATGGATCATTGAGGGGCGTGGCCGGGCGTCATATTGTTTTCGGCTCGTTACAGAAAATCGAATTGTTCCCAACTGTCAATTACTGGAAATCAAGATTCCCGATGCGACGCCTGAGATAGTTTCCTGCTACTCGTTGTCCGACGAACAAGCGCTGTTAGCAAAGGTGCGTTATAACAGGCTTCTTGATGTGTTTCTGGGCTTGGCCACATATTCCTTACAAAACCATCTCAGAACAACGGTACGTGAAGTAGGCCAAGTTGAGATAGATGAAGTGTATGTGGGGATTGACAAGGGGGGTGCTCAATATGTGCTTCCAGTTCAGGCAAAGGGAGGGGGAGATCAACTGTCTGTGGTTCAGGTAAAGCAAGATATTGCTTGTTGCCAAGAAAAATTCCCGAATTTGATATGTCGAGCAATTGCAGTACAGTTTGTTTCAGACTACCTCGTTGCTTTGTTCGAGTTGGCGCTTGTTGATGGTTTGGTGAAGATTCTTGAAGAAAGGCACTACAAGTTAGTGCCCTCTGAGCAGATTACAGCCAAAGACCTTCGAGCTTACCAACGGCAAAGGGCGCTGGACCAGTAAACCAGATGCACTGAATCATCGAAACAACTTTCTTGGGGTGGTGGTAGGGTCAAGCCCAGGACTGGACTCTGGGGCAGATAGATTAACAACTTGTTATGTGATGGGGGTATGGAGTCAGCGTCGGCGGGTCTGTTGGCAGAAACGCCAAACGCCCGGTGGGCAGGCTCGCTTGAACCGCTACGCCTGCCCTTAGGCCGGATCGCCTCGGCGGACCCTAAGCGCTGCGGCTAGTACTAGTAGGAGGCCGAGCATTGCGGCTGGCCCATGGTTTGCGCCGGTCGAGCAGCCGCCGCTTGACTTTTTGCCTGTGTCATCATCAACGTCAGCCGCGTAGCCGTCCGGGAGCACATCTTCAGATACATCTGGCGGCGTCACGCAGTTCCGATCAGCTGGAATGCACACAAAGACGTCATCTGCCACCTCGCTGCAATCCGATTTGTCTGGACACTTGTCAGCGTCCTGGGGATCGCATGCCACCACGCAGTACTTGCCCGAGTCCAACTGCAGGCATTGGTTGCCGTCGACGCCGCAGTCCGCGTCATCCTCGCAAGGCAGGCACTGTACCGTTTTGCAGGTGTTGTTTGCCCCATCACATAGTTCGAGCGGGGTGTCGCAGTCCTCGTGGACTTTGCAGCATCCCTCGACCGCCTCGCCAAAGCTGCAGACGCCCGATGTGCAGTGCGCGACAGTACACGGATCGCCGTCATCGCACGTACTACCCTCTAACGACGAAGAGTCCTGCTCGCACATGAAGGAATCTACACCCGTTGACTTGCAGACCCCTCGGTTGCACTGATCGTCCTTGTCACTGCAATCGGCTGCCGATCCAGCAACGCAGGTCCCAGCCACGCACGCATCGCCCACCGTGCAACCGTCAGAGTCGGCATCACAAGACGCTCCCTCGTGTGGTGTCGGATCCTTCACGCACTTGTAGGTGTCGTCCCCGGTTGGGGAGCACTTGCCAGTGTTGCACTGGTCGTTCTCGCCGCTGCAGTCTGCGACCGTTCCCGCCACGCAGGTCCCAGCCACGCATGAATCTCCGACTGTACAGCCATTGGCATCGCTGCATGTCGTGCCGTCGACGACATGATTCGGCAAGCAGAGTCCCTCGCCGTTGCAAGTGTCTGGGCCGGAGCACGCAGTTTCGGACCGGTCCCCGCACGCTTCTCCCTCGTTCCTGGGCTGCTCAAACTGGCACAACCCTTCGCCGCAGACGCCTAGGCAGTCGTTTTCCTGGTTGACGCAGTCGGCGTCAACGGTGCAGGCGTACCCAAACTGCACGTGTACATCATGGTTACCGTCGATTGCCTGTAGCGTCAGGTCGGTGAGGAACTGTCCCTGCGGTACGTTGTCCAGATAAACCTCGTGGACGTGGTAGCCATCGTTCGGGTGGAAGGTAATGGCCAGGTCGTCCAGCCCCCAGACATCGACTGTTCCCGTCGGGTCTGTCGTACCGGCGCCCTCGTGGGTGATGTTGATCTTGAATTGATCAACGTAATCCATGGTCAGGTTGACGTTCGGTGGGGCGTACGGAGTGTCCTCGGTGATCCGCAGCCGCCC
The DNA here is from genome assembly GCA_012840965.1 of Oligoflexales bacterium. Taxonomy (GTDB): domain Bacteria; phylum Myxococcota_A; class UBA9042; order DTJE01; family DTJE01; genus DUVQ01. The sequence continues at coordinate 10,440 of DUVQ01000125.1, read as the reverse complement.
TTCGTAGTGGCCGAATTCCACCGCATCCGCGAACAACCGCACAGACAGATCTACGCTCTTTCCAGGCTGGAGCACTCCTGTTTCTGGCGTGACATCCACCCAGTCTAGGCCACTGATGCACGTCATCTGTTCACCCACATCGACCTCAAGAACTTGGTTCTCCTTCTGATCTACAAGCCAAGCATGGCCTTTGCAGTCGATGCCCAGACCAGCCTGGAATAAGTCGAGCCGCTCAGAAAAGTTGAACGACTTAAGGACCGCGAAGTTTTCTGCGGGGTCCAAGATGTATAGCGATGGCTCGGAGAGGTAGTCGCTCACGATGGCGTACAGGTGTCTGGTAGTGTAGTTAAACGCTAGGCCCGAGATGGGTAGTCCCAACTGCACATGCTGGAGGATTTCTCCGTTTCGGTTGAATTGTGTCACCGACCTGTCAAACCAGGTACCAGCGAAGAAGGTGTCGGTAATTGGGTCATAAGCAAGCCCCCTTTGGCCCTGGTTGTCGACCCAGGCAGGGCAGATCTTTTCACCGGTCGTCATCCTGGAGTGGGTATCGATCTCGTGGATGCACCCGTCACCGTTCACGACCAGGAACCAGACGGTTTTTGCTAATGGGTCGTAGGTACCATCCGCGACGTAGGTCTGGTTAGGATCCAAGTAGGCGGACGTGGTTCCCAGGGATGTGCCATCCTGTTGGAAGATCTCCAGGAACTGGTTCGGCTGATTCTGGCCTCCCAGCCTGTCGCTGACCCAGACATTGCCCTGTTCACCGTCGAACGCCAAACCCCAGGAGTTCATGTGCCCGGTTGAGAACTGGCTCAGGATAGTCGCATCCTCGTTCGGGACCTCTTCCGGGGCCCTGACGACCGGGGCTTTCTTTGCCGTGGGGACCAGCAAATGACCGTAAGCCTCATGGATGGTGTACGTCACATCTGCGGTTCCGTCGTTAGTCAGCCGCACAGTGAACGTGTCCTCCATGAACCCCGCGTAAAGCCGCTGGTACAGCTCCTTGACATCTACCACGAGGTGTCCAGCCCCCAGCTCGAAATCCTGCCTAACTACCGCATCTGCAAGGACGTTTGCCGTCACGGTATCGGACGAATAGCCTGGATATGTCGCGGTCAGGGATGTCTGCTCGGCAGGTGCAAAGGCAAAGTACACGCCCTTGGGCAGGTTCGGATCGGCAGGATTCTCGAATGTCGTCACGTCATCGTGTGCGCCAGAGACGACCGCCTCGACCAATCCCGTGCTGGTGTTGCGGTCACGTACCTGACCGAAAATCAGCCCACCTGATACCTTGTTACACCCCGGATGTCGGCGATATGCCATGACGTCGTCGATGTAGAACCCCTCGAACTGCACTGCGTAATCCGAGTCCAGCTTGAACCTGATCACGAAGTTCTCGACGGCGTAGCTGCTGTCCAGTTCGATGACCTGCTTGGTCCAGTTCATGCTGTACTTGCCGGACATGTCCAGGACGGTAGTGAACGAGCTGCCTCCATCGTTACTGACCTCCACACGGGCGTAGTCCCAGTTCTTCTCGGTTTCCAGGAACTGCCACCACGACAATGAAAACGGGCCGTCGCTCAGGGAACTGAGGTCAATCAACGGTGAGGTGATGTAGCCATTCTCGTTAGGGTTGTATAGCCCGGCTAGGTTCGTGGCCCATACGTTTGTCCCTGAGTGCGCCACACCTGGACCGCTTGTAGGCTCACCCCACTCGAAGCTGGTGGTCTCACCCGTAGTGAACCCGCCATCGCTGGCCTCGAAGTCCTCACTGTAGATGATCGTAAGAATGGGGTCGTACCCTGGTGCCTCGCAACTACTGGTCTGCAAGGTAAAGTCCTGTACCGGGTTGGCTCCTGTGGTGTCCTGCGCCGTCAGCTGGACCACCTTAGTGTCGTATCCCTGCAGGTAGGCTGTTACGGTAACCTGGTACTCGCTGTGCTCGACGACCTCAATCTGGTATTCGCCGGTCATTGGGTCCGTGAAGACCGTGTCCCTCTCGCCCGTCGGCACCATGAACTCAAGCGTTGCGTACAACGGCCATCCGTGCCCGGAGCCGTCGCTGACTGTGCCCGTTATCTGGGTGGTGGGTAGCTTAACCAGCGACACATCTAGTACAGTCGTCTGGTCGTCAACGATGGTCACAGGCTGGGAGGCTGATTGATACTGGTAGTGGTTGAAAACCGCATTGTGCTCGCCCTCGGGGATAGCAATGATGGTGTAGGTACCTGTCGCGTTGGTCTTACCGGACCGTCCCCCGACCTCGACCTTGACTCCCTTGATCGGCGAACCGTTCTGATCAGTCACCTGACCTTTCAGCGTGCCATGGGGACCGCAGACAGCCTTAGCGGCATGAACAAACCCGACCGCGTTGATTTCGCCCCAACCGGTGGCGTGATTCGGCACGTTATCTTCGCCCTCGCCCCCGCATGTCGACTCGTAAGGAATCGGCGTGGCGGTTTGTTCCATTAGGTTCTCGGTCCGAGCGTAATCCCCAATAAGACACGGCGCAGCCTGCCACGCAAGTGCTATCAAACCGGATACATGTGCTGTGGACACAGATGACCCTCTTCGGATTCCGAACGCATTGTCGTCGTCGGCGATACTCGACCTGATGTCAATACCAGGTGCGACGACTTGCGGCTTAATCGAGGGGTCGCCCTGAGCATTGATGGTGTCGAGATTGTCGGTAGGTCCCCAGGTCGAAAATCCAGTATACTCTCCCAAAGCAGTTGTAGTGCCAACGGCGGTGACGTTGCCGTATCTGCCGGGGTTGGCAATCGTGTTACAACCTGGCGGCTGGGAGTATCCGCAACTCCCAGCGTTTCCAACACTGAAAATCGGGTAGATACCGGCCGCATGCCAGGAGTCTATCACGGCCTCAAACCAAGGATCGTATGACCGGTCACAGTCCCCCCAACCGTTGTTAACGAGGTGAGGACGTCGGTCTGGGTCAGGGTTTTCTCCATTCAGGTCGGTTGGCGCGACCATCCACTGAGCACAGGCAAACAGTGCGGCGTCCCTGCAGCCGGCGGGGCCACAAGCTCGACAGGTGATCCAGCTTGCACCGGGTGCCATACCAATGCGATTCTGGCCGGTCGCATCTGCACCAACTATGATTCCCATCGAAGCCGAGCCATTGCCATTCTCATCTATCGGCTCGGTGACTTTGTTATACTCATCGTACCAATTGTATTCGTGCGAGAACGTGCCGTCACCGTTGTTACCCCGGTATTGATTAACCAAAACGCTGTGCGTATACCGGGCACCAGTATCAATGGACGCCACCACTATGCCTGTTCCATTGACTCCCTGCGACCAGACCTCGGGCGCACCGACATGGCTGATGTTCGGCTCGGCTTCGTTGTCGCCGGATGGCATGGGTGCCTTGAGGATCTGCGGCTCGTCCACCCTACTGACCTGGGACTCAATGATGCCGAGCTCGCGTGATGCCACGATTCTGGTGACCCCAGGCAGGTACATCACCGAATGCAAAGTCTTCTGGTTAGACCTCCTGACGGCGATCACGTTGTCGATCCAGAAACTGCGATACTGGGTCCCGCTGGCCTCCAGTACTGCGATTGCGGCGGCTTGAGATTCGGCCGCGGTCTTTTGCAGACTCTCGACCACGAAACGACCGCGTTCTGTCCAGTCCATTTTGTACGCGGGTGACAGGTCGGGACGAGCATCAAAATAAAGCAGATAATCCGCGTACCCATCAGCCGCCATGTCGCTTTTGACCTCGGCGTCGATCTGAACTGCGCCTGGGCCTGTCAGTACACCACTCGAAGGCTTAAACTCCTGACCCACGGCTGTTTTGGGGCCCTGTCAGTACACCCCCCTCCACCAAGTTAGCGTTGGCAGGCTGGTCAAGCCCTGTATCGCAGCTGACGGCCAAAACCAACACCGGCAGCAGCCATAACACACGATAATTCATTGCGTCCTCCTGTGTTTCTAGCACCGCTTGCATACATCCGTGCCCCACGACTTCCCGCGATTTACGGGCATCATTGACACCATCAAGATTCTTATAAAGCAGTGATAACTCACAGTCAATCTGTTTTTGCGCAGCTGGGCACACAACAATCCGTAGCCCCAGAAAAAAACGTACCCGAAGTAATGAATTTCTTATGAAAGCGTTTGTGTTGCGCAGTGGACGGCAAATCTGAGCCCCAGAGAACCTTTTTCCAAAGAATCTTTTTCCAACGATCTCTCCACGACCAGACGAGGATTTTGAGGTGACGTCTGTTGACAAGTTTCCAAAACCCTATAGAATAGACGTCCGTTTTGGGCTGGCGGAGGCCTATTATGTATGCAGTAATCCGTACTGGCGGCAAGCAGTACCGCGTGTCCAAGGGTGACACGGTCGAGGTTGAAAAGCTGGGAGCCGAGGTAGGGGATGAGGTCCGATTCTCGGACGTGTTGTTGGTTGGATCCGAAGAGGCGACCACTGTTGGACGCCCCACTGTTTCTGGTGCAGAAGTAGTGGGTAAAGTCGTTTTCAACGGGCGTGCTCCAAAGATCGTCGTGTTTAAGATGAAGCGACGCAAAGGCTATCGCCGAAAGGCTGGCCATCGTCAAGCTTACACACGTGTGGTCATTTCGGACATAAACTTGGGGTAAGCCATGGCGCGAAAAAAAGGACAAAGTGGCAGGAACGGTCGTGACAGTCACGGTCAACGTCGTGGCGTCAAGGTGTTCGGCGGACAGAAGATCCCGGCGGGTAGCATCCTGGTACGCCAATTGGGCACCGTGATTTACCCTGGCCATAACGTGGGTATGGGAAGCGACTACACGCTGTTTGCAAAGGCGGAAGGTGTGGTCTCGTATCGCATTAATCGCAATCGTAAGTTCGTGGATGTGACTCCCGTTTAGCGATTAATTCCTACCAGGAGCTGCGCAAAACTCTTCCCTTGGTACCGTCATGCGATTCATAGATGAAGCGACAATAGAGGTGCGTTCTGGAAACGGTGGTGACGGTCGGGTATCGTTTCGCCGCGAAAAGTTCGTGCCCAAGGGTGGACCAGATGGCGGAGATGGTGGCCGTGGGGGGGACGTTGTGCTGCGTGCCCATCCAAACCTGCGCACCCTTTTGGACTATCACTACAAACGCAAGTTTACTGCCGAAAATGGACAGCCTGGAGGGACATCCAACAAGACTGGGCGTGGTGGTAAAAACCTGGTTTTGGATGTGCCGGTGGGAACGATGGTGTTTCCAGAAGAAGGTGGAGAGCCGCTTGGTGACTTGGCTGAAGCAGGCCAGGAGCTGGTGGTTGCGGTTGGTGGTGCCCCTGGGGCTGGCAATCAGCACTTTGCCTTGCCTTGGCGCCAGACCCCTTACTTTGCGAAAAACGGCGGGCCAGGCGAGTCCAAAATCTTAAGATTAGAGCTGAAACTGCTGGCAGATGTTGGTTTGGTGGGGCTGCCAAACGCAGGAAAATCCACTTTAATCAACGGGATATCTGCTGCAAAGGCCAAAGTTGCTGATTATCCATTTACTACCTTAGTCCCAAATCTTGGCGTTGTTGCTATTGGCGATCAATCGTTTGTAGTCGCTGATATGCCTGGCTTGATTAAAGGCGCCGCGGATGGCGTTGGGTTGGGACTTCAGTTTTTGCGCCATTGTGAAAGAACATCCACTTTGGTGCACTTGGTGGATGTGTCAGCTACCGAGGATCCGCTTGTAGATATGGCCATAATTCGGGAAGAATTAGCAAATTACGGAAAAGAGTTGGATACTCGTCCCTGGATTTTGGTGGCGAGCAAAGTCGATATGCCTGACGTCAAGCAAAATGTTGAGACTTTGAGGGCAGAAGCCAAAGCTTGCGGCGTTCCATTTGTGGCTATTTCCACCTTCACTGGTGAAGGTGTAAAGGAACTGGTTTCAATGATGGCAAGGTCTGCATTGGACCCAGATTCGAGGGTTTAGCGGTAATTTTTGGGAGTATTTAAAAGGGGGAAGGAGCATGGTCGAAGGAAGGCGTTTTGATGGTGTTAAGGTTTTTACTGCTACCAGGGCAAAGGATCGTGAAGAACTGGGTGAGGCAATAACTGTCTGGTTGACTCACAATTCGGATCTGGAACCCGTTGAATGGGAAGTGACCCAGAGTTCGGACCGTGAATTTCACTGTCTGACCATTACGATCTTTTATAAAAGGCGTAATAGGGGCTAAAACTGAAGATTAAATCGGGCTAATGCGCTTGACTTTAACTTGGTTTTCCTGTAAAACCTTCCGGCGTTTTGTTTTGGAGGATCCGTGGCGAATCATAAGCAGGCACTGAAACGGCATCGTCAGAGTGTTAAGGCGAATGCTCGGAATGTTCACTATAAGTCTATGCTGCGCACCTTTGTAAAGAAGGCGCTTGCCCAGGCGGATAACCCTGATTCGCCAGATGCCGTTGCGGCGTTTCGCAAGGCTGAATCTACTATTATGAAGGTGGCTGCGAAGGGGGCCATTCCTCGTCGCCGCGCTTCCCGCAAAGTCTCTCGACTGGCTCGCCGCATGCATCAGTCCGCTTAAGGATACCTGACGGATTTCAGGAATAATCCTTGAGGTGGTGCCGTTTGGCCGCCCTTTGTTCTATCACCAGATTCAAGTAGTTCGTCGATCCAGGCTGGGGGTCGTTTCCTTTGTCCAACCGCTACTAGCGTGCCCGCGATTATGCGTACCATGTTGCGCAAAAAACCGCCTGATTCAACTTCGATTGTTACAAGGTCTGCCCCTTTTGCCTGGACATCCACTCGCTTCAAAGTTCGAACTGGTGACAATGCATCGCATTGGGCCGAGCGAAAGGCGGAAAAATCATGTAGTCCCACCATTCGTGTCGCAGCATCTGTCATAGCCTCCAGGTCCAAATGGCCAAATACATGCCAGGCAAAACGACGCTCAAGCGGCTTTGCAACAGGCCCAAGCTGGATTCGATATTCGTAAGTTTTTTCCCTGGCTGTAAACCTTGCATGAAAGTCCAACGGCATCTCTACAGCAGACATAACCTGGACGTCCTTGTTCAGAAAGCGGTTGGTACCCATAACAAAGGCCTTCAGGGGCAGGTTCGAATCTATGCGAAAGCTTACTGGCATCGCCAGGGCATGGACTCCAGCATCAGTTCTGGACGAAGCGTGCAGCGTCAAAGATTGCCCAGTCAGTTTGCTTAATGCCTCGGTCAGATCCCCTTGGACGGTTCGTTGGTCAGCCTGCATCTGCCATCCACAAAAATCTGTTCCATCAAATTGAACTATCAGTCTGATATTTCGCAACACGCCTTCCATCAACAACCTATATATCAAGTGTTTTCGCGACGTTCTAGTTTTCTTTCGGCAATCCATTCGCCGATCAACGCTAAAAGAATGATTATCAGAACAATGGGGTTATCCCAAAGTGGGGTGTCTTTTGTGATCGCCAGCGTAGTGACTACCTCTGGCTTAAGTGCCAGGGTATCAAGCTTGACTTCATCCATTGTGACAGCCTGACCACCCGTATGTTTGGCCAAGCTGGGTGTGGTCAAAACCAGAGAGGTCATGCCATCTAGCTCGTCATCGGTTGGAGTGACCAGGAAAACATCGCTGGCTTTAAGCAAGGTGCCTTTAAAATCACAGGTGGTCTCAACTGCGTGAGGCCCGTTGGACTTGATTGGTGCGGTAGTCATAATATGTTCATCACCGTCGACCTGGATTTCGTCCTCAAACACGATTAAATCACTGTCCAAGTTGCGGATGTTTGCCCTTACCTTTGTACCAGGCACAGCTTTGATGCGAAGCTGCTGGGTGCTGCCAGGTGTAATGCGGGGCCTTTCAGCTGTCACCTGCAAAAGATCGGCACTTGGGTCCCTGATAAGAAACGCGATCAGCCCATTTAGAAGCGAATAGTACGCTTCACGATTTTGACTGTGGAAGGACCATTTCCAAGACACGTCGGTAAGCAGGACGGCAACCCTGCCTCGTCCATAGTCTGATGTGATCAGCACCGGGTATTTGTGAACGCCGGCTTCAGCCACCATAAGCACATTCGCGTTGGAAACGGGTTCTCCGATTGGACTAATGGCCTGCAGTGGAGGCAGCGACGTGCCAACATTTTCTTTAAGTTCCACAAGAATTGGACTGCGAACGCCTTCTTCAGTCAGGCTTACTTCGAAGTTATCCAAAAGCATCTTGTTCGATTGAACTTTTGGAGGTAACACTGGAAGGATCTGGTTCAGCTCCTTTGGCCAGGGATGTTTCAGGCCCAATGTGTCATCACCGCTTATAAAAAGCAATGCGCCCCCATTTTCTACAAACTTTATGACACCTTCTGCATAATGTTCCCTGTTAGTCGCAGGCAGTTCATAGTCTTGAAGAATCATCAAATCGAAGCTTTCAATCCTGCTGACAAACAGACTTTCCGAAGGAAACGGGATTAGGGTGGTCTCGCCGTCATCGTAGATAATTGGTCCTAACGGGCTGAAAGCAACATCTCTAAGCGTATGAAATGAAACCAGTTCTGTGTCGCGTCTCTGTTTAAGGTATTCGCGCAAAAAACGCTGATCCCAGCTTGCGTATCCAGAGATGTGGCCAACTCTTATGCGGTCCCTGATTACGTTTGCAATTGCAACTCTTTTGTTGTTTAGCTTTGTGGCTTCACCATCTTTTTCTAATGTCTCCAGGCGTAGAATCCTGCGTCCGGGAGTCTTTGGCAGAAAACTTAAAACAGTCTCAAACACTCCACCCTTTGTGTAACCTGCCTTTTCATCAACAAGTCCCGCCTCATCAAATAGTTTCACAGCCAAAGGCAGGTCGGGTGTGCCTGTGATGGTCACCTTGGCGTCTATCTCGGTTAAATTCCTCTGCAACAGATAGTTTGTCTTTGACAGACGCTCGATGGCGATGTCCAAAGGAGCCGGACCATCGCTTGGTACGATCACATGGATGGGAAAATTAATCGCCTGAAGTCGTCTGCGGTCACTAGGTTGCCTAGCTATGTCCTTGGAAAGGGCCACAGTTATCTGCTCATTGTCAATTCCATCTGTGATAATGATTGCCCCACCAACGTGCTTGAAATCAGCTTTGGCCATCTCAAGTGCAGCAAAGGCGTCTGTCTTGCCACCTATTGGGTTGAGTGGCGTTTCTAGCTCTGTTCTTGTAAGCGTCCTGATGGAGTCAGCAAACGCAAAGTAATGCATATCATAGGCGCCTTCCAAGTCCTCGAAATCAGAGCGATGTTGTACAAAGAATTCGGCTACGGCATCGGCTCTGGTTAAACCTAAAGAGCCAGTGGTCGCCATTGAAACGGACCCGTCCACCAACACAAGCACAGTAGATTTTTGTCGAACAACCTCTGCTGTTCGCCAAGAGGGCTGAAGCCAAGCAACCACAATGCCGCCTATAGCTATAACCCTAAGGATTAACAGTAAAATTCTTGCCCTTGTCTGGCTTCTCCAGATATAGATCAAGAGGCCCAAGATAGACAAAGTTGCAACTACGGCGACCGAAAGAGCTGTATGTCCCGGAAAATGCAGGGTTTGTTCCATCTAATCATCCAGCTCGATAATTCGATTTGGCATCGGCTCTTTAGGATTGATTCTTCTTTTGTTCAGTAGCATCTCTATGTGAGCCTGTTCATCTTTGTAGTCCAGGAGCAACGCATACATCACGATATTGATTCCCAATTTGATGGCGTCCTCACGTTGTTTTGGCCCTCCCGGCAAGGCCTCAAATTGCCACTCACCCACCGCGTCTTTTGCAAAAGCCCCAGTCAGATCGTTGTGGGAATATACCACTGCCAGTCGCCCATCAATTGTGATTCCTTCGAGATAATTCCGTTTGGCCCGCCGGCCATTAACCGATGAGACCTCGTAAAAGCTCCTAAACAGCACATGATCACTGGAGATCTGTTGCAAAGGGGCGTTTGGAAAACTGGTGGCCAACTCTTGGCGGATGGCACGCTCAAATTGTGCTGCCCCAAAGCCTTCACCGGCGTTGTCTATCAAAAGAAAGCCCCCATTTTGAATGAAGGTCTTGAGGTTTTTTCGTTCTGTATCATTAAGCTTTGAAAAACCTTCATTTCCCACCCAGAGCCAAAAGGGGTAGTCCAGGACCTCTGGTAGTTCCAGGCTGATAACGGTTCGATCAAGCCTTACCAAAACGGCTGATCGAAATCGGACCTCCTGGGCTAGCACTGAACCTGCGGATGGATTGACTGGCTGCTGGTTGTTTACAGTTATCTGCATCACAAGGAATCTATTACCCTCAGAGGCATTTGCCTTTTGTGGGGCAGATAAGCCTGTCAGCAAGACGGTTAGCGCCATGACGTTATACTTAAGGAATCGGCTAGTTAGCATGGTGGTCCTCCAGGCCCACCTTCTCGGAAGGTGGGTAGTGTTTAGAGGCACAATATAACGCAAACAGGGCAAGGCTGCATCAGGGGCGGGGACAGGGGCAGGGTGAAGGGGCGGGGACAGGGG
>DUVQ01000124.1 GCA_012840965.1 Oligoflexales bacterium | reverse complement strand
GATTATCAGGGTTAAATTTCTCAATGTAGGTGTCCTCAGCATCTGTGTGGGCCAAGGTGATTCCCCACGCGATGTGCGAGTTGTGGCCACCCATCACCATCGGAAGGCCAGGCAGGGAAACGCCTGCAACGTTTAAGTGGCCGCCGATTAGGTGAAGCTGGTACCAAAAGGATGGCAGCATCAAAGGTAGGTGCATGTCATTTGAAAGGATGGCCCCATCAGCGTTGGCGAGTTTTGGTGTGACTACCCACGAGTTTGACCCCATCCCACGAGGCCCACTGTTTTCCAAGAGGTTGGGGCCGAGTCTGGACACCTCAATACCGTCTGGCAGGTGGAGCGGATTTGCCGAGTTGTCGCCAATCTCTAGTTCTGCAGCCTTTTCGGCTCCAACAGCCTCGTAAAGCCTGGCCCTGACGATCTCTGATGCCCAACCACGACACAACTGCCAAATCATCATCCGGGCAAACACCATGCAATCAAGGGGTGACCAAGCCTGCGGACGAGGCGCCCCAACAAGCGCCAATTCCACAGGGGTTTTGTAGTTTGGGTTTGTCCTCCAGCTATTGACTCCGTCACTGTAAGCCTCAAGAGCGGCCTTTAGCTCTTCGCTGGAGTTTTCCAGGTCTATCAAGGCTGTTTGTTTAAAGCCCAGTACTCTGGCCGCCTTGTCTAGTGGCAAGCCAGCCGCACCAAAGACCTCTGCCAGTTGGCCTTGACCAAATCGCCGGTAAAGCTCCATCTGACACATGCGGTCTTGGGCGTGAACGAAACCTTGGGCAAAAAAAGCATCGCGAACAGAAGACGCGTAGATATGTGGGACTGCGAAGCGATCCCTGATTATCTCAACTGGTCCGTCAAGCCCTGTTGTTTTGAAGGTGCCATCTAGTACAGGCTGCCTTGTGCGATCCAAAAGCCTGATTCCACCTTTCACGAGGTCGGACAACAGGCCAGTGGCAAGCTTTTTGGAAAAATCTAAGCATTCATGCGAAAACTTCATGCGGTCACCGTGGTCCAAGGGCTAGTCGTATCGTACAATGGCGCCGAAATAATTTGGAGAGGATTTACCAAAATTCCAGCCTGAATTAGCGCCCGCGGACATCAAGTCGCCAGTGATTAAGTGATTTCAGGGGCCAAACGTCCTTGACTTATAAACAATATTAGAATAGGGAAACGCATGTTGTGCTGGTTTAGCTAGTGGAGGGCCAATGACCAAAACAGAATTTATGTCACAGCTTGGGCCTGGCCAGCCTGAATTCATGAAAGCTGTTGAGACGGTTGTTGACGGGGTTTGGGACTTTTATCAAGAAAATCCACGGTTTGTTAAGGCGAATATCCTCAATCGCCTGCTAGAACCGGAGGCGGTCCACCAGTTTAAGGTCACTTGGGTGAATGACCGCAACGAAGTCGAGGTAAACCGTGGTTTTAGAGTTCAGTTTAATTCCGCCCTTGGCCCGTTTAGGGGTGGCTTAAGGTTTCATCCCAGCGTTAATTTGGGGATTTTAAAGAATTTGGCGCTGGATCAGACCATCAAAAACAGCCTTTCCTCCTTGCCAATGGGGGGTGCTAGAGGTGGGGCCGATTTTTCGCCAAGGGGGCGCTCAGAAGCGGAAATAATGCGGTTTTGTCAGGCCTTTATGACTGAACTTATCAAGGTAATTGGTCCAGATGTTGATATTCCGTCAGGGGATGTCGGGGTGGGTAGTAGGGAAATTGGTTATCTTTTCGGGCAGTATCGCAAACTTACGGGCCGATTTAATGCGGCTGTTACTGGAAAGTCATTGGATTGGGGTGGGACGCTGCTTCGGCCTGAGGCGATCGGTTTTGGGGTCGCATATTTCGCTAATGAAATGCTTAAAACCAGGGGAGAAAACCTTAAAGACAAAACGGTCGCCATCTCTGGTTTTGGGAACGTTGCTTGGGGGGCGATTAAAAAGTTAAATCAATTGGGTGCGGTGGTTATCACACTTTCTGGCCCTGACGGCTTTATAATTGATGCGGACGGCATCGCTGGTGAAAAACTGGACTATTTGCTTGAACTTAGGGCTTCAGGCAATGAGCGGATATCCGACTATGCTCGAAAATATCCAAGCGCAAAGTTTTTTTTGGATAAAAAGCCTTGGGGGGTGCGCTGTGACCTTGCCATACCGTGTGCCACCCAACATGAGATTGGAATAAAAGAAGCGCAGGAGCTTAAGGCCAATGGTTGTGGATATGTGATTGAGGGGGGGCATGCCCCGTGCACTGCTGAAGCGCTTGCCTTTTTCTTGGAACAGGGTGTTTTAGTCGGCCCTGGAAAGGCTGCAAATTTGGGCAGCATCGTTGTTGGAGGGCTAGAGCTTACGCAAAACAGTCAGCGTCTTAGATGGACTTACGAAGAGGTTGACAGAAAACTGATGGAAATTGTCGGCGATATCCACCATATGTGTTTGGAATATGCCAAGAATTCTGAGGGGTTAATCGACTATTCGCTGGGGGCGAATATAGCCGCTTTTAACCGTATCGCGAACGCGATGATAGACCAAGGATTGGGCTAAATACCAAATTAATCCAAATAATCTTGCCTTGAACCATTGACTGAAGAATCGACTGGTATAACATCGCGGGGATAGTTTGTTCGGAGGATCCCATGAGGGTAGGAACTGTATCGCTGGTAGCTGGTTTATTCGTCATCCTGGCCGCACCGTATGTTAGTGCCCAGGAGTACCCCGTTGGTGCTGAGGTCGCAGAACCTGTAGTGGTTGAGGCACCCGAAGCTGCCGAGGGCCCTGTAGTTGCTGAAGATCTTGTGACAGCAGATATCCCCAAAAGGGCTACGCAGGACACAACAGACGAGCGCGATTCTATATGTATTCGCGACAAAATGAATGAAATTTTGGCGGGTGAGAGTCTGCGACTGGGCAACGACATGTTCAACATCACGCCACATACCCGTATTCAAGCATGGTTGGGTTGGGCTGCTGATGATTCCCTGCTTTCCCAAGGGGACCATATGCAGGAGTCTGGCTTTAGGCTTCGTAGGGCTAGATTCGGCGTGGATGGCAGCCTGTTTAAGACGATCACATACAAGCTTGAACTGGATGTATTTGACCAGGAAAAGTCTGGCGGGCCACTTTACGAGGCCTATGTTGACTGGACCCCCACTAGGTGGTTTGGGATGACTGTGGGACTTCACAAGTTCCCATTTGTTAAAACTGAGATGAACTCATCTGGAAATATCGCCCATCTTGACCGTGCTATCGGTGTGGATGCGATGGCTCCAGGCAACACCCTTGGTATCTCGCTTCATTCAGAGCTTTGGGAAAAACATCTGACATTGACTCTTGGAGTCTTCAATGGGCTTCAGCGCAAGGCGAGCTTTTTCCAAGGTTATAACGGTGTTGGTGTTAGCTTGGGTAACAAGTTTGAGCGCCTGTCCTACGTCGGCCGCATCGATGTCGAGCCTTTAGACCCAATAGGTGACGGGGAGGTTGACCTTAAGTCTGAAAAATCCTTCCGGCTGGCCTTTGGGGGCGGCGGTTTTTACAGCAACGGCAAAACCAGTGAAATATATGGGGCTTCAGGATACCTCCACATGAAGGCTTGGGGTTTCCATCTGCTTGGAGAGGCCATCTGGGACCATGCAAAACCACAGGCCAAGCCAACATCGCTGGACGCTCTTACCACAGAAGTTAGCAGGGTTACCGCCCACGGGACTGTCGGCTACATGATTCTGAAGGAACTTTTGGGCCTTTCTGCCAGGGTTGAATACATCAATGACAACATGGACCTCGATAATGAAGGAGATCAAGTAGTTGTTGCTGCCACGTTGGCCTACTACGCTTTTGGTCACAACCTGAAGGTACAGTTGGAGTATCAAAAGCGAATTGAGCTTTATGGAGCTTCCATTGCCAATGATTCCGTAGTTGCTGGTATGCAGTTCAAGTTCTAATAGCCGGCCAAAATACGGAGGGTATTTATGAAAGTCATGCATGAAATTGGGATATTCGCTTTCAAGATCCCCAGATTGAAGCTTTGGCAAGGGGTAGCCCTCGCTGGTCTTTTGCTGGCATTTTCCGGTTGTGGCGAGAATGACCTGCTAAGGGCCAAGATGGTCGAGCGAAATGACGAACTGATTGGTGGTCCTTCCGCTAAGGCCAAGATTGGGGACTTTTTGCTGGAAAACGACAAAATCAGGGCAATAATCGGTGGTCCTGGACCTGGGTATGCCGCTGGAGTATTTGGCGGTACCGTCCTGGATATCGACTTGCGACGTTTTGAAGCAGAGTATCGTAATGGTAAGGGATGGGACTCTTTTTCAGAGTCTTTCCCATTGGCGAACCTATTGGTAGTTAACCCCTCAAATCCTACCGAAGCTATAAAGCTGGATCCTGAGGGAATTACAGTAGATTTCACTAATGGTGGCGTGTTTGTCTTGAAGGATGGAAGCGACGGCCAGGAAGCGGTAGTCAGAGTTACAGGCCACTCGGCTTACATGTTCGATGTGATGAAATTCCTAAATCGCGATTTCTTGGACAAGCTTTTGGAAAAATTGGAACTTGGTGGCCTTGAGTTGGAAGCAAGGGATCTGGCTGACTTACTACCAGTGGTTCTGCAAATGGACGTCAACCTCTTTGGGCTTTTGAACCGTCTTCAACTGAACTTTGACTTTGTGACTGATTATTCTGTGCGTCCAGGCGAATCGTTTTTACGTCAAAAGACCAAGGTCGTTTTATCTGCCCCATCTAACAAGCTTCTTGGTGGTTGTGCGCCAGTTGTATGCGACAAAGAGTGCGAATTTGGATACGTTTTTGCTGAGGTGGATGAAGAGGACGGTGCGCACGAGCAGCCTTACAAGCGTATGTGTCCAATCTGCGAATGTGCCAATGAAACCAAAGATATGGCGACCTTCAATGAAAGTCGTGACTTCTTCAAGGTTTTGCTGGGCCAGCCTGAAAGTTGGGAAGAGTCCACCTGGAAAGGCGGCATAGTTGCTGGTGACTTCTTGTTTTTTGGCAGTGAAGCGCAACCGTTTTTGCCAGGCTTTGGCCATGACATCGACCGTAAGATATATGAAAACATGTGGCAGGGAGTTGGAACCATGGGCAGCCCAATCGTTGCTGATTGGATAGCCGCAATTGGTAAAAACGTAAGCTACGCTTGGACTACTGTAAATCCCCAAGAAACGAATCTTTGTGATTCCTATCGGATTGCGGCAGTAAGGGCAGATCCTGCAAGTGAAGAGGAAATTTCGGCGGCGTTGACTGGCAACTCGAAGCTTGACCTGGCAAAAAACCTTGCCGAGCGTGATGCGGCCAGTCGCGTTCGTCAGTTGGTAGTAGACCGTAAACCCTTGTTTTTGACTGCCATCACAAAGGATGTGCCAACCAAGGCGGATGCTTTGGCAAGCTGGCGTAAACAGGTTTTGGAAGAGCAAGTCGGCGTTTTAGAAACGGCAACTGGACTGAAAGTGTTTAGCGCTGACGAGTACGGGCGTGCAATTACAAACCCAGAGGGTGGGTTTGCCATCGATCTGTTCCCAGAGCACAAGTGCATGCCCTCAAAGGTGATGATTCCCCTTTATTCAACGTCAGCTACAGCTGTTTTGACGCACTTTACCGAAGGGGATGTCTTGGAGGCTGAGTCTGGTGGTCACAAAGCGGTGGATCGCAACCGAAGCTTTAAGTATGAGCGAATACTGGCCGTGGGTGACGGTGACGTCGGCTCGGCAGTTGCCTCTGTCTATGAGGTCAGAGGGACTCCAGTTGGCACCTTAAAGGGAGTGGTACTTGAAGAGGGCTCGATGAATCCAGCGAGCCACATCAGTGTTTTCGTGGTTAATGATTACCGCGAAAAGCAAGGTGACCCCCTGCCAGCCAGTTGGGCTGAATATCGCATGGCCGCCCTTGAGGCTTATGGTAACTCTGGCTTTGTGACTCAGTTCCAAAGCGATGTTGGAATCAATCGCTCGATAGATGGTTCGTTTAAGGGGCCAGTTCCACCTGGACGATACCTCGTGTTTGCCCATGCTTCCGACCGTGGCTCGTCTGCGTTTCAGCCTGTTGAAGTTACCGTTGATGGTACTGCAAACGTGGCTTTAGTTGTTCCAAGTGCCGGGAAGGTGGAATACTTCATAACCGACGAAGGAGGTGTCGCAAGTCCTGGCAGGCTGTCGTTCCAATCCCTTGACGCTGAGGGTGAGGTTCACTGGTGGACTGGAAGCAACGAGCCAGAACTTGGAGATTCCCGCTATGATCACGGGGTCACACGAGTTGAACACTCAGCAACTGGACAGGGGACTGTCTCGCTTCCACCAGGAAATTACAGGGTTGTGGTATCGCGTGGCTTTGAATACGACAACTATGTTGTAGACAATTTCGAGGTAATTGGTGGGCAGACTGCCACGCTTAGGGCCCACCTGATCAGGGAAGTTGATACCACTGGCCGGATTTCTGCTGATCTTCACGTACACTCCAGAGCCAGCGTTGACTCGGCGATGGACGAATTTGACAGGGTTTATTCTGTTTTGGCAGAAGGTCTTGAGTATATTACGGCGACCGATCACGACCATATAGTCGACTACATGCCTTACATCTACGAGAAGGGACTGGAGGGGTTCTTACAGGTGACACCTTCAGCTGAAGTTTCCCCGTTGGAATACGGGCACTTCAATGCCTATCCCTTGAATTATGACCATCGTAAGGCCTCAGTGAATGGCGCTCCTCAGTGGCAGGGCAGGACCATGCGCGAGATATGGGATGTGGCTAGGGCCACTCTCGATGGGCCTGAGGACGCCTATGTTTTACAAGTCAATCACCCTAGGGACGGATTCCTTGGCTACTTCGCCCAGATAGGAATGAAGGGTTACAGCTTGCAGCGTAAGACTCCTGGCATGGAGATGTGTAATCAGGCCTTGGCCGAATCTCCGTGTGATTTTGATGCGATGGAGATCCTAAACGGCAAGAACTTGCAGTACATTCACACCCCAACTGTGGGCGAGGTCGAACGCCACAACCGATGTTACCGCGAGATAGTGCGGATGAGGGGCGACCCATCTGCTTTGTCCTTTAAAAAGAATGGCCAAAATGCTGTTTGTGGCTGGTTCCAGGCTGACCCATACGACTGTGAAGAAGTGGCGAATAAGGTTGCTAATCCTAAGCTTCCCGAAGATGAGCGTGGACAGTGGATGATAAAGCTGGGGCACTGCCAGTGGCACGCGGAGTTTAGGGCTGAGCTTGAGCATTGCGCTGATGGTATTCCAGATGGTTGGACCGCCGTTGACTGTAAGAGAGCCGCGTTAGAGGGGCTTAAATTCCTTGGTGTTCGCTATATGATGGAGCGCACCGAGGACGAAAACGACGTCTATTTTTCGACCACAGAGGAAACTGATATTGGCTGTAAACACAAGGATGCGTGTCTTGAGTGTGTTAAGCCAATCATGCCTGCCTGTGATGACAAATGGACCACTGAGTGTGTAATTGCCTGTCGCGATGAGTGTCCGCTTGATGATATGAAGCCTTGCACAGACCGTATGGAGATGGTTCAGGACTGGTTCCATTTCTTGGATGTTGGTTTTAACAAAACAATAGTTGGTAACTCCGACAGTCATGGATCATCCAAGGAGATTGGAAGTCCCAGAAATTTCATAGCTTCTTCAACTGATAAGCCGAATGCCATAGATCGTGATGAGATCCATCGAAACATCAAGCGTGGTGACGTGGTCGTTTCGGGTGGTCCATACATCGAGTTTTCATTGGTTGATAAGGCCACTGAAAGAAAAGCCGGTATTTCCGATACGTTAGAGTCTTCAGGCCCAATATTGGCTCATGTCAAAGTGCAGACTCCTTCGTGGTTTAAGGTCGATAGGGTGGAGATTTGGTCAAACAGCCAATTGGTGAAACGCTTCTTCCCCGATAAACCTGTTGAAGCAATCGTTGACTTTGATGAGATTATTGAACTGGAGCAACCTGACATTGACTCTTGGTATGTTGTGTTGGCCTATGGCGTTAGTGCCGACTCCAGCATGTCTCCTGCTTACAAGCGGGCGGCTTACGGTGACATTCTGGTCACGACCATCATTGGTCTAGCACTTGACCAGGTGCTGGCTTCATTTGGGTCTTTGGTAGACAAGGTAGGTTCATTCCTTGGGGATTTGGACTCTTTAACTGGCTCAATAGAATTGCCTGATAGCTACCCGTCGCTTCCGTGGGGCGCCACGAATCCAATTCTGGTGGATGTGGATGGAAACGGATATAGACCGCCTCGGGCGGTTGACGCCAACGGTGACGGTGTTTGGGACCCACCGGCGTTTTGTTCCAAGGAATGTGACCCAGCCGATGAAAATCCTTGTGGTGACTACCAGGTCTGTGCTCCAAGGCCAAAGCGACCAAATGACAAGGGGCCGGATGTATATGTGTGTTGGATTCCCACTCCGGAGCACTGTGTAGGTCTGCAGCCTGTTGCTGGGGCGGATGAGTTTTAAGGTCTGCAAGTTCCTTTCTTGAATTACTTTCCAGTGATATTTGCGGTGATTTTGGGGGCGGGGACAGGTGAAGGGTCGGGGGCAGGGACAGGGTCAGGGACAGGGACAGGGCTAATTTTGGAGCATATCCAAGAATTCTTGTTCTGACAGTATTGTTATTCCAAGCTTTTCCGCTTTTGTCTTTTTGGAGCCAGCTTCAGTTCCAGCCACTACATAATCAGTTTTTTGGGACACTGACGATGAGGTTTTTCCTCCTCGTTGCCTGACCAATTCTTCGGCTTCTTTTCGACCAAACTTTGTCAAAGTTCCTGTAAAAACAAAGGTTTTGCCAAAAAAGCGATCGTCTCGCTCGATTATCGAAACATCGCTATCCATGCGAACACCAGCATTTCGAAGTAAAGTCAGCATCGCACGATTGGAGTCTTGGGCAAACCAGTCGCGAATCGACAGCGCAATTACCTGGCCAACATCAGTAATGTTTAGAAGTGGGTCTTCTGCTTTTGAATTAGCTTCAAGGGGAGTCAAAGCTGCCTGTTCTAGGTCCTCCATTGTGTGAAATTCGTCCGCTAAAACCCGTGCTAGGCCCTCATCCACCCCTTTTATCCCAAGGCCTGTAATCAGCCTTGCAAGCGGACGTTGTTTGGCCGCGTCAATACTTGCGAGAACGTTTGTGGCAGATTTATCAGCAAAGCCTTCAAGAGTTAATAACTGCTCATGAGTCAGATAGAAAATATCTGCAACGTTTCGTACCAACCCTTTATCAACCAGTTGGTCCGCCAAAGCAGAACCAAGATTTTCGATATCCATTGCCCGCTTACTGGCAAAATGCGTCAGATGTTCTATCAACTGCGCGGGACACGAGGCATTTATGCATCGTCTAGCTGATT
Source organism: Oligoflexales bacterium (assembly GCA_012840965.1). Classification (GTDB taxonomy): domain Bacteria; phylum Myxococcota_A; class UBA9042; order DTJE01; family DTJE01; genus DUVQ01. Next base: position 1,020 of record DUVQ01000124.1, on the reverse strand, counting down.
CTCCCTCACTTCTGACAATGGGGCCTTGGCAAGATGGACATTGAGTCGCCAGCACGAAAGGTTTCGAATCTTGGGGCCGTTTTTCCAAAATAACCCTGACAATCTCGGGGATTACATCTCCAGCCCTTTGAACCTCGACTGTATCCCCAATTCTTACGTCCTTTCGGCGCAACTCGTCTTCGTTATGAAGGGTAGCCCTAGTGATGACCACCCCAGACACTCGTACAGGTGCCAGCTCCGCCACTGGAGTCAGGGTTCCAGTTCGGCCAACTTGTTCCGTTATTCCAACTACTTGTGTGGTTTCTCGTCTGGGTGGAAATTTGAATGCGATGGCCCACCTTGGACTGCGAGAAATTTCTCCTAATTCTGCCTGCAGGCCAAACGAATCTACTTTGATTACAACGCCATCTATATCAAAGGGCAATGAATCCCTGTTTTTCGCAAATTCACGGCATAGTTCAATTACCGGGGTGATGCCTGTGGCTTTCTTTGCCAGAGCCGAGACAGGCATGCCCAATTCTTTAAGGCGTGCCAACAGTTCCCACTGTGAATTCACGTCGATTCCTTTGGACTCACCAATCGCATAGGCAGAAAAGTCCAAAGGACGTGATGCAGTAACCTTAGGGTCCAACTGGCGCAACGCACCTGCAGCTGCATTTCGAGGATTTGCAAAAAGTGGCTCGTTTTTCGCGGATCTTACTTCATTTAAGGTGTTAAATCCGTCTATTGGCATAAAGATTTCGCCTCGAATCTCCAAGATGGATTCGACCTGTTTGTCCTCTAAATCTGCAAATAGATCCAAGGTTTGACCTGAAGCCGGCTCGGGGGGGCGCTTACCATTTTTTTTAAAGTCCAGTCTTAAAGGAATGCTTTTAATAGTTCGAACGTTGGCAGTTACATCCTCACCTGTGCTTCCATCTCCACGGGTAGCAGCAATAGTCAAAAGCCCATTTTCATAGGTTAAAGAAGCTGACAGACCATCAAATTTTGGCTCCACGACGTAAGTGATTTCTTTATGTT
>DUVQ01000123.1 GCA_012840965.1 Oligoflexales bacterium | reverse complement strand
CAAAAGCTTGAAGGCAACAGCCTCGACCCTAGCCTCGTTGGCACCAGCCTCACCACGATCACGGCGCCACGCCGCCCAGGCCAACCAAATGGCGGCAGCTTCTGGGTATGGGAAGCCAGGATTTGAGCCAGACACCCACGATAAAACGGCGCCATCAGCAAGCACTACCGCATCAGAGTCCAGCCATCCACGCATAGCCGCTCTAGCTGGCCTGACATCAAAACGCTCGTAGAAGCTTTCTATTTCTTCATGGCGAATGTGCACTTCAAACACTCATTCAGGCTAGTTAAACACCTAGCCAAACGAAACGAACAGCCGACGGATTGTGCCTTACTGCCCCCGATTTCGCAACTATACAGGATTGACGCCGCGTTGGCTCAAGTCCAACGAAACGACGGTAGCTCCCCATCCACCGGCCCAAGAGTCTGCATCTTTAAAATCGATTACAGCTGGGTGGCGTTTTAAAACTGAGTGCACGATTCGCCTTTGAACACCAACGCCTTTTCCATGGATGATCCGCACGGTATCTATGCCCAAAGCCAAGCATTCATCAAGATAAACGCTCACAACATCCTTGGTGTCCCTAGGTGAAAACTGGTGCAGGTCCAGCACACCATCAATTTCAATCTCAACTGGCTCAAGCTCAACGGCGTCCGTTTGCACGTCTTTACTATCCATGACACCCCAAAGGCAGCGACGGCACCATTATAAGGCCTCCCAGCTTCAACGCCCTCGTTCTTCTAACATAACAGCTTCAAAGTACCCGTATCAATAAGGAACTTTCGCATTTCAACAAAGGTTTCCATGATTCTAATGCTTACTTCTATAGCCACATTGCTCTTTAAAACTGTAATTGCTCCCTGCTAAATCAAACACAGGCCATCTACCTATCGACACCATTAACGCACTTGAACCATCAGTACTTGCTTCAATATACTCATTCCCGCCTTCTTAACCTACACCATGGAAATACTTCGTAAGTGTAGGTTAAACAAAGTTTTTGGCCTGGTCTACTCCCACTCGATTGTGCCGGGTGGTTTGGAGGTCAGGTCTAGGGTCAGGCCTGAGATGCCTGGGAGGGCTAGGATTTTGTCTGCTAGTTCTTTTAGGAGGGCGGGGGGTAGGCTTGCGGCGGTGGCGGTCATGGCCCGTTCAGAATGGATTGGTCTTACTATGCAAAGCTCTTGGCCAGCGTTGTCAATTTTCACTGGGACTAATGCCGTTGGACACTGCCAGATGTCATCATATAGGCCGTGGCGCCTTAGGCCGTCCATCACGATGTGATCGGCCTCTCTTAAAAGGTCTAGGCGTGCCCTGGTCATGGTGGCCGGCAAAAGTTCGACGCTTTTTGGGGCGTGAGACCCAAGATTCCAGATGCATCGATTAACGCCAGGGACGGTTTTTAGAAGTTCGTCCGCTAGATTTGCAACCTCGTCCCAGTTGGCGCCGCCACTAATCATCACTGGATGCTCGTAGGAGCGTCGGTCGCCTTTTACACCAACTGACTTTATTGGGAGGGCCAAAAACTGCATGTTTACGGTGCCTTTTTTGGCGATAAATCTGTCAACTTCTTGCTGAATTGCAGCAATTTCGTTGACGTCTACCTTTCCATCACTGCACAAAAGGCGCACTCCAAGGCCTGGACCTGGAAACGGATGTCGCCACAGTAGTTCACGGTCAATGCCAAGCAATTCACCAAGTTCCCTGACTTCAATCTTGTATAGATCCGCCAAAGGCTCCACAACCCGGCCCTGCGCTATCATCTGGTCGATAACGGGCACCCTGTTGTGGTGTGTTTTGATGGTTTGAGCCCCCTTGTTAGCGCCAGTTTCGACCGTATCTGGATAGATGGTTCCTTGGCCCAGCAGGTGGCGCTCAATCCCAAGCTCTTTCGCAATCCTTTCAAACTCAGAAATGAAGGTGTTACCGATGATTTTGCGTTTTTTTTCGGGCTCAACTTCATCGCCAAGCGCCGTTAAAAATGTGTCGGTTGCATCCACGAAATGCAGGTTGTGATCCATGTCAAATCGACGAAACATATCTAGGACGTTGGCACTTTCATTTTTACGCATCATACCGTTGTCAACATGTAAAAGATGCAGGCGGTCTGGGCCAAGCGCCCTTCGCAACAACACTGCCGCCACCGTTGAATCAACGCCACCAGAGGCCAACAAAAACACCGACTGGTCACCAACCTGCTGGCGGATGGCTGCAATTTGCTGCTCTAGGTAGGTCTCCATGGTCCAAGACGGCTTACAACCACAGATCGCCAAAACAAAATTTGCAATCAACTTGTCGCCATCAACTGTGTCATCGACTTCTGGGTGAAATTGCACGCCATAACGACGCAGCTTGTCTGAGGCAACTGCTGTAAAAGGAAGCAGATCGCCGTTTTTACAAACAGTAGCAGCAAGTTTTGCAAATTCAGGACCAACGGAAGTGACCACATCTTGCTGACTGGACCAAACTGGCCCAACAAAACCATCAACAAGAGGATGGTCAGCAACAATTTTCAGGTCTGAATGCCCCCAAGACAAAGTACTAGGCCCAACGCTACCACCATAAAAGCGGGCCATTTCAAGGTGTCCAAAACCACACCCAAGAATGGGTACATCCAACACAAAAATGGCCTTGTTAAAGCCCTGAGATTCACCAGTGCCACCAGCCAAGATCACGCCCTTAAAGCCTTGAAAAGCCTCAACAGGATCGTCAGGCTGGCGAATCTCGGCCAAAACCTTCAAACGCCGAACTTTAGTAGCAAAAAGGTGAGCAAACATCCCACCAAAATCAACAATAGCAATGGAATCGTGCCCCACAATGCAGCCCCAAAAAAGGTGACAGTCTTGTACACCTT
>DUVQ01000019.1 GCA_012840965.1 Oligoflexales bacterium | reverse complement strand
GTCCGTGGGCATCCTTCCGGACCCAAAATCTCCCGTAGCCACCCCGACTGTCTCTTGGTGACATCGTCCGGGCGAAATATACGATTGCTAACGTGTACGTTCATCCTTTTGGCCCGGACGGGCCGCTTCGCGTCCTTCATGTCAACCAAAAGACGTCGGGTCCCGGCAACTCCCGATAGCGCCCTCCAGGATTGCCCCCGGACCATGTTGCAGGGTGCACTCTCGACCTCTTTTTAGCTCCAAATCCTGCTAAACAGCACAATCGTCTTCCTGTCCCGCACCCTTCACTCCGCCCTTGTCCCCGCTCCCGTCCCTGTCCCTGCCCCTGTCCCCGCTCCTGTCCCTGCCCTTGCCCCCGCTCCCGTCCCTGTCCCCGCCGCCATCCCCGCTTCCATCTGACCAGCCCAAAACATCAACAAGGGGGGCGTTTTGGGTTGAAATCACGGACATTTTCGCTATGGTTATAGCCATTGACGGTTTGCCTTGTTGGCAGGTTTTTATCACAGGGTGTATGGGAGGTTCGATGAAGGGCTCATTTTTACGTGCGTTTTTGGTTTTGATGATCGGTTTCGCCATTGGATGTGGTGGCAATGGCGATCCACAGGTTACAGACGAGGAATGTCAAGCATCCGGGAAGGTGGTGGTTGGAAAGGATTGTTTGCCCAAGTGTAAAGAAGGGCAGGGTGGTGAATGCGCTTGTGGTGGTGGGCAAGTTTGGGAGAAGTGTACTGAGGGGAACGTTTGCAGGGGTGCGGATGTTGCGGGTAAGTGCATGGCCATTGCTGATGCTCCAAAGTGTGATGATGGGGAGGTAGTGGATGCGCTTTGCATTTGCGGCGGCAGTGAATGCAGTTTAGGCAAAACGTGCTTGGCAAATGATTGTTTGGATTTCTGCGTGGAAGGCGAGTCGGATTGCGCCTGTGGTGAGGGCGAACATTTGGAGAAGTGCGAGGATGGGGAGGTGTGTCTTAATCTTGGCGAAGGTATGGCTTGTGGGACCAAGGAGCCTTCCTCAACTGACTGTGAATCCGGAGATATCGCACAGGCTCTGGGGTGTATGTGTGCGGATACAGAATGCACCGCTGGGGAACTTTGCTTAATTGAACAAGGCTCGAATGTTGGTTCATGTCATGAGGTTTGTAGCCCAGATGCTGTAACAAATGCGACCTGTAAGTGTGCGGACAACTCGGGTAATTTGCATGTTTGCGGGGAAGGAGGCTATTGCAGGCGAAATGCCGGGTGCGCGGAAGCGTGTGAATCCCAGGGGACCTCACGGTGCTTGTGTGGAGATGAAAGCTCCTATTGTGACGAAGGTAGCGTTTGCGCCAGGATTGTCGGCGATACCATGGGATGCATGCCTGAATGCGAAGTTCAACCAGATGCGGAAGCCTGTTGGTGCTACTACAGGGATTACACTATGACTACCATTTGCAGGGATGGCAACGTGTGCACGAACGAAAACGGGTGCAGCTGCGGTGGTGGAAAAGCATGTGTTAACGGGCATAGCTGCCGGTTAGATGAATGCAAGTGTGGTGACAAGGATGCATGTACTGGCGCGAACCGCTGTGTAGAAGGTGAATGCCGGTGTGGGTTACAGGATGAGGCTGATTGGACGAATCCAGGATGCACGAACGGTGCTGATTGCGATCCAACAACTGGAGGATGCAAGAAGGCAAAAGACTCGACCGCCATATTGGCGTACGGCAGCAACGTTGGCGATCCGACTGAATGGTACTCCGATACTGACAACAAGATTGGTGACGTTGCGTGTGACGAAGATCATGTGGGTGTGCGGCTATGCAGAGGCAACGAGACGGGCGCAAAGGTCGGCTGGGCAGAATGCAATGGCGAGTATTGGCGCATCATGGAAGAATGTGCGGCAGACGAGCTTTGTACAGAGGGATTGGGTTGCGTAAAGACTTGCGCAGCTGAGGCAGATTGTGGTGATCGCGGATCGTGTACGGATGTGACAGCGGCTAAATATATTTTTGGTGATGTGTACAATGGGCATGGCATAGTTGAGGGCGGGATTTCCACAATGTGTACGTGCAAACAAAGTGCTGGTTGCAGAGGGAGCATGAAATGTGTCGTGGATTCTACAGATCAATTGGGACGATGTGAGGGTGAGAGGGGCTCTGAGACGGATATTGTCGCAAGAATATCAATGAATTGCCGCGCAGGTGAGGTTTTACTGCCAGTTGTTGGTGGCAAGGAAGTTTGCACTTGCGGTGAAAGCATGAAGAGTTGCTACAACTTTGGACACTGCAAGACGTTGGCGCTTCACGCAACAAACTGGCCTCATGACGTTGGGAATATGTGGTTGTGTGGGCCTAAGGCTGGGCTAGACGATACAGTTGCTCCTGAACCCTATTGTTATGATGGGGAAACAATAGGTAAGCACGGTGCTTTCGGTTTTATTTGCCAGTGTGACGGAAAGAAGGCCTGCAAGTGGGAAGGTCATTGCAGTGCAGATGGATGTAAGGGTACAGCAGATGGCGCCGGCTGCTATGAGAGTGAGTGGCTGGATGCGGGTCAGAATTGTTTGTGCGGGGCCATTTTTGGTGGTGAGACATGCAAACCAGGTCAGATCTGCGTCTCCGACAATTCTAGCACGGGCTCATGTAACCAGGCATTATGGCACGGGGTAAATGGTCCCAATGGCAGGCCTGTAACGTTGTCATCTCAATGCGGCGGGCCTACCTTTTGCGGAGCTGGTGAACATTGTATGGGCACAGAATGCAAGTGTGGTTCCAATGCGGCCTGTGATTTCGATGCCAATGAGGCTTGCATTTGGTTTTCGGAGTCTGAAAGATGGGGCTGTGACTGCATTGGACCAGTATGCTAGCTAGTGCTCGTCTGTGACCTTTTTCTTAACATCTTGAAATCTTAGCGACTAATTCGAGACCTGCGAGCTATCCACAACGAAGCGAACATGGCCATCAGCAGCACCGTCCATCCACCAGATGGCGAGCCTGAAGAACAACCTCCACTTTTGGAAGTTGGTTGGGGCGTGGTATCCGTCACGACATCAGATGGGCTGATTTGGTCTAAGTCAGCAAAAGATGCTGGATCTTCTTTGCCGTGGTCAGGTTCGTTCACGTCCGTCTTGGCTAGGTCATTGGACGGCAAATCCGAGGGTGCGGGGTCCGAATCTTCCTGTCCAACATCGCTTGGTTCAAAAACGTCCTCTTCGTCTGGTCTGTCAGCAATCCATCCATCATTAGAAGCATTGTCCTCGCCACCAGACGAGTCCTGCGGCTCTTCTGGGTCGTCTTCAATTCGCTCAAGTTGACAAAAATCAGCCACAAGATTCATCAGGGCGGTTCGCGCCTGCTCGTTTGAGATGCTCTCGAACGGGAATCCTGCCAGTATGGACCGGCCAACTGAACGCTCGAATGCCACCGCGGCAACTCCGCCAGTCGAATAGCGCAGCACAGGTACGGCGCCGCCCACCGCCGTCAGCACGTCAGGATAACGGGGGTCATAACGCCCAGCCCCATCGAACGAAAACTCCGCCAGCGTCGCAAATGGGCCTCCAGCCTCGCCAGACGCCAATCTAGTATCGGCATCGTCGGCAAGGTACTGCGCCCCAAAAGCACTGGCCAGGAATGCAACTTCCTCTTCAGTGCCCTTATTTCCAAGATCCCACGCGATCTCAGTACCCGAGGCGACAAGGCATCCGCCGCCATCGAGATACGCGGACACGATGGACTGGGCCGCCGCATCGAAGGTCTCGGCATCAGTCGACTCCCGACCAAGGATCCAGTCGACCATGTCGTAGCCTGCCAAGGAAACGTCCCCGTCAATTACCGCCTCGTCTGAGGCCCCATCAAAGCCCAGTTTGTTCTTCACCAAACTCAAGCCATGTTCGTATGAGTAATCCCCGTGATTAAAGTCCTCTCGCACCCAGGCGTCCTGACGGTCAAAACCGTTAACGACCAGAACCGCCGATTGGCCAGGCTTGGTGGGAGACACTGCAACTGCAGCGGAGGCCTCCGACTCTCCAGCCGCGTTTAACGCAGTCACTCGTATTAGTACCATTCCTCCAACATTGACATGGGAAAATCTATAAGAGGTGTCAGTAGTTATATCGCCTTCGTTAAACCCGCGACTCATTCGAGTGATGTAGACGCGGTAGCCTAACGCACCAGGCACAGGCCGCCACGACACCTCGATTTCTTCATCGATATTCTTAGCGGTCAGATGGGTCGGCGTTTCAGGCAACATTCCAGCGCTAGGATTCGCAGTTTGAATCAGGCCACGCACAATCGCCCTGGCCAGGGTGCGCCTAAAGCGTGGGTCATGCATCGCCTGATTGTCTGACATGCGTTTGCCAGAACCGGTGGTCAGGTTCGTGAAGAAAGCGGACTCAAACAGGATTCCAGGGATGTTAGACAGCACCCTCACCTCACCAAAGTTTTCCACCAGCTTGCCTGCGTTTCGCCAAGCAGGATCCCAGAATGCGCGAAGGTCCTCAACGACTGCGTCGTGAACCGCGTACTGTAGCGCGGCGCTGCCTGACGGTTCATCACATATGGCTGGATCAAGCGGCTGGTGCTCGGTTCCAGTCCTGCAATTGTACCTATAAGTAGATGTGCCACTCAAGGTCGCGTCATTGTTGGCATTCCCATGAATCGAAATGTAGTAGTCTGCCCCAACTTTGTTTGCAAAAGCCGGCCTTATGGTGACATCGCCATAGTCTGCAAGGCCGGCAGGACTTGTCTCGCCTAGCCATTTCAGTGCAGAGGCCTGCCACCATGGACGCTTTGATTCAGGGTCGATGCCACCACCGATGCGGACCGCGTCGGCGATTATGTAGCACCCGGAGGCATCTGGAGCATCAAGTGTCACCGTAACGGTATCGGCAGGAAGGAAGAAACGTCCAAGGGGCACCCACATAGAACCATTCTGTTGCTGATTGACGAAGTGGTGGGAGACGTTGTAGCGTGTAGCCACCGTATATCTGGCCGACTGGCATCTGTTGGCCCCGGCGGCCCACCTGGCCTGAACCCAGTAGTATCCGGCCTCAGGCACGGTTAAATTCCAACTTGCCCAGATATTGGGATCAGCGTAGTGAGAACGATAGTCTTGCCCCCATCCCAGTTCGGTGCTGGTTCCAGCTTGCCAGTCTCCTTCCTCCCAAAACGCTTCATCCCCATCGTCAACCTCTACGAACAGAGGGTTTTTATCCAGTTGGCGGACGACGTAAACACGCGCTCCGGCTTGCCTGAGCAAAGGCACCAGATGATCGCTGACAAGTTCGGCGTTGAATATGTCCTCGATGATGCCCTCACAGGATCCACAGCCCTCAAACTTGAACAGTTTCCTTTGGAACTCGCCGTTCACTCCTTCGCGCCATCCATGGCCAGCGCTGACCACGATGCTGAGATCAGACAAAGCCGCACCATAAGGAAAGGCCGCAGCTTGGTCAGAAAATCCCGAGTACGGCGGCTGAAATCCCTGGCCCAGACAAGGCGCTGCAAGCATCGAGGCCAAAGTAAGGGTCGTAAGCGCCACAGCAGGCATACCAAAGGACCATCTCACAAACATCGTGCCCTCCAAATAAGCAAAGAGCTTTCGCCAATCTTAACAATTTTCGTTTGGAGTTTTTAGCTATAACCGGGTGGTTTTTGGGGTTTGGGGGTGCTTTTGATGGTGCTTTTAAGATAAGCAGGTAACAAAGCAAGCTTTTAGTTATGATTTCGGGCCAAAAAGGTTTACCATGGACCAGGTTTTTTGACACATTTGGGGGGTATCATGAAAAGCGCATTTTCACGGGCGTTGGTTGCTTTAGCGCTGCTGGCTGGCTTCGCCTGCGGCGGTGGGGGCGAGCCTCAGATTAGCGACGAGGAGTGCGAGGCCGCTGGAAAGGTGGTGGTTGGGAAAGACTGTTTGCCAAAGTGCAAAGAAGGGCAGGGTGGCGAATGCGCCTGTGGTGGCGGCGAAGTTTGGGAGAAGTGCGCTGAAGGCAATGTCTGCAAGGGAACTGATGTAGCTGGTAAGTGCGAGGCCATAGCTGACGCACCAGAGTGCGAGGCGGGAAAGGTAACGGATGAGCTGTGCATATGTGGCAGCAGTGAATGCGGCGTCGGCAATATGTGTTTGGCGGGCGATTGTTTGAAAGTATGTGCAGAGGGCGAAAGTAACTGCGCGTGTGGCCAGGGCGATAGTTGGGAACAGTGCAAGGATGCCTTGGTTTGCACGAGGACTGGAGACGCTTGGGGGTGTTCAGAAATCGAGCCTGTAGGGACCGATTGTGAAACTGGAGAGATTGCAGGGGCAGATGGCTGTACATGCGGGGGTAAAGAGTGCGATGCCGGCAAACTTTGTTTAATAGCAACGGACGTAGGCTCGTGTCACGACATTTGTGCTCCTGATGCAGCTACGGACGCGACCTGTCAGTGTAGGGACCTCAGTGGTGATTGGCACGTTTGCGGAGAGGGCGGCTACTGCAGGCTTCCGGAAATGGATGGCGGTTGTGCAGAACCGTGTCCTGGCCTTGGTGTAACTGGGTGTTTTTGTGGAGATGCACGCACATATTGCGGTGCTGGCAGCGTATGTGCCGAAGTAGACCAAGATGTGGGTTGTATCCCAGAATGCAACGGTGAATCAGGTGCAGAGGCTTGTTGGTGCGAGTTTAATGATCAACTAAGCACCACCGTTTGCAAGGATGGCAATAGGTGCACGAACGAAGGATGCAAGTGTGGTGATAAAGCCCCCTGTACCAACGGAAGTACGTGCAAGGATGGTGTGTGCATTTGCGGTGATGATGGCGAATGTGGTGGTTCGAACAGATGTGTTGAAGGCGAATGCAAGTGCGGCGTACAAGATGAGGATGAATGGACAAATCCTGGGTGTAAAAACGGTGCGGATTGCGATAGCAGCGATGGAAAGTGCGTGAAGGCTGTAGGCTCGGAACCTATTCTCAGTTACTCCACAAATAAAGGAAACGCGACCGAATGGTACACCGATGCTGAAAACAAGATCCGGGGTGTTGTATGTGACGAAGATCACACCGGTGTGCGGCTATGCAGAGGCAACGAGACGGGCGCAAAGGTCGGCTGGGCCGAATGCAACGGCGAGAATTGGCGAATCATGGAAGAATGCGCGGCAGAAGAGCTTTGTTCGGATGGCATGGGTTGTGTCAGAAGCTGTGGTCCTGAGGCGGATTGTGGAGCTAGCGGCTCTTGTGCCGATGCTAGTGTATACCTGGAACTGCTTGGTGATGTGTATGATGCCACTGGCAAGGTTGAGGCCGGCATTACCAAAATCTGTATGTGCGGGCAGGGGCTAGGTTGTAGGGGGTTGATGGGATGCCAAGTGAATCTTTTTGGTATCCCGGGGCAATGCGCGTCTAATGGCGCTTTCGATGATGTCGTGCTAGCAGCATCGAATTGCCGTGCAGGTGAGTTTTTGTTCGGAATTGGTAAAGATGGTCAAAAAATATGCACCTGCGGTGAGAGTATGAAGAGTTGCAGAGGAGCAGGACATTGCAAGACAACAAAGACTTCATCAGAACAGTGGCCCTATCAAGCAGGGGATGGATGGATGTGTGGGCTTCCGGCTGGTCAAGAGCTCCCAGGTGATGCGAGCGCCTATTGTTATGACAAAGAGGCATTGGGTGAATACAGCAGTTTTGGACCAATTTGCCGTTGTGGTGATAACAAACCGTGTAAGTGGAATGGGGAGTGCAGCGGTGACGTATGTATGGATAACACCGAAGATGACACAGGCTGTTACGAGAGTGAATGGCCTGGAGCGGATCGCATCTGTCGATGTGGAAGCTTGGATGAGCCGTGTTCACCTGGCCAGGTTTGCGTCTCAACCAATACGGATGGAGGTTCAGTTTGCCAAGCCGCCAAATGGCAGGGGATAGGGAGCGCAAGACTTGTAACCTTGTCGCTATCGTTGCCTTGCAGCGAGGGCAATCCCTTCTGCGGACCAGGCGAGTTTTGCTTTGGCAGTGATGGTTGTAGGTGTGGTAAAGCGCCGGGCTGCGGGTCAGGCGACGTCTGTACGTTTAGCCGGGTAACCAACAAATGGGAGTGCTTATGACCCCGGGATGTGATTCTTGGGCTGATGATCAATAAAACCTGACCCTGTCCCTGCTCCTACGTCCAAGTTTCCTTGATAGCAAGACTTTGAAAAGCTGGGGAGGATTCCCAGAACACGATACGCTGGGTTAGTCAAGAGGGAGAGTTATTGGTCATTTTGTATGACGATTGCGTAAATCTGGTGCCTAAGGTGTTGAGTTTCTGTGCCACTTTTTCCTAGACTTACGACGTCTTTGCTCGTAGTCCCAACATGCATCATCTGTTTCGTCTCAAACACGCTCTACTGGTAGTTACCGCAGCCGCAGTCCTGCTCGTCGCTTGCCCCGCTATGGCTGAAAGTTACGAGCAGAAGAACGAGGGTGAGGTTGTGGTTTATGCCATTCATGCGACCACCAAGTATGTTCCTGGAAAAACTGATGAAATGGTGATTCCTCCTGAAGTTTTTCTTGAAGGACTGCGAGGTGAATGGGTCTCGTTTCAAATCCTGATCAAACTAGGCTACAACGTCGCTAGTCTTGAGGACGTGAACGTGATTCCTTCAAAACTCATGCTAGATGGTAGCGAAAAGTTTATTGATGTCACGGCCTTCGATTTTTATCGAGAGTGGTTTTTTGACATAAAGGCAAACTCTGGTGGCGGGAGGGAGGTCCCAAACCATCTTCGTAGACCGGGCCTTTATCCCGATCCACTCATTCCGTTCAAAGACCCATTCAAACCTGGCGATGTGCCGGTGGCTGCCCCATTCTCACTTGAGAAGAATCCCGGTTTTGCGCTGATCTGGGTGGACCTGTTCATTCCACGTGACGCTGCGCCTGGTCTATACAGGGGGAGTATCGACTTTACCTGGCGAGCATTCTCTGCAAACGGTCAGCAGGCCGAGACACCGATGCCAAGTGTGGATGTCAATCTTCAGGTCTGGGACCTGGATATGCCACACGAGCGCAACATCGGCACTTCGTATGGGATGCACAACTGGTTGCTTCGGCGGTATCACGGTGGACCAGACCCGGATGCTCCTTCTGCAAACTTTGATGAGATCGTTCGGACGTACCACAAGGTGCTTCACCAACACCGCATGGATCTGACCTATCAGAAGGGGCCAGTTGAATTTAAGTTTGACGACGATGGTGAGCTGTTGCCTGTGGACTGGACTGCTTACGATGCTCACATGCAGCCTCGCATTGATGGAACGTACTTTGATGACACGGTTGGGGTTACCCGCTTTGCAAGTGGCATGTTTGAACCTGGCGGTGGAACTGGCAGTATGACCGAGGACCAATACAAGGCGGCCGCACGCGCCTTTGTAGAACACCTGGATGAAAAAGGCTGGCTGCATCGTATGTGGACATATTCGACTGACGAACCTTGGTTAAACGGTGGTGACGAGACTTGGGCGCGTGTCATTCACGATGCCGGCTTGTTACACGAGGCGTCTGACCTGTGGAAAGGGCGCGTGCTGGTCACTGGTCCAATGTACCGAGGTGCTGAAGATGTTGTCGACATCTGGTGCCCAGTTACCCCCATGTACGGCGACTGGTTCTGGCTAGAATCTGATTATGCTGGTCGTGGTGACTACGATGAGCACATGGCGAATGGTGGTGAGCTTTGGTTTTACAATTGTAATGCCAACTTTCCGCCATTTGCCGGCTATGACATCGACACGACTATTGGTTATGAGCCACGCATTTTGAAGTGGGGTGCGTGGTTTGAAAAGGCTACCGGATTTTTGTACTGGCACACGAACTACTGGTCCCAAGCTGGCCCTTGGGTGGAATGGCAATCAATTGCCAATTTTGACGTCCTTTTTGCGCGTAACGGCGATGGTCTGTTGTGGTATCCGGGTGATTCTGACGGCTACCACGTTGACAATGAAGGTAACCCGATTCCAAGTGGTGTGCCTGAATGGTTAAGTATTGACGGTCCGATTACTAGCTATCGCATGAAGCAGATTCGCGACGGTTTGGAGGACTGGGAACTCTTCATTATGGCCGACAAGGCTGGCTTGGGAGATTGGTTGAGAACCGAGATCGGGCGTGCCTACACTAAGTTCGGCACCCCATTCTACGAGGACTGTTCGATCGAGGGAGCCTACTGTCCGGCCAAAGGTGAACCTTGGACCCTTGATGAAAACGTGCTGCTTGACGTACGCAAGCGCGTCGCCAGCAAGCTGCAGTTCACGTTGCACCCAGATAAGTATAAGGACCCAGATGAGCCTGACGAACCAGGCGGGGAGCCACTTCCAAACGAGGACATTTTTGGCACGCCAGAAGATTGCATTGAGCCAGGTGAAGTGACGGACGAGGACGCCGCAGAAACCCCGGTGGATGCAAAGACTGACGATTTGAAAACCTCTTCAAAGAGCGGCTGTTCTGCTTCTGGTTCTTCTTCTTTGCCAGGTGCCATTTTACTTGCCATGCTATCTGGATTGCTGTTGATTCGCCGACGAAATCGCGCCTAGCTACTGCCTCTTTCCACGTTTGAAGTTTGACTTTCGCAGTTTATCTGGTCTATTTGAAGCTACGCTTTTTTGGCGAGGTCTCATGGCTAAATTGACCAGACGAGCGGCTCTTGGGGCTATTGCAACTGGAACGATAGGGGTCGCCGCCGCGTGTAATCCTTTGACCCAAAAACCTGGTGCCCAAGTATCTGCGCTTGATGCAGACCCAAAAGCTTGGTGGAAACCTGGAGGCTACATTGTTCACGAAACAGTAGATACAACTAGTCTTTCCAAAGGTCGCATAAAGGCCTTTGTGTCTGGCGAGTGGCAGGAGTTTAAAACAATCGAATTGCCTGGCCCTTTCGTTAGGTGGAGTTTTCAGGAACGAATCATTCGTATCCAGCGTTTGGCCCGTTTTGGCTTTCAACAAAAAGACTTGGCTGGTCCCCACAATGCATGTGTGGCGACTGTTGGCGGTCCTACTCGGGATTCTGCTGTGTCTTTGAACACCGCCTATAAAGGCATGGGGTTTGCTCCTAAACTGGAGCGCTTGGCCGAAACGATTGAGCTTTTGGAACATGAAGGAAAAAAGGCGGACGAGTCATCAATGGGGATTCCAGCCCATGCAATCTTTGCCAAAACGAAGGTTATGGAGGATTTATATCGCGACGTTGATAGGTTTGACCTGCGTTCCCAAGTTTCGCTGGAGCTGTTTGCAACGCCTGATTATCCAACTCACACTTTTTTAAACATGATGGTGAATCCAATTGCTTCGGCGTCATTTTTGGATTTTCCGACATATGAAATCAGGGCAATTCCCAAGCTTTTGCATCCAAAGAATCCAGGCCTGACAGAGCATGAACGGCTTTTGGTGAAGTGGACAAACCAGGTTCATGACTTCATCCATGGTGGTGAAGGCGACAAAATGGCCTGTGTGTACCACGTGATAGAGGTCTTTGATGACACTCCAAGTGACAGGGCCAAGGGAGTGCGGGTCGCTTAGGGGGCG
>DUVQ01000122.1 GCA_012840965.1 Oligoflexales bacterium | reverse complement strand
GGTAGTCAGCTCATCACTGCCAATATACGTTTTAGCCAAAAAAGCTGAAGTTCCAGCAATGCTTGGAGGTGACGGTGGAGACACCCTTTGGGGGGAATATTATCCAGTGGTTGAATTCCACAGGTTTATCAGACATCTGCCCTTAACTGGACGCAAACTGATTCACAAGTTAGCCAAGCAACTAAAAACTGCTACCGACTGGGAACGCGCCTGGGAATTAGAACATGTAGCAAATCTTTTCGCTCAAGCAGATCCGTACGAAGACTTTTTATCGCGGCTGATGACCTACCGTCATTTTCCCAGCGAAGCCCTAGAACAATTGTTAGTCCGCGATTTGCTTACATATTCCCCTGTCCATGCCTCGGCCCCAGCCCCTGCCCCTGTCCCTGCCTCCGCTCCCAGTCCCTGCCTCCTGCCCATCCGCCCGAAATCCTTCGCCGACGATCTCATCGCCGCCAAACTAATCAACGGCTTTTTCCCATACATGTCCTTTTACACCACAAAGATTCTGGCGCATTTCGGCACCGAGCTCTTTTTGCCCGCAGTCATGGACCAAGTACAGGAATTTGTTGGGAGCCTGCCACAGGAATGGCTAAATGGCGGCACGTTTATCCACAGATTATCAAACTCCAAGTCTAAAAACAGACGCCTTCACAAACTGGCCTTAGCTAGATATTTAGAGCCAAAAGCCATCAGAAACAAAAGCTTTGATGTTCCTTGGCACTTAATACTGCTCCCGCGTCCTCATGTGTTGGAACTGCTAGAAGCTAGGCTGAAAAGGCGTGGCTGGTTTAACGACCAAGCCGTCACAAATTTGTTTAGTGAATTTCGCCACCAATCGGTCAACAATCGAGAGCCGCTGGAGTTAAAGCATCATGGCTACAGGATATTTACACTTTTGACCCTTGAGATTTGGGCAACCGAGTACCTAGACGGGCGCTGGACGCCTAACCCCGACCGCCCCATCCCCCTGGACGACTACTTAGCGTATTGATTGTGGGAGCGTTTAAAAAAAAGCATAGCCGAGGCCGAGTTCCAAAAGATAGGGGAAGTTTATATCAGGAACGCCCTTATTTGAGTAATAGTAAGCACTTACGCCGGTTTGGAAATTCAACGATACAGGGCCACTTATCTTTATGTTGAACCCTACTGTGCCGTTAATACCAAGCAATATACTGGGATTTTTAATCCTGGAACGGTCACACCTTGAGAGGTCGTTTGGCCAAAACTTACACTGCGGGTCGGTAGTTGATGCAAAATCACTTAAGTAGTTCATTTCCAAGCCAAAATGAACAAACACTCGTCCCCAATTGGCAATCAAAGAATAGCCTGCCCCAGCAATAGCCTGAACGCTCCAAAAGTCTGATATCAGATCCTCGTATGGGTCCGGAAACGAGTTAAAAACATTAAGTCGCCCTAATATATCAAGCCCTTCTGCGGCATGCCACGCCAGTCCTATACCTAGACCAGCATTATGAAAATGACGCCTAGTAGGCGTCTTAAGATAAACAGCATATGCCGCAGACGTGTCCATGAAAAAACGGGGAGTCTTGCGCTTTTCAAGCCGTCGAGATGGCACATCAGCACATGATGCCCAAGCGGTCAATGTTTTTGAGATTCGCTCTTGGGTACCTTCGTCCAGGGCGAATCGGTCCATAACGGAAAGGCTTACAAGTCCTTTACCCCGCTTTGGTCTTTCAAACAGCCTGATTTCAACTTCTTTTTTGGACCCCAACGCCTTGGAAATGGAAAGCGTACACACAGCATTAACCTTGTGGCGCTTCATAAACCGGTCAGCACGCAATGCTGAACTTAACAGCACATCGCCTTGATGACTTTTTGAGACATCAATAGCTGCCTTGGTTATGGCATCCTCTGCATCCTTGGGGTAGTACCCTTTCTGAAAATGTTTACCAGGAGTTACAGTAAACATGTTTTTAAATGCAACGTGGGCTAAAGCATCCTCACCATTTTCAAGGCGAGATAACCCAAGATACAGATATATATCTGAAACTAGGTCAGGTGATAAAATGTCCAAAAATTCCGCCATAGCAGCTTCAGCCCCTTGCTCAAGGGCAGTTATAGCCGCTGGAATTCTGATGTCTTTGTAGCGCTCAATGCCAAGATGCAGCAGGCCTCTAACAATAATCTCACCACTATCGGGCTCACGATCCAACAGTAAGTCATGGCTTCTTAGGACCTCGAATTCGTGATAGCCATCTAAAACCTCGTCGGCGAAATCAGTCAACCAAGCCACTCGTTTAATATCTGCTGTTTGTTCGCCTACTGGATGCCCGTTGAACTCGCGAAAAATATCATCAGGGTCAATCCTAAAATCAGCCCCATCAGCAAGAAAAATCCTGATCTTGGTAAAAGGGTAGTCTTGTTCCTGACTTACGGTCTGAGCGCTTGCCTGCGAAGCCAAAAAAAGTCCCATCAGGGCGACTAGGCTTACAAATCTAATATTACTCATTTCCAGGCTCGCCAACTTTGTCGTCACACTGCTTGTCGCTGTCGGACAGATCCTGTTCCAACTTTATTCGTTTAAAAGCTATTTCTTCCTGTGAAGGCTCTAATAAGCCAATTTTACCTGCCAAAACATCACCAGTCTCATCAGCCACCAAACTTGCCCCCATCACCTGCCCACTAGCTTTTCCTGAAAACGGGCTGGCAAAGGAAAACAAAACGTGACGGTCAGTCTCGAAACGTCCTCCCGCATCTATGAAGCGACAAGAAGCGCCGTCATGAACAGGAATCAGGCAATCCTTGTCAGTGAAAAAGCGCACCAGGCCTGTTACATCAGGACCGTAGTGCCCAAGGACAAGTTCCATGTATAGCCCGTCACTTGGCCATTGTGATGAACCCTCAATGTTTACCGGTTGTTGTGAACGGTAGATTCCGGTTACAAGATTAGCATCGGAGCATCCGATAGCACTTAGCGTCAACAGAATTGCTAACGATAATCGACT
>DUVQ01000121.1 GCA_012840965.1 Oligoflexales bacterium | reverse complement strand
GTCCCGGACGCAGGCAAAGCGACGTCCGGGACACAACAATCAACAATTACTCAATAATTTCGCCAACGACGCCCTGACCAACAGTCCTACCGCCTTCACGAATTGCGAAGCGGAGCCCTGGCTCGATAGCAACCGGTGAAATCAATTCAACGGTGATATCAGAACGGTCACCAGGAATGCACATTTCCTTGCCTTCTGGCAGGGTGGCAACGCCGGTAACGTCAGTTGTTCTGATGTAGAACTGTGGACGATAGCCCGAGAAGAATGGGGTGTGACGCCCACCTTCGTCCTTGGTCAAAATATACACAGAAGCGGTGAACTTCTTGTGAGGCTTGATGGAACCGGGCTTACACAGAACCATGCCCCTATAGATTTCCTCACGCTTCACGCCGCGCATCAAGCAACCGATGTTGTCGCCAGCCAGACCTTCTTCAAGGAGCTTGCGGAACATTTCGACGCCGGTGATAACGGTCTTACGGGTTGGTTCAAATCCAACGATCTCAACCTCTTCCCCGATCTTGATCTTACCACGCTCCACACGACCGGTGGCGACAGTTCCACGACCAGAGATCGAGAACACGTCTTCCACTGGCATCAGGAAGGGCTTGTCAACCTGACGCTCAGGTGTGGGGATATAAGAGTCGACGGTGTCCATCAGATTGATGATGCACTGTTCAGCATCGTCACCAGGAGCAGCCTCAAGAGCCTTCAGCGCAGAGCCACGAACGATCGGTATTTCGTCGCCTGGGAATTCATACTTCTTCAGGACGTCACGAACTTCTTCTTCGGTGAGCTCAAGCAGCTCTTCGTCGGGCTGCTGATCGCACTTGTTCAGGAACACAACGATTGCGGGGACGCCAACCTGGCGAGCCAGCAGGATGTGCTCACGAGTCTGAGGCATAACGCCGTCAGTCGCCGCAACGACAACGATTGCTCCGTCCATCTGGGCAGCGCCGGTAATCATGTTCTTGATGTAGTCAGCGTGACCAGGACAGTCCACGTGCGCATAGTGACGCTTTTCAGTCTGGTACTCGACGTGAGCTGTAGCGATCGTAATACCACGCTCTCTTTCTTCGGGAGCTTGGTCAATCTGATCGTACGAAATGAAAGACGCACCGCCGCGATTTGCCAGCACCTTTGTGATGGCAGCGGTCAACGTCGTCTTACCATGGTCAATGTGACCAATTGTACCAACATTAATGTGTGGCTTGTCACGAACAAACTTCTCTTTCGCCATGACGTAATCCTCCTAAAACCAATTCCAAGAAAACGCGACCGCAATTCAAGTCACCTTAACTTGAATTCCAACCGGAGCCTTCGATCAGACTCGAACTGACGACCCCGTCCTTACCAAGGACGTGCTCTACCACCTGAGCTACGAAGGCGATCAGGCACAACAGAGCGGGAAACGGGACTCGAACCCGCGACCCGAAGCTTGGAAGGCTTCTGCTCTAGCCAACTGAGCTATTCCCGCGGCAAGACCCGTTCCTGAACTGCTGGACCGGGACCCTAAAAAGTAAAAGAGCAAAAGTGGAGGGGGAAGGATTCGAACCTTCGAAGCCACCTGGCGGCAGATTTACAGTCTGATCCCTTTGACCACTCGGGAACCCCTCCGTTTCCAGCGATCCAGCCAGCAATCAGAGCTGGCGAAGGGAATCGAACCCCCAACCCCCTGATTACAAATCAGGTGCTCTGCCGATTGAGCTACGCCAGCATGCAAAGAACACCACCCTTTTTAAAGGGCCACTGATTCTAAAGGAAGCTCCTTTAGCTGTCAATCCCCAAAAGGGCTTTTGCGACCCCTTTAGTCGCAGACTGGGGAGTTTCTGCGAGCTTGATAAAAAAGTCAAGCATTAATTGCCAAAAATCACCATTATTGTTACGAGACAGCTGTCACAGGTCCCTTTAGGGGGCTATTCCAGGACTAACGGTTCATCTAAAGGACGAACCACGATTCTGCTGCTAGTTCGTAGGGATTTCACCCATTTCTGGTATTCCTTGGCAAACTCAATCTCAGTCAGCTCATAACGTACTCTAGCTTTGGCTTCTTCTACATCAGCTATAGGCACTTGGCGTCTTTCAGTCACCCTTAGGATATGAAGCCCGCTTGTGGATTGAACCAAATCGGAGATCTCGCCATCTTTCAAGGCAAATGCCACGTTTTCCAAAGACGCCTGAAGCCGACCTTTAACAAACCAGCCAACATCTCCACCCTTTGGTGCCGACCCATCACCACCAAACTCCCTGGCCAGATCTTCGAAGGGCCTTTCATTTGAAACGGCCATTTCTCTTATCTTTTTCGCATGTTCAATAAGCTTTACCAAGTCGCCAGCATCTGAACTTTCGGCAAAAGGAAAGAAAATGTGCCACAGATGAACTTCAGTGTCCAAGGTCCCGCCTTCAAACTCCCGCAAAAATGCCTCTTCTACATCACGGTCACTGACTCGCACCCTTGACCCCACCTTCAGGCGCAAAACCTGTGATTTCAAAAGCTCTTTCTTTGCATGAGCACGATAGTCGGACACCTCTGAAAACCCAAGCATCTTTATTGCGGATGCAAAATCTTCCTGCGACCACATGTTTTGGTCCAAGATACTCTGGACGTGACGGTCAACTTCTTCATCTGTGGCCTTAATCCCAAGCTTGGCTGCCTCAGCAAGGATCAGTTTTTCTTCCACCAAGTCATCCAAAGCGGCCTGATTTGAGACCAAGTCACCAGCTGGGTCGCCCGAGATGGTCCCAGCTACTGGATTTCGTGCGGCCTCTGCCCTTTTGAAAACATCTGTCAGAGTTATTACCTCGTCACCAAAGTAAGCAATGACCCGATCAACCAGCACTGGCGCCAATTTACGCTGCTGGGCTTCTTGGGCGTTGGCGTTGACACTAAACAGGCTTCCAAAGGACAAAACAACTGCAAAAATAAAAGGTTTGTGCTTTTGCATTAAGGGCTTCCTAATTATCGACCTCGGATTTTGGGGCCTCAATGGCACGCCTTACAGCATCTTCATCAACTTCCACACCAAAATCCTTTCTTAACTGGTCCAAGTACTGGCGTCGAAGTTTAGCGGTCTCTATCTTCATCAAACCAGAGACAATCTCACCTTTGGCCTGATCAAGATTTTTTGACACTGCAGGTTCAATGGAATCCAAGAAAAGTACCCTGTAACCGCCTGCATCTGCCACAACACCGCTAACCCTGGCGTACATCGAGAGTGTTTGCACTACCTGACTAACCTCTGGTGGCATCTCAGGACCTTCACCAGCCATTCTGGGAAATCCGCCAATCAAACCGCCTTGGGCCTTCGAGTCTGGGTCCACAGACCACTCATCCACGAACTCTTTAAAGACATCAACGTGCGATCTATCGGTGGTTTCAATCGTCTTTCTAATCCTATAAGCCAGCTTGTACGCAGTTTCATAGTCTGAAAACAGGATTTGACGCACGACATGGCGCTCAGGCCTGTTAAATTCAAGATATCGCTCTTCATAGGCCTTGGTAATCGCATCCTCTGGGATATCAGAGGTCTTTACACTTAAGTCCACCGTTCGCCTAAGCCAACGTTCAGCAATATCATCTTTTAGGGCCTGAATGACCCTGCCATCCTTGGCATAACCTCTTTCCTGGGCATCGAGTGCTAACACCGTGTATTCCAAGTACGATTCTACGAACTCAAGCTTGCGCTCCGCAGTCTGATGCCTGACCCTTACAAACACTGGTAAGGATTCAAGCCGCTCTTCAATCTCGCCAAACTTGATCAGACGATCATTGATCCTGGCTACCACCACTTCAGCGGCAGGGTCCTCACGCTTGGTCTCGACAGGAGCGACAGACACCCCAGTCGGGCGCTCAGGTTTACAGCTCCAGCTAGCAAGACCAAGCGCGACAATCGCCAAAAATGTCAGGTTTTTTACCAATGAATCCACCTGGCAAGCCAAAATTCCGCCGTTAGAGTACGCCATTGGAGGTTTTGAATCAATCGTTCAGCCCCAAAAACTGCCTCGGTATTCTGGCATCAATTCGACAGGTAACTTCATAGGGGATGCTGCCGAGTTTTGCCGCCCATTCCTCACAGGTGATCTCTTGATCGCCGTCGCGCCCCATCAAAACGACGTCATCTCCGATGGATATGTCGGGGTCTGCACCAACATCCGCCATGATCATATTCATGCAGACTCGCCCAATCACCGGATAGCTGCGCCCCTTAATCAAAACACGTCCCTTGTTTGAAAACAGTCGGTTGTATCCATCTGCGTAACCAACTCCGATGGTGGCCACAGTGGTTGGAAAATCTGCCTTCCAAGTCCTGCCATAGCTTACCGATTGGCCACCTGGAATCTTTTTGATAAAAATGACCTTGCTAAACATGGACATGGCTGGTTTTAGCGCGATAGTTGAAGGGCAAGCCGGGTCAGGTTTGTAGCCATAAATCATGACTCCTGGACGAACCATATCAAACCACGCGTCTGGGTGGGCCAAGACGGCGGCCGAGTTGGCACAGTGGGCAATAATCTTGCGCCCAATCGCGTTGTTGACGTCTGCCACCACTTGTGCAAATCGCGCAATCTGCTTTTTAGTCCACGAAATTTCGTCGCCAGCAATCGAATCGCTGGACGGAAGATGGGTCATTATTCCTTCAAGCTTAAGGCTTGGTTGTTGCTCAATCAGGTTGGCAAGTTCTACCGCCCCTTCTGGGGGCACTCCAACTCGCCCCATTCCAGTGTCGACCTTAATGTGAACTGAGACACACTTGCCCAACTTTGCAGCGACTTGGCCTGCAGCCAAGGCCTCCCTTTGGCCACAAACGCTCAAAATAACGTCGGCTTTAATCGCAGTTTCAAGATTTGCGGGAATAGTTGGCGTCAGAATCAGTATTGGCATCTTGATTCCACCTGCCCTCAGCCCCTGGGCCTCGCTGGGGCAAGCGACACCCAACACCTGGGCACACCCAGTATCTTCAATCATTTGCGCCACTTGCAAATCGCCATGACCATAGGCGTTGCCTTTAACCATAGCCAAAATCTGCCTTTCTGGACCTATGGCTTCTTTGATGGCCTCCAAGTTTGACTTTATGGCACCCAGATCAATACGGACTAAATTCAGGTGTTCTTGTGTCATCCACGCACCACCACTTTTTGTACATAAGGGCTAGTACTTAATGCCAATAAGGCGCCGTATGTTGGTGTAAACCCAAGCTCATCACCGACATTAACAGGAACGGCGGCATCTTCAACATCCAAAATCAGATGGTCGCTGCTGCCACCAAGTACCTTAATGCCAGGCATCTCAGGCTGAATCCCGTCGACAATAACATCTTGGCGACCGATGTTACATATTGCCCTCAGGCGCATCCCGTAATCGATAAAATCCGGGGTGCCCCCAAATGCGTCCTGCCCTCTATCACCAATCGGATAGGAGGCCTTCTTTTCAACTTCCAGCACTTCTGCAACCATGCTGAAGGTATCCTGCCTGGTACCCTCCCATGGCGAGCGGTCGATCACATTTCTGCCAAGGACAATGGCCTCACCAACGCGCAGATGGTTTATCTCTTTTGGCATTTCACCTTGGACAACCAACGGCAGGTTTGCACTGTTTCCACCTGATAAAATGGGCAGTTCCAGGCCGCACACGCGTCGACATTCGTTGCGGACATCAACCAAAGTCTGCATGTTTTTGCGTGTTGGGATTACACCCCCAAAACAGGCCAGATTCGCGCCAAATCCAACTATTTCAACGCCTGGCAGATGTGCCGTTTCCTTGACCACATCAATAGCACGCTCAGGCGGCACACCCTCTCGCAGATCACCCACGTCAACCATGACGATGACTTGATGACGAAGCCCCCTTAACTCAGCTGCATCAGACAGCATCTCAATGGTGTCGACACTGCTGTTTAACGATATCTCCGCATAATTAACCACATCAGCAACCCAACTAGGGGCTGGAATTCGCAGCATCATCAAGGGGCGACTGATGCCTGCCTCCACAATTCTGCGCAGATTGCGAACGCGGCTATCGGCCAGCATGTCTGCCCCACCTGCTTCAAGTGCGTGGGTTACAGCCGAATGGCCACACACCACCTTTGTCGCTGCCGCCACTTGGATCCCGTGACTATGACACATTCCAATTACAGCTTTGGCGTTCATCGCAATCCGCTCGGTGTAAATTTCCAGGCGCGGTGTGTTTACTGGCATGTCAGTCTCCTTATTCAGTGACGTTGGAAATTGTTAAAGCTTTTTGCCACATCATCCGGATAAAACTGGGCCAAAGTCCCAAGGGCACTGAAAATATACTGCTCGTCGACCAACACGGTTGTCCCAGGTTCTGGTAACAAGCTGTCTTTGGCCCCGGTGCAGACGCGTCTAATGCAGTCGACAGCGCCTGGGACTTGGGTCAACGCCCCACCTGTTGCAATGATGAACGATACCGCTGTCAGATCCTTGCCCTTGACGATGGTACGGCGACCGGTTGGGGTATATATCTGCGACACGGTCCCAGCATGACGTTTTGCTGCAATTTCAACGGCTTGACAACAAAGCCACCTGGTCAATTCGATCTGCTCTTTGGTTTTAGGCACCGCGGCCAAATGCTCAAGCGCCGGCAAAGGCTGGTTTGGCAGCGCCAGCTTTGCCAAGTTGGCAGCGTTTACAAAGACTCCAAGGTCGCCTTCCACCGTGCGTTTTGCCAGCGGCTCTGGTTGCACCTGACTGGAGTACCACTTGGGATCGCCCTGTGTTACTGAATGAACATCCGTGGTGGCGCCACCAACATCAAACACCATGCAGTCACCAGCCACTTTGGCAAACAGTTCCGCACCAAGCAACACAGCCCCAGGCGTAGGCAACACTGGATGTTTCGTTATCTGACCAAGACGCTCCATTCCAGGTGCGTGGATTATGTGCCTATTAAAAGCCTCATGAATTAAGCGCCTTAGCGGCTCTATATTCAGCACATCGACTTCTGGAAAGATGTTTTCAGCGATTTCAACGCGGCCCGCCCCAAAGATTTCGACCACGGGACGCTGTAAATCAATGTTACCAGCATACAAAACTGGAATGTTTAAGCGCATGTCTGCCAATTTATGGGCATTTTCAAGGACGGTATGCCTTTCACCGTGGTCAACCCCACCGGCAAGCAAGATTAGATTTGGAGAAATGCGTTTAATATCATCAAGTTGATAATTATCTAGTGGTCCAACTGTTACAAGCTTGACGATTGCACCAGCACCTAGGGCCGCTTCCTTGGCGGCTCTGGCGGTCATTGACGCGGTCAGCCCATGAACAGTCATCCGCAGGCCACCAGCAGCAGAGCTGTTTATAAAAATCTCGGCCTGATCCCAAGGCTGCTTCAAGTCAGCCAGCGCCTGATCAACCCCAATCCCAACATCCGCCAAGGACGTCGGTGCAAATCCCCTGGCAATCGCCGAAAAACCGCCGCCTGGCAGGCGTGCAAACCCAATCACCTTTGTGATGGTAGATCCGACTTCGATGGTCAGGACCTCAATAGCCACAAAACCCCCACCAAGTTCACCGCATCGAGCGTAATGCTTTTACCATGGCGTTCACCACGTGCACACCCTTTGTGCCTCGTCCAAAGGTTGCATCAAGGCCAGTTTCCTTTGCCATTTCCCGGTTCACCTGAGTGCCACCTGCAATCAGGATTACTTTATCTCGAATTCCCTTTTCAATACAGAGTTCTGCAAGCTTCCTCATCTGGGCGCGGTGGACATCGTTGTGGCTGATAATCGTGGATATCAAAATCGCATGAGCGCCAGTTTCGATGGCTGCATCCACAAGCTTGTCCACAGGCACCGACGTCCCCAGGTAGTGGTACTTCACGCCATATTTTTCGATTCCACCGTGCTTGATGTCCAAGATTTCCCTTAAGCCAACGCTGTGTTCATCTTCGCCAACAGTGCCAGCAACGACTTTGAGGCCAACTTCTTTTACCACCCGCCGCAGTTCATCTTCGGGCAGCATGACCTCTTTTTCAGGGATCTTCAGGCTGCTTCTGTCTATCTCAAAATCGACCCTGCCCTTTACTTCCACAAAGCAGCCTTCACTGGGATGCATGACCTGGATATTGATGACCTCTGGGTCGCCAAGCCCCATCTTTTTGGCCATTTCCACAGCATAAACTGGGGCGATATCTTCATTTTCAGGGACAAACAACTGTACCAAAACGATCCCATCACCAGCCCACTCTACCTCAGGCTTGATCTTGCCTCCAGTACGATATGGGCGGGTGGTTTCCAGGCGTTTGTGGCAGTTGTCGTCAGGGTCCAGTTCATCGATGAAAACGATCTTAGATGGGTCGCACAACGTGCAGCCGCCTATCAGGTCACATGGCTTGTTCAAACCGTCGGGCAACGCATTATTGCCAAAGTGGTCACACACTGGGGCCATGTAGTCTGGGTCCCTTGGCACCAAGGTGTCGGCCCCCACCCCACCTGCCCCATCGCGGGCTATCCCATCGCCATTTCGGTCTGGATACTTGGCTGAATCAACGAAAAAGCCCCTTTCAACCGCCGCAAAATAGCCGCCAACCTCAATGATTTCCTCCAAAAAGCCAACTGCCCTTTCCTTGATGTCCCTTGCCATTTCCCCAAGGGGACCGTCATAGCGCAGCGTCAGCAGTTCGTTTATCCCATCCAAAGCGGCCCAAGTCTGCTTCACGGTCTGGACCCCGCGGATGTTGTTGTAGTGCCACGGCACATTTCGCCCTTCATCAGGGGTGATGGTGCTTTGCACGTCTGCCCTGGTAAGCATCGAAATCAGGGTGTCCACCGTGTGGGTTCTAATGGCCTCTTCAATATCGGCCTCGATGTACCTGGTATTTTGCTGGGCCCTCATCTTGTACTCGGAAAAGAAGTCCCGAAGCGCCACAGCATATGGCAGGTCGTACCACAACTTGGGGGCAGGCGGCGAATTTGGAGGCACCGTTGAAAGGCCAATCAACTGCTTATCCATTCCAGCGGCCACTGAAAAAGCGCAGTTAATGCCATGCTGGACCATCAACTCTGGCATCACCAACCAGCCAGCCTTAGCAGTCGCATTTGCGTTGTGGGCGCCGTCAATTTGGAAGATCCTGGCCCCAGCCATCACATGCTTGGCCTCGGCTGCATCCACAAACGAGCGATACATGTTCACGTTTCGATACAAAACGTTGTACTGAGGGTCCTGATGGGCGCCGTTTATACCCTCTTCAGCAAATAAAACCGCGACTTCAGGGCCTGCCACCCCTGACACATAGCTGTGGAAATTTATCGGACGCCCCACCTCTTCTTCGATCAGATCGCACGCCTTTCTGCTGGCTCGAATCTGCTTCCTAGTTATTGGCACACCGCCAATCCCCTCTGGGGTCCCTTCCAACAGCCCATCGATGTGGCTTTGGCCAGTGGTTCTAATCACCATCAGATGGTCAGCACCATGCCAAGCCGCCATGCGCATCCTACGAATGTCGTCTTCAAATCGTCCCGAGGCAATCTCGGTTGTAACCACGCAGGAGGGCTGAGGATCGATAAAATCAAAGTACTTAGATGCCGGCAAACCTATTGATTTCTTTAAAGGAGTGGACATATCCTTAAAGTGAAAGGGGCCCATTTCCACGCCATCAGCAGGTTTTATTCGCCAAGTCCATCCCTTTCTAGGTGGGTGGTAGTTTTCAAGCCCATGAACCAGGTCCTCTATATCTAGTTTTTCTTCGGGCTTTATCGGTTTTTTCACAACGGCCCCCTACGATTTAAAAAGCCCTGTTAAAACACTGGCATCATCCAGAATAAGTTGGGCTGCGGCTCGCACGTCGATGTTTTGCCTTTGAGCCAGTTTCAAAAGGACGTGCCCAGCCCCCTTTCCAAGCAGCCCAGCATCCAAAATCCTTTGCACCACGCCGTGACTTGACACCGAATCAATGCCCATTCGAAGCAAGATCGACCGCTCAATGGATGGGCTTGTGTGAGTTTTTGCAAGCTCAACAATTGGTTTAACAATCTGATTGGTAAGCTGCCAAAAGCGTTCCTTTAGCTGCTCATCTGTCAGCTTATCAAGCTGTCGCTGCTTAAACGTCTGCTGCCTGTCGCTACTCATCCAAGCCCCCTATGTCCCCTTAAAGCCGTTTCTTATTGCGTCCCTTACCCAACTGGAACTTGTTTTCAGGTCAGATGCCAGAAACTCGATATCACCTGCGTTCCAATTGTTCGAACTGTGAACCTTGTCGGCGTTTTTCAGATAAGACAGCCTCAGGCGATCCATGTCCTGAGGTCGCCCTCTGACATCATCCAGACTTCTGGGCAGGATGATGTTTTTGCCTGGGATGTTCTGGGACGGGTCACCAACCAGGATCTCGATTCCGTTTTGCTTGGCAAAGGACAACTGGCTGTTGTGGTGCTTTCCAGCGCCCGTGTACTCGGTTTCCTGAACTACAACTATCTCATCCTGGTCCATCTGCCTTGCCAAGGTAATTGCCGCGGTCAGACTGGTGTTCCCGGCGGGTCCGCGCTCAAGCCCCTCTAGCTTTGCCAGCAGTTCGGTGACATAAAACACCTCACCTTGGCTGACCAGCTGGTATTCATCCATATAGCGCAGGCTTCTGGCGGCGTTTCTTGGGACGTCAACCCGATCTGGCCATGTGGCGAAAGGAACCCCAAAGCCAGTGTGGCCGGTGGTGAAGCTCTTTTTGTTGAAGTCGATGTCCGATGCCATGTGCAGGCCTTTTAGATCGACTGAGCAGGCGACTACCTTGGTGTCCTTGCACCCGGCCGCCAACAGCCCCCTTGCTGTACCAGTCAGATTGCCTCCACCTGCGTGTGTAACAACTACGGCTTCAGGCGCCTTGCCGTACCTGGCCCGAACCTGCTGGGCGATTTCATAGCCCAGAGTTTCGACCCCCCTGATCCCAAACGGAGTGTAAAGGCTGGCGTTAAAAAAGCCTGTTTCTTCCAAGGTCTTTAAAAGGACATAAAACAGTTCTGGCCCGACAGAAAGCCTTTGAACTTCCGCGCCATATGCCTCACAAGCCCTGGATTTTTCAATGATTTCAGGCTGACAAACCCCTTTACTGTCAAACACTTCCTGAATTACGATGCACTTTAGACCATGCATAGCCGCTTGGCTGGCTACAGCCGCTCCATAGTTTCCAGAAGTTGCGGCGATAACGCCTTTAAACCCAAGTCTTTTGGCTTCGTGAATGCTGATACTTGCCCTGCGAGCCTTGAAAGACCCAGATGCATTTGCGGCCTCATCTTTAAGCAGGATCCTTGCACCTTTACCAGGGGCGGTAGTTTGGCGCACAAGTTCAGTCAGCCTAGTCAATTCATAAAGGGGGGTGTTTCCAACCTTTGATCTGGCCTGAATTGCGGCGATTTCTTCAATTGAATAGCCAGTGTCAAGCATCAGTTTTTCATAATCAAAGGCGATTGGGCTGGTTTCATAGGAATCAAAGTCGATTCCAAGGCTGGCCTTCATGATCTGGTTTTTTCGTTTTAAAACCGCTTGGTAGCTGTGATCAGTCATTTTGGCCTCCTTGTTGTGCAGGCACATCAGGTGTCCGTCCAATTTGCAGCAGTTCTGACACCGTGGACCCAAAGCTGTGGTCATATCCAGGATTAATCGTGGCCAAACGTCCCTTAACTTGGCGCCCGATCATGGTGTAAACGCGAACTTCGTCACCCAGCGAGGCATCATTGGCCAAAAACCCGGAAACCTTCATAACCAAGGGGCACTTTGCAGTTTCTGGCGGAATCCCAGGCGCCCTTTCTTCAGGCGTTAAAACCACCGATTCAATCTCAACCCAAGTTCCTTTATTGACTACAGCCACGTCGCCCTCCTTGTTCAAACTCTGCGCCTGTACGCGCTTGCCCCCATCAACGCCGCTGGGGCCGGCAGGTCCAACATATTCTTTAAACCTGGGCTTGCTTGGACTACATGTGGAACCATGTTTACTGCAAGCCCCTGGGTTGCAATTCCACCGGCAATTTCAGGTCCGGTGGACATCACAATATCTGGCGTTCCATAGATGTTGATGTAGTCACCAGTGCTTTGCCCTTCCAGATGCGGATGGACCTGCTGGGGGTGAACCAGTTTGACAACCGCCTTATCACCTGCGTATCCGACCGCGATATGCTTGCATCCAGCGACCATCCCGGGCTGAACCGTCACGTGGGCGGCTTCACGCAGGACCTTGGACACGATGGGTTCACGAGTTTCAACAACGCGATCAACACCTAGGCCAAGGGCGTCCGAGATCATCCTGATGCTTTCGGGGAAGCCGACGTGGCCGACGATGGTGCCGTTGGCGACGCCTTCTTTAAAAGCCTCAGGGGTGATTCCGACTCCTTGGGTCGCCATAACTGTTGGCCCATAAGGGCTTAAATCGTTGACGCGGCTGGCCTCGATGCGATCAACCTTGTGGCAAACTCCGGAGAGAGTGACCACAAGTAGATCCAAGACGAAACCAGGGTTGACGCCAGTTCCCAAAACTGAAACGTTGTTTGCTTTTGCCAGTTGGTCAAGTTCGGTGGCCAATTCTGGACTTTGAGCTTCAGGTGAGGCCATTTCTTCGGCGATTGAGATGCAATTGAGGCCACTGCCTAGAATCTGGCGTAGCTGGGGCATTTGCTGGGCAGTCCAAGAAGTGGTTGCAATGACGACTATATCGGCCACATCGGGATCAAGCAGGCCGTCTGGGGTGGCTTGGACCTCGACCCCGAGTTCACGTCCAAGCCCCAAGACACTGCCGACGTCTTTGCCGGCATATTCAGGTCTGGTGTCGATGGCGCCAACCAGCTGCAAGCCATCCTTTTCCAAAATCAATTTGGCCATGCCACTACCCATGGCGCCAAGTCCCCATTGAATGACTCGAATCATTGAAAACCCCCAAAATGTGTTTAAAAGCGGAACCCGTTCGAACCGCCGGGATGGCAGGAACAGTGGTGTAGCCAGACTCTACCACACCCAACAGCAAATGAAGCTAACAAACTGCACAAAAGTGCAAAAAGGTGAAACTGAGCTTGAGCCTTTCCTGGCCCTGTCTCCTGTTCCTGTTCCTGATCCTGTCCCCATCCCTGCCCCTGTCCCTGCCCCCTTCACCCCGCTCCGCCTCACAAAATTTTCGCTATTAACCACCCCGATTTATTGCATCCTCGAAGGATGGATTATAAAATCGCCAGCATCATGTTCCGAGGAACCGCGATGAAGCCGCGCTTAGCATTGTTGCCTTTGATAGTCGCCACTTTGGCCTTGGGATGTAAGGGGGGTGGTGACTTGAATAATTCGGATGCCCTGGACCTGGACTCAAAATCGGCCACAGATGCAAAACACGACCGCGGCCAGCACGGAGATGATGGCGCGTTTGAAGATGATGACAGTACCGAGCCTGTCGCGTGTGAGCTTGATCAAGACTGCGACAAACAGCCAAAGCAGTGCCACGTGTTCAAATGCCTTGATAAGGAATGCACGGAAGTCTTGCTGGAAAATGATGCGCCATGCTCTGATGGAGATCGGTGCACCGGCCCGGACACTTGCTTGGATGGTGAGTGCATAAGTGGCCCGGCTATTGATTGTGACGATAAAAACCCTTGCACGGCTGATAGTTGCAAGCCCGAATCAGGCTGTACCAACACCCCGGCCGACAATGGTGAGACCATAACTTGTGGCATCGGAGAATGTTTCAGGGAAGTCGCGAAATGTACCGATGGTGTGCTAAATGAATGCATTCCTGGCGACCCAACTGATGAAATTTGTGACGGCAAAGACAATGACTGCGATGGCCAGACCGACGAAGACAATCCTGAGAGTGGTCAGGATTGTGACACAGAATTGCAGGGGGTCTGCGCAATTGGCACAACTACTTGTAAAGATGGAACTCTTGTTTGCAACCAAACTAAGCAACCGACTGAAGAAATCTGCGATGGTAAAGACAACAACTGCGATGGTCGAATTGACGAAGACAACCCTGGGGGTGGTCAAGATTGTGTTCTAGTTCCTGACAAGTTGGGTGTTTGTAGCGCGGCTACCATGGTCTGTATTAGGGGGGCATTCGTCTGTACCCAGACAACGCAGGCATCTGTGGAAAAGTGCAATGGCTTGGACGACGACTGTGATGGCGAGACTGATGAAGATGTTCCTGAAGATGGCCAGAATTGTGACACCGGTAAACTGGGTGTTTGCAAAGACGGCAAGTGGGTCTGTAGAAACGGAGCACTGGCTTGCGAACAGAAAACGCCATCGTCCCATGAAATCTGTGATGGCCTAGACAACGACTGTGATGGGGAGACGGACGAAAGTTTTCCAGAAGATGGCCAAGATTGTGACACACGCTTGGATGGTGTTTGCAAAGACGGCAAGCGGGTGTGTAGAAACGGATCACTGGCTTGCGAACCGAAAACACCATCGTCCCATGAAGTCTGTGATGGCCTAGACAACGACTGTGATGGGGAGACAGACGAAGATAGCTCTGATGATGGCCAAAACTGTGACACAGGTATGCTTGGTGTTTGTAAATACGGCAGGCAGTACTGTTCAGGTGGTAAACTTTGGTGTTGGCCGATAAAAGATGTCGAGACAGAAGAATGCGATGGCCTAGATAACGACTGCGATGGGGAAACGGACGAGAGTTTTTCACAAGATGGCAGAGATTGTGAGACTGGTAAGCCTGGTATTTGCCAATGGGGCACGTGGACCTGTATAGACGGTGCACTCAACTGCGCCCAGAAATATGAGGCAAGACCTGAAATGTGCTCTGGCCTAGACCTCGACTGTGACGGAGAGACGGACGAACCGGGCTCGCTCAAATGTAAAACCTACTACCGAGATAGAGACGGCGATGGATACGGAGCACTTAATGAGCCAAGTGCTTGTGAATGCAGAGACACACCTCCAGCGGGGTACGTGGCCAGCTCAACTGATTGCTGTGACCTTGACTCAAGGGTACATAGGGGCGTCACCGATTTCTTTGCCACAAAAAACAACTGCAACAACTTCGACTACGACTGTGACGGCAAAGAAACGATGCAGGAGTTGTATTCACCTGGCTACTGCAGGAAAGAAACCGGTTTGGAGGGGACAATTGTATGTCTTCACCTTGAAGGCTGGCTAGAGCCCCTTCCAGAATGCGGGGAAACTGGCACTGTCGTTATCGCCTGTAGCAAGGTTGGCAACGAATGTAGGCCGGTAAGAAGAAGCCAAGTACAGCCCTGCCAATAGCCCCCGCCCCTGCCCCCGCTCCCGGCCCCGCCTCCCCCACCCCGCCCCGCACAATTCCATTTACAACACAGCGCTAAACATTTAGCCTAGGCCCTGGAACCCTGCCTGGAGGCTCCTGTGAAAACAGAAATCACTGAACTATTCGGTATCAAACATCCAATTCTGCTGTCTGGAATGAGCTGGGTCAGCACCCCAGAAATGGTGGCTGCAGTAAGCAACGCTGGTGGCCTTGGAATCTTGGCTACTGGTGTTTATGGGGCCAAGCAAACCAGAGAGGCGGTTCGCAAAATTCGGCAACTGACCGACAAACCCTTTGGTGCAAATGCCACCCTCTATTTCCCGGGGGCTCGCGAAAACGCACAGGTCCTGCTGGATGAACAAGTCCCGATAATAAACGTGTCCATGGGAAAGGGTGATTGGATTGTTGATGCTGCAAAATCGTATGGCGGCAGGGTTATTGCCACCGTTGTCAATGCAAAACATGCTAAGGCTGCCGAAAGCTGGGGTGCCCATGCCTTGCTGGTGACAGGCCACGAGGCCGCCGCTCACGGTGGCGATGTCACCACCATGGTTTTGGTGCCAACTCTGGTCGATGCTGTTTCCATCCCGGTGGTCGCTGCTGGTGGAATTGCCGATGGTCGAGGACTTGCTGCGGCTTTAGCCCTTGGTGCCCAAGGTGTGGCGATGGGAACTAGGCTGATGCTGACCAAAGAAAGCCCAGTTGCCCAAGCCGCCAAAGATGCCGCATTAAAGGCTAGCCCCTATGACACGATCTATTCATCAAGGTTCGATGGTCAGCCCTGCAGGATTTTGAAGGCCCCAGGTGCGCAAAAGGCGGTCAAACGAGGCCTAGATCTGCCAAGGGCCTTCCTAAATTCGCGACAAATAGCTGAAATGATGGATGTTCCATACTTGAAACTAGCTTTGGGTGTGGCAGCATCAGGCCCAAAAAACATCGAAAAGAT
Organism: Oligoflexales bacterium; assembly: GCA_012840965.1. Lineage (GTDB taxonomy): Bacteria > Myxococcota_A > UBA9042 > DTJE01 > DTJE01 > DUVQ01. Next base: position 66,440 of record DUVQ01000121.1, on the reverse strand, counting down.
GGCCTTCATGGCTAATGCCTTTAAAGGGTTTGAATTAGCGTGTGCTGATGGCAACTTGGACAAGGGGGCACTGCCCATTGGGCAAATCGCTGGGTTGATCCAGGATTTACCAACAGTTTCAGAGCTAGTCGAAAGGACAGTAGCTGAAGCTGAAGCAATATTTAAAGCTAGGGCCCAGTAAATTGACGCCACTGACAGGAGTAAAAAGGTGTTGAAATTAATAATAAACGGTGCAATGGGGCGGATGGGGCAAATGATTATGGAGGCCGCCGCAGGAAAATTCCAGTTGGCAGCTGCTATAGAGGCACCAAATCATCCAGATGTTGGCACTATCCAAAACACCCCACTTGGCCCCACAACTATTTTGAGTTCTTCAGATGCAAGTTCCTGGAAGTCCTTAAATGGAAATCTAGCCATTGATTTCAGCGCCCCCGAAGCGTCAGTTAGCTTCATCGAAACCATGGCGGACCTGAATATTCCAGTGGTAAGCGGGACTACAGGTTTGTCCGAGCAAGACCATGAAAGGATCAAAATCGCCAGCCAAAAAATCCCAGTCTTGTGGGCTGCGAACACCAGCATTGGCGTCCTTGCCATGCATGAATTGGCCACCAAGGCTAAGGAGATCCTGGGTCCAACGTATGACGTGGAAATAGTTGAGATACACCATCGCCACAAAAAGGATGCCCCATCTGGGACGGCCTTGTCCTTGGCTTCAACCCTTGGCAATGGCCTGCAGGTAGTCACAAACAGGGGCGCCGGAGCCAGAAAGGACAACGAACTTGGCTTGTTATCAGTCCGAGGGGGTGAAGTAGTCGGGGATCACACCATCTATTTCCTGGGGCCACATGATCGAATCGAGATTACTCACAGGGCCTCATCGAGAATGGCCTTCGCACAAGGAGCTCTAACTTTGGGCGAAAAATTAGTCCTTAAAAAACCAGGACTTTATTCAGTCAGGGATCTTTTCTAAGGTCAAACTTGACCCTGCCGCCTGGCCAGTGGCGCATCACGGATGTCAAGGCCAGCCTGTTGATGATCGCCTCCACCGTAGCAAGAGTGCCTGCGAAACCAAGTTCTGGCCTGGAATAAATGAAATGTTCACCAAAATTTGGAAATCCCATTTCTAAAAATGGCAGGCCTTTGGCCTCGGCGACTTGACTTCCGATGACTAAATCGACTTCCAAGTCATCAGGAATATTATCAATCCAGTTGATATCTGGGGCGCTGGCTGGATTTCCACCGGTGCAAATCGCGCCCAAGACATTGCATCCAAATTCGTGCAAGGCTTCGGCCCAACCTTTAACTTTGTAGACATCACCAACCAGCAAGATTCGGCGATGCAGCAACCAAAAAGGGACTACCCATTCAAGTTTTGGTACTGCTGAGCCAAGTTTGGATTTGATCAACTGTTCAGCCGCCTGCTGACGCCCACATGCAAGGGCCACCTCGCTAATCCAATCGCTCGTCCCGGCAAATCCAATTGGCAGGTCCAGCTCGATGAGCTTGGCACCAGTTTTTTTTGAGATGGCGTGCGCCGCTTTGCGTCCGTAAGGAAGTGAAATAATGGTTGAAGCAGGCGCGATGTCCTTTAGTTGGGAGCTATCCACAACATCAAAAGCGGGAAAAAAACCGCAAAAATCCAACCCAAGAGCGGCCAAGTAGCCTGCCAACTCATCATAATCAGCACGACGATCAGCTTCACGCCGATCAAGGAGCATCCCAACCACAGCGATGGAATTTGGTTCTAGGGGCACAGCTTCAATAGCCGCGGCCAAAGCTGTCAAGGCCTCTTGGTAACCGTCCACCCAATCATTTCCAGAACTTTCACACCGCGAAAGGTCAAAACCAGGCCCCGAAGCGTCAGCACCAACTATCTGGCCCCACCAGCCTTTACTGTCATGCTGTTCAACAACAGCCTGAACCGCCTCAATAGCCTCAGGTGAAGCATCCACCTTGAAGATTTCCCGAGCTACGGCGTTGGCCACCAAGGCCACCCCAGTCACAAATCCAGGCCTGTCCATCATGACTGTCCAAACGTCTGTTCTATGAAGGCGTCAAAACCGGCATCGTCAAAAGGCGTTGGCACCTGATGCGCTTCAACAGAATCCTGCATTATGGCGTTTGCAAGTTCAGCAAACACAGCTGCGGCCTTTGATTCTGGCGCGATGTCAACAACTGGGCGCTTCATCACCTCTGCCTTTCTGATTGCAGGGTCCCTCGGAACCACCCCAATAATCCTGGTCCCAAGAGCTTTGGCAAACTTGTGTAGGCCTTCGATTGGGGTGTGCTCATCCGCTTGGTTGACTATTAATCCACCAAGCGCAATTCCATTTGAAGCGAAACGTTTCATGGCCCTGGCGATGTTATTTGCCGCAAACAGCGCCATCACGCTTTCGCTTACAACGATGTAGACCAGTTCTGCTCGCCCCTGGCGAAGCGGTGCCGCAAAGCCACCACACACGACGTCACCCAGCACGTCAAAAACGGCCACGTCATATTCGCCATCTTCAATCAATTCCAGGTCATCCAAAACCTCGAACATCCTTGAAACACCGCGACCTCCGCACCCAACCCCAGGTTCAGGACCACCACACTCGATGCAAGAAAGTCCCAATATCCCAGGCATGATGATGTCGTCCGGGGAACTGATGCGCCCAGCGATTTTTTGGATGACTGTCTTAACTGGTTGGCCATCCAGCAAAGTAAGGGTTGAATCTGCTTTGGGATCGCAGCCAACATGCAAAACCTTTTTACCCTGCTTGGCCAGTACCGCCGATATGTTGGATGAAACGGTGGATTTACCAATCCCACCCTTTCCATACATCGCAAACATCCTAGCTTTGGGACGCGACATCACTGCCTCCTTGGATCCATCAATATGCAGGGTCACAAAACAACATCATCGTCTTCATCAGGAGGCGGATCACCTGGAAACAGGTTGTCATAATCCACACCTTCGAAGTCTTTGGTAGGGTCGTACTTTTGTAACGCCTGGATGAATTCTTCAAAGGTACGCCTGGCAAACACCCTGATGTCTTCACCACCACCAAAGGTCACTATTTCCTGGGCTGTGGCATGAGCCTTTACCAGATTGTAGTCCACGTGGCGCACAATTTCAGGCGTCAAATAGTATTCTTCCATCAGGTGGCGCAGCTCAGATGGGTCGATCCCAAGATGACGCGCCAACTGGTCCTGGTTAAAAAACCGGTAATTGAATTCTTTATCCAATCCCAAGTAATAACCGCAAAAAATTGTAAAAGGCGTCGGTTTCATGCGCGAAGGATACTCGTTAACAAGGGGAATTCCAACTACAAGGCTGCAAATATGGTGAATATTAGGGTGTTTTGGGGCAAAGGGAGGCTTTGGGCCAAACGACTAGGGAACCGTCCTTGCAAGACGGAACCCACTGTAATCATTACGAAATCTAGGATAGAGACCGTCACGAACCGCCAACCGCACCGAGTCGATGCTATTAGCCCAACAGCCGCCACGTTGAACGCGAAGATCACTATTGTCAGGCCCTAAAGGATCTTGGCAACCGGTATTACAGGAAGAGTAGTAGTATTCGTCGTACAAGTCATTCACCCACTCCTCAACATTGCCAAGCACATCATATAGTCCCCAGTTATTGGGACTCTTTTCGCCTGCAGGATGAGTAAGCCAGGAACTGTTTCCCGAAAACCACGTCGTGGAATAAATTTCACCATATCTGGGCCCGTGAACACCGGCACGTGCTGCATACTCCCACTCAGCCTCAGTTGGCAAGCGATAACCTTTGCAGTCAAGCAGATTGGGATAAGTCACTGTACATTGATAGCGGTCGTAATCAGGATTTCCAGAACCAAGGATTCCTGAACAATCGCTTATCGTGTAGCACTTTTCAAGACCTTCCTTCTCGGAAAGAGCATTCGCGTAGGCAACGGCTTCGAACCAGTTTACTTGATCAACTGGGCACTCATCACCACACGTGCTGAAACGAGACGGATTGTTGTGAAACATCGACTTCCACTCTCCCTGGGTAACTTCGTACTGTTTTATGTAAAAGGGACGTGTAATGGTGACTGTGTGAACTGGCCCTTCATTACGAAAACGGCCAAGCTCGCCACTGGGAGAGCCCATCTGGAAAGTACCTGCTTGAATAAAGCACCAATCACCATCACACCTAGCAGTGTTGGGGATGCACTTACCTTTGAGGTCGCAAACTAGGCTTCCAACACAATTACCGCAGGCTTGACCGCATACTGGGTCAGGGCCACAAACACGGCCATCACACTGTTTCAGGCATCCATCTGGCTGACATTGACCATCTGCATCACACCTATAACCAAAGTCGCAAGTACCGCAAGATGCACCGCAGACTGGATCGGGACCACAGATGCGGGTACCACACTGTTTTGCACATTCATCTGGCGAACACAGCCCGTTTAAATCACAACTAAAACCAGAGCTACAAGTACCGCACGACTGACCACAAATGGGATCAGGGCCGCAGCGGCGGAGGCCACATTCTTGAGTACACTCGCACAAGCCTTGGGGATTGCAAAATGCTGGGGTGGTACATGTCCCACAGGACAGGCCACATTTCGGGTCGTTGCCGCACTCAAGGCCTTCGCAATTTGGCCTGCACTCGCATTGGCCCGCGTCATTGCATTCGTATGGGGCATCACAACCGCCACAGGACAGGCCACATTTCGGATCGTTGCCGCACTCACGGCCATGGCAATTTGGCTCGCACTCGCATTGGCCCGCGTCATTGCATTCGTATGGGGCATCACAACCGCCGCAGGACTGACCACATTTCGGATCTGGGCCGCAATCAAGGCCATGGCAATTTGGCTCGCACTCACATTGGCCCGCGTCATTGCATTCGTATGGAGCATCACAACCGCCGCAAGACTGGCCACAAACTGGATCGGGTCCACAGACGCGATCACCACAAACCTTTTCACAGCCATCTTGCTGGCATTGGCCATTCGAGTCACAACTGTGACCAGCCTCGCAGGTACCACAGGACTCTTTGCAAACAGGGTCAGGACCGCAGACTCGGTCTTCGCACTTTGGCTCGCAAGACACCTCTGCGTCAGCGTCTTCCCCTGAATCTGTGACATCTGAACCATCGTCAACAGGAGTATCGTCGGCCAAACCTTCGTCCGCCGCACCTTCGTCCGCCGCACCTTCGTCCGCCGCACCTTCGTCCGCCGCACCTTCGTCCGCCACGCCTTCGTCCGCCACGCCTTCGTCCTGCACTGAATCGTCAGTAGCAGCGGGAATTTCCTGAAATACGTCGGTAGGCTGGTCTGAGCCCTTACAACTGGTCATTGCGCTGACTGCAAAAACTAGCGCTAGCGTGCCTAAAAACTTCATGACTCGCATTTAATACTCCTTAACAAAACTATGGTCTTCTCCACAAGAAACTACGGCGCAGTCCTTACAATGCGCAAGCCAATGTAACTTCTACGTGTATCAGGCGTGTCGTAGCTGCGGTCAGCTGCCCGCGAGTTCCTGGCATCGAAGATCCAACCACCGCCACGTCTAACCCGGCCAGCGCCCCACGAGGGTCCTAACGGGTCTATCCCACCGGAAATACTGGTATTGTAGAAATCATAGTAGTCATGCACCCACTCCCAAACGTTGCCAAGCATGTCATATAATCCCCAAGCATTAGGTAACAGTTTAGCTACTGGATGATAGGTGCGTTGACTGTTGCCTACATGCCAAGCTATCCTGTCCACCTCGCCGTACCTAGGCTCAGAGGTACCTGCACGTGCTGCATACTCCCACTCTGTCTCAGTTGGCAAACGATAACCTTTGCAGTCAAGCAGATTAGAATAGGTTACTGTACAGTTTTTGAGGCCCGTTCCAGGACTACCAGAACAACCCTCTATCGTGTAACACTTTTCACGACCTTCCTTGTCGGAAAGAGCATTCGCGTAAGCAACAGCTTCAAACCAATTTACAGTCTCAACAGGACAATCTACTCCACATTCAGTTGTGCTAGACGGATTGTTCTGAAACACCGACTCCCACTGTTCCTGAGTTACTTCCGTCTGACTCATATAAAAATCGCGGGTAATCGTCGCTATGTAAGTCGGACCTTCATTGTTATAACGCTCTGGATCATCTTCAGGAGAACCCATCAAAAAGGTACCTGCTGGGATAAAACACCATCCTGAATTGCAATCAACATACGGGGGAACGCACTGGCCACTGTTAGGTTCGCAAACCAAGTACATTGGACAACTACCGCAGGAGTCACCGCAAGAAGGATCGGGACCACACTGGCGACCGGTGCAGTTTCGTTCACAACACACTCCTTGGGATGAGCAGGTCTCTGGAGCAGTGCATATACCACAAGGCCGCACACCACAGACCGGATCTAGGCCGCACTCACGGCCCAAACAGTCGGGTACGCACTGACATTGGCCATCATTGCATTCGTGATGAGCTGGGCAATCGCCGCAAGGCTGCCCACAAACCGGGTCATCGCCGCACTCACGGGTGCCACACTCAGGCTGGCACTCGCATTGGCCATCATCGTTGCATTCGTGATGAGCTGGGCAATCGTCGCCGCAAGGCTGCCCACAGACCGGATCATAGCCGCACTCACGCCCGCCACACTCAGGCTGGCACTCGCATTGTCCATCATCGTTGCATTTGTGATGAGCTGGGCAATCGTCGCCGCAAGGCTGCCCACAGACCGGATCATCACCGCACTTACGGTTGCCACACTGAGGCACGCACTCGCATTGGCCTTCGTCGTTGCATTTGTGATGAGCTGGACAATCGTCGCCGCAAGGCTGCCCACAGACCGGATCGGGACCACAGACGCGTTCACCGCACGCCTTTTCACAGCCGTCTTCCTGACACTGGCCATTTAAGTCACAACTATGACCAGCTTCGCAGGTGCCACAGGACTTTTCGCAAACTGGGTCAGGACCACAGACGCGATCACCGCACTCTTGCTCGCACTCACATTGGCCATCAGCATTGCAGGAATATGGGGCATCACACGTCCCACAAGACTCTTTACACACCGGATCTGGACCACACTCACGATTACCACAGTTTTGCTCACACATTGGCTCAATGTCTGGGCGAGTCGTATCTGAGCCATCATCAGGCGTAATTGCCTCCAGCTTGACATCCAAGATCCGCCACGATACCCCCGCATACTGCCACCGTCGATTCCTATTGGGTCAGAACAACCCGATGAACAGCTGCTGTAGTAGTTTGGCCCATACCAGTCATTTACCCACTCCCAGACATTGCCAAGCACATCGTTTAATCCCCAGGCGTTAGCAGTCCTTGTAGCCACTACACGAGTCTTATTCAAACTGTTACCACTGTGCCAAGCGATGGCATCAATGTCGCCATACCTTGGGCCAGTAACGCCTGCACGCGCTGCATATTCCCACTCAGCTTCGGTAGGTAAACGATAACCTGTGCAGCCAAGACCATTAAACTCGACCGTACATTTATAGCCGACGGTACCAGGTGCACCTGTGCAATTGCTTAACGTGTAACAACTTTCAAGGCTTTGCGTTTCAGAAAGGGCATTAGCGTATGCGACAGCGTCGTACCAATACACCATCTCAACTGGGCACTTATTGCCACAGGACTGAAAATTTGATGGATTATTTCCCATCAATGACTGCCATTCCCCTTGAGTTACTTCAGTCTGTTTGATGTAAAAAGAGCGGCTAATCGTCACTGAATGAACTGGCCCCTCATCAAAACGGTATTCAGGTTCGCCTTGTGGAGCCCCCATCTCGAATGTGCCTGCTGGAATCAAGCACCAGTCATCCGAGCAGACAATCGATGGTGCAAAACATTGTCCATCAAGATTGCAAATGGAGTTTTCAGGACAAGTGCCGCAGGATTGCCCACACACTGGATCTACGCCGCAATCGCGCCCGCGGCAGTCTGGAGAGCACTCACACTGGCCTTGCTCATTGCATTCGTTTGGAGGGGTACAATTGCCACAAGACGTTTGACAAACCGGCTCAATACCACACTTACGGTCGCCACACTGGGGCACGCACTCACATATACCTACCAAATTGCATTTCTCATGCGCCTCACAGTAACCACAGGTCTCAGTGCCACAAATCGGGTCAAGGCCGCACTGGCGGCCGGTGCAATCTGGCACACACTCACATAGAAATTGGTCGTTGCATTTTTCGTAGAATCCGCAAATACCACAGGATTTCGTTCCACAAACTGGGTCAACACCGCACTTGCGCTCGCCGCACTCTGGGATGCACTCACATTGGCCTTGCTCATTGCATTTGTTTGGAGCTTCACAAACGCCACAAGACGTTTGACAAACTGGCTCAATGCCACACTTACGTTCACCACACTGGGGTACGCACTCGCATTGGCCATCAGCATTGCATTTTTCATGCGCCTCACAGGACCCGCAGGACTGATGACAAACTGGATCGGGACCACAGACGCGATTACCACATACCTTTTCACAGCCATCTTTCTGGCACCGACCATTTAAGTCGCAACTATGACCAGGTGCGCACTCGCCGCACGACTTCTCGCAAACCGGATCGGGGCCACAGAGACGGTCACCACACTGTGGCTTGCACTCACATTGGCCGTCAGCATTGCAGGCATATGGGGCATCACACGTCCCGCATGACTCTTTACACACCGGATCGGGGCCGCAGACGCGAGTACCGCACTTTTGCTCGCATGGCGCGTCGCTGTCAGTTTCGGTGTCAGTGTCAGCGTCGTCATCCAAGTCTGGACGTGGATCTGCAGTATCAGAACCATCATCCTGCGAACCATCGTCCAAGGCTGGGGAATCATCCGGTGATACGTCGGGCGGCAGGTCTGAGCCGCTACAACTAATCATTGCGCTAATGGCAACCATTAACGACAAAGCGCCTAAGAACTTCAAGACTTTCATTGGCCACCCCTTCGGAACCAATAACCTATTCAAGCAACTTTGGTGATTACCGCACATGTTTAAGTCAAAGTCTAGTCAAATTATGAAGGACGCAAAAATGCCCAGTTTTAAAATTTCAGATTGACTTTTACCTGAATTAATGTACCTTTTCGCTGCATTTGTCTGCGAGAGTGGCGGAATTGGCAGACGCGCCAGATTTAGGTTCTGGTGGCAACACCGTGTGGGTTCAAGTCCCACCTCTCGCACCAGCCCAGTAACTACGAGCACTGTCCCGCTGAGGCTTTCATCTTCTCGAATTCTTCCGGAATTTTGTCGCTCAGATTCTTGACTTGCTCTGACATTCCTGCAAAGTCTGGTGTCTCTTCAGGAACTTCACCCCTTTCGACTTTTGAACGCAGATCTCCAACTGTGCGACCTATTGACTCAAGGTCGCCTCTGATGGTGTGGAGAGGTCTGTCACTGCCTTCTTTTGGAGCTTGTTTTAGCATCTCGAAAGCCTTACCAAGCCCCTCTTCAATAACCGCGATTTCCTTCAATATCTCTGCAGCTCTAGCCTCTTTAGCTTTGGATACAGCCTCAACTGTTTTCGTCATAAGTTCCCTAGCTGCACTAACGTCATCATCAAGCTGACCAAGACTTCGAAAAACGGGAATCCTGTCATCCTGCTTTTTGAATTCAGCCAATGCCTTTTCCACAGCCTGCTGCGCCTCAGAAAAAGACTCTGGCGCCCATTTTTGGGCACCACTCATCTCCAGCGCCTGCAGTTCATTTTTGATACCTTCCGCACCCTCTAAAGGAACGCTTTTCCAAAATATCGCGACTAAAAGAACCAACAGGGCCACTAATCCGATAATTAGAACTCGCATGGTAATCCCCCAAACTTTAAAAAAGCCAAGGTCAATGATAGTTGGAAAATTGATTGGCGTCTACGACTTTGGATGCAAAGTAACCGGGATCAATTCATCACCACCAAAGGCATCGTAGTATTCCTTCCAGACACCCTCACACTCTTGGTTAAGCGCACAATCGACACACTGGGGTCCCTTTGCCTTGCCATCCCCTGTCCGGTCATCGCTCCAGTTTCTGGGGTCTTGATCAAGCTGTCGCACTTCACTTTTGATTGCCACCCTATAAAGGTTTTCAGATGCCAGGTCCTTATGTTGACCAAGCAGGCACAACGGAATCGCCTCGGTTACAATATTTCTACCATCCGCATGAAAGATATCAATGGCTTCATGTACAAATGGCATAACCTCGAAGTATCTTGGCACGACAAAATCAAATCCACGCCTAGCCAAACCCAGCGCATGTGGAAAGGTCAGGTTCATTCTTTTGACCCCAGTATCAACCATGAGCTGTGCTAAAGCAGGTAGATGCCGCATGTTTACTTGGGATATAACGATCTTGGCTGTTACTTTTTCACCCGCTTCAACAAGCCCCCTAATCGCTTGCATTGTTTGTTCAAAGGCCCCTGGAGATGCTGTGACCAAATCGTGAATCTCTGGATCTGGGCCGTGTATGGCCACAACAAAAACAACGCCCATACCAGACAACCGCTTTCGCCGTTCGGCATAGGAAAGGGCGCGACCGTTGGTTTGAAGGCCAACCTTTAAACCAAGCTGGTGCGCTGCCTGGACTAGCTCAGGCAAGTCACGCCTTAAGGTTGGCTCACCACCGGTAAAGGTAACCACATCGAATCCCTTAGTGGCGGCATCTACCAACTCGGCTACGACCTCGGATGTAGTCCGAAAGTCCCTACCCCTCTTGGCCATTGCCGCATCACGTTGATCTGCGATCACACAATGAATACAGCGGTTATTACAAGCATAATGCAGCTTTATGTCTACATGACGAATCATTTGCTAATCAACAATATCGAATTACGGCTGACACTTACGGATGCCTTGAAATGTTAAGATCAAACTTACCGCAACCACTGGGTTGTTTAGCGTCGACCACGATGTAGTATGTCGCGGCATTGCCTGTGTTGTTCGAAAGAATGGCCTCCTCAGGACGCTGATTCCACTTCGCAGCACCAACAACACACTGCGAGCCGCCGATATCCAAGCACGACGTAGTCACCCAAAGCGTCTCGTCGAATCCGTGGGACGTCGAAACGATTTTGACCGTGTCGCCGGCCGGAAGTGTCAGCTTGTATAGGACCTCTGCACCGGGCGTTCTAAATAGCGCATCAAGGCAGCTTCCGCCGTCACCGCCCACATCGTAAAGCTTGGAGCCTGGGCAGCCACCCTGGTCTTGCAGTGCGATGGTCGTGCCGTCAAACACCCCCAGGTCGATAGCCTTGCAGCCACAGCGGCTAAAATCGAACTCGCAATCCGAGTTGCATCTCAAAGTACCGGGAGCAAAGCCTATGCTCTCACAAGTATGTACCCCAAAGTCGCGGCCGTCGCACTGTTCGGGACCTTCGCGAACACCATCACCGCAGTCACCAAGCCTTGAGATGGACAGGTTGAACTTGCCGCAGCCGTCGCGGGCGTCGGCCACGATGTGGTAGGTCAAGGCTTTGTTCGAGGTGTTCCTGACAGAAACCTCCTCAGGTTCTCTGACTTGGACATCTGACCCTACGATACAATGCAAGCCGATGGTATCGCGACACGACATCGTCACCCAAAGCGCCTCGTTGAAACTATCAATGGCATCCATGACTACGAAAATCCCCTCGCCTGGCGGAATGCTCACGCTGTAGACGATCTCGGAGCCGGCGGTCTCCCAGCCCGTACAGGTCCTGCCAGTGCCTTTTGCATCGTAGAGCGTAGTGCCTGATGAGCAGCTGTCTTGATTTGTGAGCGTGATGGGCGTGCCATCAAACATCCCAAGCGATACCGCGGTGCAGTCGAAGGCGCAGCGGCTAGTGTCATACCGGCAATCATCGGTACACCTAAGGTTGCCATCAATGAGGTCCAGCGTCTCGCAAGTCTCACCATTCAAATCTTCACCGTCGCACTGCTCGAAACCGTCGACCCTACCGTTACCACACTCGGGTGGAATCTCGCTGCAGGCAGTGGTGTCGAACTGGCAAGTGTCGGTACAGCCAAGCTTGCCGTCGACAAAGCCCTGCGATACACAGGTCTGACCGTTCAATTCCACACCGTCGCACTGCTCGCCAATCCCGATAACGCCGTCACCACAGGTGCTACAATTGCTGGTATCAAACTCACAGTCGGCGGTGCAGGCGAGCCTTCCCCCATCAAAGCCCTGGCTAACACAATCATGGCCATTCAAGTTCGCGCTGTCGCATTCTTCTCCAGCGCCGACCCTACCGTCGCCGCAGACGACACAGGCGCTTGTATCGAACTGGCAGTCAATGGTGCAACGAAGCTGGCCCCCGTCGAAGCCTTGGGACGTACAAGTCTGATTGTTCAAATCGTCACCATCGCACCTCTCGTTACCGCCAACCTCACCGTCACCACAGACGAAACAGGCGCTTGTATCGAATTGACAAGTCGAAGTGCAGCCAAGATCACCGCCGTCGAAGCCTTGGGTCGCGCAGGTCTTACCGTCAAATTCCTCGCCATCGCACAGCTCGCCATCGTCGATCTCGCCGTTACCACAGTCCTCCAACGGCACAGTGCAACCACTGGTATCGAACTGGCAGGCAGCAGTACAGCCAAGATCACCGCCAGCGAAACCGTGATCCGCACAGGTCTGACCGTTCAATGCCTCGCCATCACACTGCTCGCCATCGTCGATCTCGCCGTTACCACAGTCGACCGGCTCCAAGGTGCAACCACTGGTATCGAACCGACAGTCAGCAGTACAGCCAAGATCACCGCCAGCGAAGCCGTAATCCCCGCAGGAATAACCGTTCAATGCCTCGCCATCGCATTGCTCGCCATCGTCGATCTTGCCGTTACCACAATCGACCGGCTCCAAGATGCAACCACTGGTATCGAACTGGCAGGCAGCAGAACAGCCAAGATCACCGCCAGCGAAGCCGAGATCCGTGCAGTAATGACCGTTCAATGCCTCGCCGTCACACTGCTCGCCATCGTCAATCTTGCCGTTGCCACAGTCGACTGGCGGCGCAGTACAGCCGCTGGTGTCGAACTGGCAGGCAGCAGTACAAGCAAGATCACCACCAGCAAAGCCCTGGGTAATGCAAGTCTGACCGTTCAATTCCTCGCCATCACACTGCTCGCCATCGTCAATCTTGCCGTTGCCGCAGTCGGCCGAAGGCGCAGTGCAGCCGCTAGCGTCGAACTGACAGGCAGCAGTACAAGCAAGCTCGCCCCCAGCAAAGCCCTGGGTAATGCAAGTCTGACCGTTCAATTCAGCTCCGTCACACCGCTCGTCACCCTCGATCTCGCCATTGCCAAACACTGCATCGTCGTTACCGCCACCGCAACCCAACGCAATCAGTGCACCCACCAGCACAAGCACTGGCACCAAGCCCCTTTTTAGTTTATCTTGCATTATCTTTCCCCTTGTTACGGCAAAACTCCGGCTCAAAAGCGCTGTTACCATGTGGTAAAGAAAAACAAATACAGCGAAGGCTAGCGACTCGGCGAATCTTTGTCAATCAAGCTTAACACCCTATTTAACCATACATAATCCTGGTGCACTCGCCCGCGTTTGACCAACTAGCGCTGTGACTATAGAATCCTTGTCCCTGACGACGAGGGTTAAAGGGTGATTAAACGGTCTTTTTTAATTCTATTTGTGATTAGCCTTGCCGGCTGTTCCTTTACAACAAAACCAACGGAAGATGGAGTCCAAAAGCAACCAAAGGCACCAAAAATGGAACCCGAGGCATTGCTTTCGGTCCTTTTGCCCTTACACAGCAAGTATTCGTGGATTGATGACAGCGACAAGGAAACTTTTATTGCCAAGGCAGGCAAGGTTGAACGATACAAGACTGCCATGGCGGCCACAGTTGAGGCTAGGGGTGGCGAATTTTTGTTTTCCTTGCCAGATGGCCCATCCAATGCTTTCAAAGTACTGCGTGAGGTTTTGAATACTTTAGATGCCCACGCCATATCAAAAGATGAGTATCCCTTTGAAACAATGGATGAAATCGTTGGTACTATCGGCGACCTCAACCGTGATTTCGAGGCTGCAAAGGCTGAACTTTTCGCCATTCCTGAATGGAAGGCCCTAGAAAGGCTGATAACTCAAAAAGAGGCGCCTACTTTAGAACAGGTCGAAGCTTTGGCGGATGATGGCGAGTTAAAGAAATTCACCGAGCCAAAAGCAGATGAACTTGCGACCAGCCTTCAAGAATATGCCGCCAAGAAAAAGGCCCTGTTGGAAGCCAGGATTAACCTAGATGTAGCTGCATCCGAGGCCTTCTTTAGATATGCCATGGACATGAAGTTCTGGATTAAGGCTCAGCCATTCAAGGCCCACCCCAGTTTCTGGGCAGCAGTACGTAGGCAGCATGAACCTTTGGTACAGGCCTTTGCAGATTTTGGGGCAGAGCCTGAAGCTGGGTTAAAGGCGTTGCTTCCTGTGCACCCGAACTATGCTAAGACGGTGGAAGCACTTGCTTTTTATCGACAAATCCAGGCAAACGGCGGTTTTTTAACCCTTGGTAAAAGAGAGCTTAAAAAGGGGGCTAAAGGACAGGCCGTTGAAGAGTTGGTGCAGCGCCTAGCACAGGAAGGTTACTGGGAAGGTGAAATAGTTGAGGTGTTTAATCAAGAGGTTGTGGATGCTGTAAAGGCCTATCAAGGCACCCACGGTTTCAATGAAGACGGCTTGGTTGAGGCTAGGCACCTTGCCTCGTTGAACGTCCCAGTAGAGACCAGAATCCAGCAGCTTGAACTTTCACTGCAAAGATGGCGTGAAACAGAGATCCGCCATGAAGAGCCAACCTACATAAGGATCAACATTCCAGAGTTTAAGATGGAGGTTTGGGCCGACCAGGAAATGGTGCTGAAAAATCGTGTCATCGTCGGAAATAACCGTTGGGACGTCGATCCTGACAACCAGATTGAAGGCCGTTTGAACAGGACCAAGTTGTTTACAGCTGAGTTGACAGTTATTTCCATCAACCCAAGATGGCATGTGCCCGCAAGGATTAAGAAATTGGAGCTCGACTATGAGCTTTTAAACGATCCCACCTACTTCCAGAAGCAAAACTTTGTAGTCAAGGTTTTGCCAGATGGTCGAGAAGTCATGTACCAGGACTCTGGTGATAGTAATGCGCTTGGTAGGGTCAAATTCGTGTTTCCAAACTCGTTTGGGATTTTCATGCACGATACCAACAATAAAAGAATCTTTGACCGTGAGATTCGCGCATTTTCGCATGGATGCATCCGCCTTCAAGACCCCTTCAAGGTCGCCAATTTCCTGCTTGAGCGCTTAAATGATGTCTCTGAGGCGAGGGTAAACCACTTTCTGGCTAAGGAAGAACCAAAAGACATCAGACTAAAAACACCTGTTCCGATCTTCATTGAATACAACTCCGCTGGGGTTGACGACAAGGGGCGAGGCATGTTTTTTGCCGATGTCTATAGCTACGACAAAGACTACTTTGCAGGAAAAATTCCATACTCCGAAGAGGAACTACAGCTGTTGCAACGCAAGATTCAAAAGGTCGACTAGGGGGGCTAATGGCCATAAAGCCAGTTTCAATGAAGGGACATCGAGTAGTTTTACTTGATCAGCGTCTTTTGCCAGCTAGCGAAACTTATCTTAAGTTCAATGACGGGCCAGCGGTCGCAAAAGCCATCAAAGACATGGTTGTACGAGGTGCTCCGGCCATTGGAATTGCGGCTGCTATGGGTTTGGCAGTTCATTCCAGCCTTTGCCCTGACAACAAGGAAGACTTTTTAAAGGAATTACACAAGGTTGCAGACATTCTGGTGGCATCACGCCCAACGGCTGTCAACCTGAAATGGGCCGTTGATCGAATGCTTCAGGTGGCTGAAAACTGGCCTAGCGATTACACGGCTGAATCGATGCGCAAACGCCTTTATCGAGAGGCCGAGGCCATCCTAGACGAAGACATTGCGATGAACCGAGCAATCGGCACCCACGGCGGTGTGCTTATACCTGACGGTGCCACTGTAATGACCCACTGCAACGCTGGAGCCCTTGCCACAGGCGGCTTTGGAACCGCACTTGGAGTCATTCGTGGTGCTAGGGAGGCAGGCCGCTCAATCAAGGTGATTTCCTGCGAGACAAGGCCGTACCTGCAAGGCGCCCGCTTGACTGTCTGGGAATTGGTCCATGATGGGTTTGATACCACGTTAATCACCGATAACGCAGCAGGCCACTTGATGGCCAATGGGGTGATTGACGCAATCGTTGTTGGGGCGGATCGAATAGCAGCAAACGGTGACACCGCCAATAAAATCGGCACCTACACGCATGCGGTGCTGGCAAAGCGTCACAACATCCCCTTTTACGTAGCCGCACCATCGTCGACATTAGACTTAAGCATTGAAGATGGCAGCAAAATCCCGATTGAACAGCGAATGTCAGAAGAGGTCACCCATTATGGGTCTCATAGAATCGCGGCTGATGGAGTAAAGGTCATCAACCCTTCCTTTGATGTCACCCCATGGCAGTTGATTACCGCAATAATTACGGAAAAGGGTGTTCATCGCCCAGACGACGACGGCTATCATTTCTTGGAAAATCCCGACACTTCGACGAAAACGGCCAGCTAAACTAAAGGGCATGGTGGTCCATACGGGATTCGAACCCGTGCTCCAGGCTTGAGAGGCCTGTGTCCTAACCGATTAGACTAATGGACCAAAGAGCAAAACGAACAGGCCGAATAGGCCTTGGTTCGGGGACAGGGATTCGAACCCCGACAGGCAGATCCAGAGTCTGCAGTCCTACCGTTAGACGATCCCCGAATCTAAAGAACAAAGGCGACGAATTATATACCAAAGAATCTTTTATTCACCAGCAGATTTCGCAGGTGAATCAACAATAATCTCGACCAAACTCATGGGAGCGCCATCGCCTGAACGCTGTCCAATCTTAACGGATCTAGTAAAGCCGCTGATACGGTCGGGAAAGCTTTTGCCCCAATGGTCAAACAACTGCTGCACTGCGTCAGCACCAAACAACTGCCTGGCAGCAAGCCTACGATGGTGCAAATCGCCTTTACGAGCCCAGCCAATCAAAATGTCAGCACGACGCTTCACTTCCTTCGCCTTGACGTCGGTAGTGGTGACATGCCCATGTACAAAAAGCGAAGACAGAAGGTTGCGAAATAACGCTCTTCTATGAGCAGCTGTTCTGCCAAGCTTCAAAGTTCTTTTATTGTGACGCATTCCAATTTCCTCACAACAGCAGGTAACCTACTGGCCACGCTTTTCAGCCAAGGCAGCCTCGCTAAGTACGCGCTTTTCTGGGGCAAATCCCTCGATTCTCATACCCAAAGACAGTCCCATACCGCCAAGAGCATCCTTGATTTCCTTTAACGACTTTCGACCAAAGTTCCTGATCTTCAACATTTCTTGCTCGGTCTTTTGGACCAGATCACCGACGTAACGAACACCGGCACTTTGCAGGCAGTTTTGAGCCCTAACGGAAAGGTCTAATTCCTCGACCAAACGATAAAGCGACTCATGAAGGGTGTTTTCGGCTGTCTGAACAGGCGAATCCACAACTTCATCCTCAACCGCAACAGCAGGATAAACCTCGACAGGCTCGTCAACTTCCGGGAAGTTAATGAAGACCTGCAGCTGTTCCTTAAGGATCTTTGCGGCCAAAGCCACTGAATCCCTGGGAGATACAGCACCATTGGTCCAAACTTCAATGGTTAGCTTGTCATAGTCGGTCATCTGACCAACACGAGCGTTGGAAACTCGGTAGTTTACCTTCCGAATAGGAGTGTAAATAGCGTCCATCGGGATGGTTCCCACCACGTCTTCATCAGTCTTTTCAGCGGCCTTATAACCAAAACCAGCCGCAATTGTAAGCTCGATATCCAAGACCGCACCAGGCCCCATAGAGCAGATATGCAGGTCGGGATTAAAAATGGTGACGGCCGGATTCTGGAAAAGATCCTTGGCCTTCACGTCACGTTCACCTTCGAGCCTGACGTGAATAGTCTTGGGCCCGTCAACCTCAAGCCGCAGGTCAACCGCCTTCAAATTCAAAATAATCTCAGCAACATCTTCCTCAATTTCAGGAACTGTGGAAAACTCGTGCAGCACGCCATCGATTCTAACCGCGGTAACAGCTGCCCCTCGAATACTGGACAACAAAACACGGCGCAGCCCATTACCAAGTGTCAGACCAAAACCGCGCTCAAGTGGCTCGCAGGTAAACTTTCCATACTTATCGGTCAGAGATTCCTGATCGACAAGAATTGCTCTGGGGCGGATCAATTCTCGCCAGTTCTTATGCATATTGAACCCTCCCGCATAAAAGAGACGAACGCAGTACTACTTGGAATATAATTCAACGATCAGCTCGTCCCTGATCCCACGACGATCTCCATCCTCAGATCCAGGCAGGATCTGGTCAAAATCGTCGCGTTCAGGTAGCGCTGAAACGGTGGCCTTGAACTTGGCTCTATCCACTTCCAGCCACCGCACCGTCCGTTTTTGCTCCGCAAAATTCCCAGCATCTATGACGCGCTGTAACTTGGCGCTGCGCTCGCGTACCTCAATAACGTCACCAACCCTCACAATATAGGATGGGATGGTAACACGCTGGCCATTCACATTGATGTGGCCGTGGCGAACCAGCTGCCGCGATTCCGCCCTACTGACACCAAATCCAGCATTGTAGGTCACGGAGTCTAGCCTAGTTTCCAACAGACGCAGCAGGTTGTCGCCGGTCGGGCCTTTCATCCGATTGGCCCGTTCGTAAAACAGCCTAAACTGGCGTTCTAACATCCCATACATACGACGTACTTTCTGCTTTTCACGCAACTGCATGCTGTATGGAGTCGCCTTTTTACGCGCCTGACCATGCTGGCCAGGTGCATAAGCACGCCGGTTAAATGAGCACTTATCTGTATCACAGCGTACGCCTTTAAGATAAAGCTTAACGCCTTCTCGCCGACAAATTCGGCATGATGCATCGGTGTACCTAGCCACGCGACAACCTCCCGTCAGACCCGTCGCCGTTTAGGCGGACGACAACCGTTATGAGGCACTGCGGTCACATCTCTGATGTAGCTCACTCGCAGCCCTGCGGCAGCCAATGCTCTAATTGCAGACTCGCGTCCCTGTCCTGGACCACGGACCATGACCTGGACGGATCTCATGCCACTATCTTGCGCCTTCTTAGCTGCGTCTTCAGCGGCCATCTGCGCGGCAAATGGTGTGGATTTCCGGGAGCCTTTAAACCCACGGCGCCCAGCCGACGACCAGGAAACGACATTCCCGTTCGGGTCGGTGATGGTCACAATAGTGTTGTTAAAGGAAGATGTGATAAAGGCGATCCCCAGTGGAACATCCTTACGCACCCTCTTCTTTCCTACTACCTTGGCTCTGGCCATAGATCGAGCTCCTATTTACTTCTTCTTCTTGATTGCAGTGCCCTTTCGGCCCTTACGGGTCCGGGCGTTCGTATGGGTGCGTTGACCGCGCACAGGCAATCCACGACGATGACGTAGACCACGGTAGCATCCCATGTCCATCAAAGCCTTGATGTTACCTGAAACCTCACGACGCAGGTCACCTTCCACCTTAAATTCACCGCTGTCGAGCACTTCACGAATACGTGCAACCTCGCCCTCGGTCAAATCATCTGTTTTGGTTCGTGCATCAACACCGGCCTGAGCCAAGACCACAAGAGAATTCTTTGGTCCTAGGCCGTAGATGTAACGCAGGGCGATGCCAATCTGCTTCCTTCGAGGAAGGTCTACCCCAGCAATTCGAGCCATGACGCCTCCAACTAACCTTGCCGCTGCTTATGTCGAGGATTTTCACAAATCACTCGAATTACGCCGTGGCGTTTAATAATTTTGCACTTATCGCAAATCCTTCGGACCGACGCTTTTACCTTCACGTTAGCCTCCCTCAACGCACCCTAAAGGTGATTCTGCCCCGGGTAAGGTCATACGGTGTAAGCTCCAACTTAACCTTGTCCCCTGGGAGAATTTTGATGAAGTTCATCCTCATCTTCCCACAGACAGTCGCGAGCACTCGGTGCCCGTTTTGGAGTTCCACTCTAAAAGTAGCATTTGGCAATGACTCAACAACAACGCCTTCTACCTCTATGGCCTCTTCCTTCGGCATCAATCCCCCTTTTTTTCAAACATCTTGCAAACGCTAAACGCCCTAGTTTAGCGAGTCCGTTAGTTTACTCTTTTAGTCGAATAATGCAAGCTCTTTTTTACACCTAGAAACAATTTCAGTCTAACCACCGTCTCGACGCCCGCGCATACGAGGACCGTGGGCTCCGGCAAAACCTTCATAGTTTCTGCTGATGAGGTGGGACTCGATCTGGGCTACCAAATCAAGGGCAACACCAACAACGATCAACAAGGAGGTTCCACCGAAATAAAACGGAACGCCAAACTGCTGCTGAAGGATCGTTGGCAGCACGCAGACGGCGGAAATGTAAATTGCACCACCAACTGTAATCCTTGAAAGGACTCGGTCGATATAGTCTGCAGTAGCCTTACCTGCCCTGATTCCAGGTACAAATCCACCGTTCTTTTTCAGATTGTCAGCCACATCAACTGGGTTGAAGGTGACAGCTGTGTAGAAGAAGGTGAAGAACACAATCAGCGCAACATAAACAACGTTATAGAGCATCTCCCCTGGAATGAGCGCACTTTGCAGCCACATAACCCAGGTAGCTCCAGGAAACAGGTTGGAAATGGTGGCCGGGAACATTAGGATTGAAGATGCAAAAATTGGAGGAATAACTCCAGAAGTATTGATCTTCAAAGGCAAACTAGTCGTCTGTCCGCCGTAAAGCTTTCTGCCAACCACCTTTTTTGCATACTGCACTGGGATTCGACGCTGCGCCCTTTCAAAGAACACGATAATCCCGATGGTTACAATGATGAGGATCAGGATCATAAGCAGGGTCAACGGAGCAAGCTTACCACCCGCCAGTGTGGAAAGCTCGAAGGTCCTAACCACAGCGGTTGGTAGCTGAGCTACGATACCGGCAAAAATGATCATGGAGATACCGTTTCCGATTCCACGATCACTAATCTGCTCACCCATCCACATCAACAGAAGTGTTCCAGAGGTAAGGGATAATACCGTCAAGAATTTGAAGGTAAAGCCAGTCAATCTGACAAGGTGTTCCGTTCCGGCCTGAGCGTTAAGGCTCTGAAGCCAGACCGATATACCAAAACCCTGGATGATTGAAAGTGCAACCGTCGCGTACCTGGTGTACTGGTTAATCTTGCGTCGTCCCTGATCACCTTCCTTTTGCAGCCGTTCCAATGCAGGAATGACCACGCCCAAAAGCTGAAAGATGATGGACGCGCTGATGTAGGGCATGACACCCAAAGCGAAAACTGACATCTGCGAAACAGCGCCACCGCTGAACATGTCTGCCAAGCCTAACAGGCCAGTTTCACCATATCTGATGAAATTAGACATAATCTCGCGGTCTATTCCAGGTACAGTGACGAAAATACCAAGTCGGTATACCGCCAACATGCCCAAGGTATAGAGCAGACGCTTTCGCAGTTCCGGGATTTTTCCAAGTCCTTGCAGGCTGTGGGCCACGAAACTCCCTCCGCCATGCGCCTTAGGCGCCGGTCTCCTCGGTTAATACACTTACGGTGCCACCAGCGGCTACGACCTTTTCTCTGGCGGTAGCGCTGCAGGCATGTACAACGATGTCCAGCTTGCGAGTGATGTCTCCATTACCCAAAAGCTTAACACCATATCCAATCTTACGGACCAATCCAGTTGTTACCAACATAGCAACATCCACTTTTGTTCCGTTTTCAAAAATATCCAATTCCCCAACGTTAACAACCGCAAATTCCTTATGATCCAGCGGTCTAAAGCCACGTTTTGGTACGCGGCGCTGCAAAGGCATCTGGCCACCTTCAAAGTGAGCGGGCCGGCCTTTACCAGTCCTCGCACCTGTACCTTTGTGACCGCGAGCCGCAGTTTTACCGGTTCCGGATCCAGGACCACGCCCGACGCGCTTGCGTTGTTTGACTGAGCCAGGAATTGGCTTAAGTGAAGACAGTTCCTTCATTACTCCACCTCACTCTGGATAAGCCCGCGCTTTTCCAGCACCTCATCGCGGGTGGTCAACTGCCGCAGGCCATCAATGGTTGCTCTGACAACGTTATGAGGATTGCGAGATCCCACGCATTTAGTCAAAACGTCTTTAACACCAGCAGCTTCCAAAATTGCACGTACGGCTCCGCCTGCAATAACTCCAGTACCTGGAGACGCTGGGCGTATCATAACGTTACCGGCACCATAACGGCCATTAACTTCATGGGGCAGAGTTGTGCCAGTAATCGGTACGCGAATCAGGTTTTTACGCGCACGTTCGCCACCCTTGCGGATAGCCTCGGACACTTCTTGAGCCTTACCAAGGCCAAAACCGACAAGTCCCTCACCGTTACCAATCACAACAAGAGCTGCGAACGAAAAACGACGCCCGCCCTTGACGACCTTGGCAACACGTCCCATGTGAACCACATGCTCTGTAAACTCTAATTTCTCGTGCACGAGCGCATCGGCCATGACTTTTCCCCCGTCATCAGAACTGTAGGCCGGCTTCCCGGGCAGCATCGGCCAGGGCCGCTACTCGGCCGTGGTACAGGAAACCGTTTCGATCAAAGACGACCGTTTCGATGCCTTTAGCCTTGCAGCGTTCAGCAATCAAAGCGCCGACTTTCTTCGCGACTTCCATCTTTTTCAAACCTTTTAAGCTATCTCTAATCTCAGGAGATAGCGAAGATGCCGCTACAAGCGTGTGGCCAGCATCATCATTGATAACCTGCACGTCGATATGGCGTGCACTTCTGAAGATCACTAAACGCGGCCGCGCTTCGGTCCCTCGAATCTTTTTGCGGATTCGAATCTTCCGGCTCAGACGCGCCAGTCTACGACGTTTTGCTACTCTAACTTCCACGTTGCGCCTCCGAGGTTACTTGATGCCGGCCTTACCAGCTTTACGTCTAACCTTCTCACCAAGATAGGCTACGCCCTTGCCCTTATAAGGCTCGACAGGTCGTAATGCTCGAATCTTTGCGGCTGTATCGCCAAGAGATTCCTTGTTGATACTGCGCAAAACAATCTTCAGATTCCTATCTTCGACTGCACCGGTGACATCCGCCGGCAATGGATATTCAACAGGCTTGGAATATCCCAAATACAAGGTCAAGGCCTTACCATCGCCAGCAGCCTCAGCCTTATAACCGGTTCCAGAAATAGTCAATGTCTTAGAAAACCCGGTACTTACACCAGTAACCATGTTATCGATCAGGGTGCGCATCAGCCCCCACATAGCACGGCCGTTTGCATGACCGTCGTCAGCAGTGACCTTAACTACGCCGGAATTCACCTCGACGATAACGCCTTCGACAGTCCGCGACAAAGACCCTAGCGGCCCCTTGACGCTGACCACGTCACCCGACAGCTTAACTTCGACCCCAGCAGGGATC
Organism: Oligoflexales bacterium; assembly: GCA_012840965.1. Lineage (GTDB taxonomy): Bacteria > Myxococcota_A > UBA9042 > DTJE01 > DTJE01 > DUVQ01. The sequence goes on along the minus strand of DUVQ01000121.1, from coordinate 42,981 downwards.
TGAATCGGCTTTTTGCCAATCCTAGACACTTGGACCTCCTAGCGACGTCTCCGCACCCGCTCATCACGGGGGTTCCGCCACCCCATCGGGCCGCAGCCCTACTCAATGTATTACCAGACCGATAGCAGCACTTCGCCGCCAACGCCTAGCTTCCTGGCTTCAGAATCAGCCATAACCCCACTGGACGTGGAAAGAATGGCTATACCAAGGCCCCTTTGGACCAACGGGATGTTGTTTTTATCAACATACACCCGTCGACCAGGTTTACTGATTCGTTTCAGCCCTACAATCACATTACGCCGCTGGTATTGATAGCGCAGATACAGCTTCAAAATTCCCTGAAGCCGGTCATCAATTACTGAGAAATCCTCAATATAGCCCTGCTCCTTTAAGATCTCGGCAATGCGCTGCTTCATCTTGGAATTAGGTATCTCAACCGAATCAAAGCCCGCATTAATCGCGTTCTTGATGCGCGCCAGCATATCTCCAATAGGATCGTTTACCATGGTCCGCCTCCTACCAGCTCGCCTTAATCACACCTGGAAGGTCGCCCTTCAAAGCCAGACTGCGAAAGCAGATTCTACACATATTGAACTTGCGCAGATAGCCTCTGGGCCTTCCACAGAGCGGGCAGCGTGAATACGCCCGAACCTTGAATTTCGGCTTGCGAATTGCCTTGTTTCTTAGCGATGTTTTCGCCACGCTCTATCCTCCTTAACTAGCAGAGCCCGTCTTTCTAAAAGGCATGCCAAAGCCCTTCAGCAAAGCGAATGCCTCTTCATCAGTTTTTGCACTAGTACAAATCGTGACATTCATCCCCTTTAGCTTTTCGACCTTGTCGTAGTCAATTTCAGGGAAAATGATCTGTTCGCGAATACCCAAAGTGTAGTCACCATGCCCATCAAAGGCCTTGGTGGAAACACCCCTAAAGTCTCGAACACGAGGCAGCGCGACGTTCAAAAGGCGATCCAGGAATTCGTACATCCGATCACCTCGAAGTGTCACTGACACGCCTACATTCATACCAGCCCTGACCTTAAAAGCGGCGATAGACTTCCGACTTTTAGTGATCACTGGCTTCTGACCCGTAATCGCGGTCAGCTCCGCCACGGCAGTATCAATCATTTTGGGGTTTTGAGTGGCCTCACCCATCCCCATGTTTACCGATACCTTCAGCACCCTTGGAACCTGCATTGGGTTTGCATAGTTGAACTGCTTCATCAGTTCCGGCACGATTTCAGCATCGTATTTTTTCTTTAATCTGGTCATGTCATGCCACCTGCGGCCCTTACGCCTATTCGAAAACTTCGTTTGTGCGTGTTGCTACGCGAACCTTGCGAACTTTACCTGCAGTTTCGCGGGTCTCAAACCGAACACGAACTGCCTTGCCATCTTTTTTGCTGACCAAAGCCAGAGCTGATAACGGCACAGGAGCTGATTTATCGGTGATCCCACCATGCAGGTTATTAGCTTGACGCCGGCTGTGTCGCTTGACTACGTTGATGTTGTCAACGATAGCCTTGTCGCCATCGACGCTAAGCACCTTGCCCTTACGACCATGATCGCGGCCACGCAATACAATTACTTCATCGCCTTTGCGAATCTTTTGCATGTTAAATTACCTCCGGTGCCAGCGATACGATTTTCATAAACCGCTTCGCCCTCAACTCTCGGGCAACTGGCCCAAAGATTCGAGTACCAATTGGCTCAAACGCGGCATTGATAACGACAGCCGCATTCTGGTCGAAGCGAATGTATGTCCCGTCCGGTCGCCCAACCTCTTTGGCAGTACGGACAATAACGCACTTAACGACGTCGCCTTTTTTTACCTTGGATCTTGGCATTGCTTCTTTGACCGATGCGACAACAACGTCACCAACCGTCGCGTAGCGCCGCCTAGTTCCACCAAGCACTCGGATAACCTTCAAGCGCTTCGCGCCAGAGTTGTCAGCCGATATCAAAGAGGATTCAGTCTGGATCATCACCCACCTCTACTAGCGTTCCAAATCAACCCAAAACTACCGCCACCTAAATAGCGGCCTTTGTCAGGGTCCTAACAACGCGCCAACGCTTCCTCGCGGACAAAGGACGGCATTCCTCGATTTCCACAACGTCGCCAACTGCGCAGCTGCTGCTCTCATCATGAGCCATATACCGGGTTTTCCTGGTAATAACTTTATGGTACCGCGCATGTTGAAAACGTCTTGCGACTTCAACCAGTACGGATTTTTCACCAGACACGCTGCTAACCTTACCAGTAAAGGTCCGCTGGGTCTTTACGATGGTGTTATCTTCCATCTCTTACCTCATTAACCTGAAAGCCCGGCACGCCGGTGTTGTAACTCAGTCAAAACGCGGGCCAGGTTGCGCTTCGTAGCAGTAATGTCTGCAAACTTGGTCAACTGGCCAACCGCGAGTTTCATCCGGAAGTCAAACAGAGTCTTCCTAAGTGACTGCTCGCGTCTGATCAACTCTTCATCCGTCAAGCTGCGAAGCTCTTCAGTCTTATAGGCCTTCATCGAATCTCTCCCCGCTTCAAAAACGTGGTCTGAATGGGCAACTTATGGCTGGCCAGCCTAAAGGCTTCCCTCGCCGTCGCCTCATCAACACCCTCAATTTCATAAAGGACGCGACCGGGCCTAATAACCACTACCCATTGGTCGGGTGCTCCCTTACCACGCCCCATTCTGGTTTCAAGCGGCTTCTTCGGGATTGGCTTATCGGGGAAAACGCGGATCCACAGTTTTCCACCACGCCTGACATATCGGTTAATAGCGACACGCGCCGCCTCAATCTGGCGTGCAGTCACCCAACCACATTCGGTAGCCTGCAGGCCGTAGTCACCAAAAGAGACATCTGACCCGCGATAGGCCATCCCAGTCATCCTGCCCTTTTGGACCTTACGATGTTTTACTCGTTTGGGGGAAAGCATCTTCCGCCTCCATTTCGCATCCCAACGGACGCTCGGTTCCGCAGCCTGCTGGCCGCGGCCTTACTTATTTCTTAAGGATATCGCCCTTGTAAACCCAGACCTTGACACCAATCACACCATAAGTCGTGTTGGCTTCTGCCAAACCGTAATCGATGTCTGCCCTCAGGGTATGCAATGGGACCTGCCCCTCACGATCAGTCAGCACTCGGGCCATTTCAGCTCCGCCAAGCCGACCTGAGCAACGAACTCTAATACCCTTTGCCCCAACTTTCATGGCCTGAGATATGGCCCGCTTGGTAGCACGCCTGAAAGAAACGCGCCGCTCCAACTGCTGCGAAATCGATTCGGCAACCAGCTGAGCATCAAGCTCTGCCTTTCGCACCTCTTGAATAAAGGGCACAACTTCCAAAGAAGTAAGGCGAGTCAGCTCACGCTTCAAATCCTCAATATTTTTACCTTTCTGACCAATGGCAATGCCAGGCCGAGCGGTAAATATATAGACCTTCACACGATTGGCGGTGCGCTCAATCTGAACAGATGAGATCCCAGCCAAGCCCATCCTTTTCCGGACGGTTTCACGGATCTTCTTGTCCTCGCCAGCCCACGCCCCGTAGTGCTTATCTGCATACCAACGCGAGTTCCAAGTCTTGATGTAGGGGATCCGAAATCCCACCGGATGAGTTTTCTGGCCCAAGGTACCCTCCTAGTCCAACTCGCCCAGAACCACAGTTATGTGGCTCGTAAACTTATCAATTCGGTTAACCATTCCGCGTGCTCTGCTTAAGGTCCTCTTGATGGAAGGCCCCTTATCAACGTAAATTTCCTTTACGTACAGGTTATCCAAATCAAAATTACCGGCCTGCCTTGCCTGATCCACAGCCGAGTTCAAAACCTTCTTTACTGGCAGAACTGCTCGCCGTGGCACGAACGACAGGATTGCACTAGCTTCATCAACGCGCTTGCCGCGAATCACATCGGCCACGTGGCGAACCTTTCTAGGCGCCATCCTGACCCAACGAGCGGTGGCTTTAACGACATGCCCTTCCATCGGTCCCACCTCTTACTTCTTACCCTTCGCCATCTTGCCTTTCTTATCGCCAGCGTGGCTGTGGAAAGTGCGCGTAGGAGCAAATTCACCTAACTTATGTCCGACCATATTTTCCGATACGAAAACAGGTATAAATTTCTTACCGTTGTGTACCGCAAAATTTAACCCCACCATTTCTGGCAAGATAACCGACCGACGCGACCACGTCTTAATCGATTTCTTCTGACCAGACCGAAGCTGCTGCTCGATCTTTTCAACCAAATGGCTGTCTATAAACGGTCCTTTTTTTACTGACCTAGGCATTATTCACTCCGTCCGTCACTTTTTGCGCCGTTTAACAATCAATTTATCCGTACGCTTGTTTTGGCGCGTACGATAGCCCTTGGTCGGCTTACCCCAAGGCGTAACTGGGTGGCGCCCACCCGACGTCTTACCCTCACCACCACCCATTGGGTGATCAACTGGGTTCATGACAACGCCACGGGACTGAGGCCGGATACCTTTCCAGCGATTCCTTCCAGCCTTACCGATCGACATATTCTCGTGATCGCCATTGGACAGGTCGCCGATAGTGGCACGACACTCTTCCCTGACCTTTCGAAGCTCACCAGAGGGGAGCCTCAAAAGAGCATATCCACCCTCAAGGGCCATCAGGTTTGCAGATCCACCAGCGGCTCGAACCATCTTGCCACCGCCACCGATTTTTAACTCGATGTTGTGAATCAGGGTCCCCTGGGGAATAGCCTTCAAAGGAAGACAGTTGCCAGGCAGAATGTCTGCGTGTGGCGACGCCACCACAGTGTCACCAACCTTGCACTCACGAGGCGCCAAGATGTAGCGTTTCTCGCCATCAACATAGTGCAAAAGTGCAATTCTGGCGCTGCGATAAGGATCGTATTCGATCTGTGCAATCTTGGCTGGAATCCCAACCTTGTCGCGCTTGAAATCGATAATACGATAGCGACGCTTATGCCCACCGCCACGATGGCGAGAGGTTATGCGTCCAGCACTATTTCGTCCAGCCTTGCCGGTCGTGTGGGTCGTCAGGGATTTTTCAGGAGTTCCCCTCGTAATATCGGAGAAATCCGCCCCATACATGGCCCGACGGCCTGGCGAAGTTGGCTTGTACTTGATGATACCCATCGTCCGCTCCCTGCGAATACGCGGTTACATCCCTTCGAAAAGATCGATGTAATCCCCTTCTCGAAGGGTTACAATCGCCTTTTTCCAACTGGGTCGTCTTCCAAAAGTGCGTCCTCTGCGAACCAACTTACCGCGAACGATAAGGGTCCTAACAGTGTCCACCTTTACGTTGAAAACACGTTCAACAGCCTCTTTGATTTCCTGGCGATCAGCGACCACCGGCACCTCAAAGTGGTAGGTGTTACGACGCTCCTTGTCCAAATTCGCCTTCTCGGTGATGAGAGGGCGACGAATCACATCATAAGGGCTCTTCATGTCGTCAGCGCTCCTTCGATTGCCTCGACGGCACCCTTCGTTAAGATGAGGTGGTCGTACTTCAACACGTCAAACAGGTTCAATCCGCGACTTGACAGGTACTTGGCTGTTGGCAGATTTCTGCAAGACAGCGACAGGTTCCTGTTGTCAACATCGACGAATAAAACACTACCAACCTCAAAGCGGGCCATCAGCTCGGCAATGCGTTTGGTTTTGGCCTGCTCTAGCTCGGCTTTGTCCAAAATCCAGACGTGTCCTTCGCGAACACGATCTGACAAAGCAGAAACAAGAGCTGCTCTCTTAACCTTCTTGGGCACCTTGACGTCCCATTCCTTTGGAATTGGGCCGAATACGGTTCCACCACGCTTAAACAGTGGTGAGCGGCTGTCGCCGTGACGTGCACGCCCAGTTCCCTTTTGCCGATAAACCTTCCTGGTTGAACCGGACACTTCACCGCGCTTCTTCGTCTTGGAGGTGCCAGCTCGCTTTGAAAGCAGCTGAGCTCTCACCACCTGGTGATAAAGATGCGGTCGTGATTCCGCTCCAAACACAGCGTCAGAAAGGTCGATTGAACCGACCTTCTTACGCCCGAGGTCAAAAACATCCAAATTAGGCATGTCCCCCTCGCCTCGAATCAAGCCTTGATCTCGACGTCCACACCAGGACTAAGGTCGAGTTTTGTCAAAGCGTCCAGCGTCTGCAAAGTTGGGTCCAGAATATCGATCAACCGCTTGTGAGTGCGGATTTCGAACTGTTCCCTGCTCTTTTTATCCACGTGCGGCGAACGCAGCACGGTATAACGACTAATTTTGGTCGGCAATGGAATAGGCCCTGCCACCTTCGCATCAGTCTTTTTGACCGTAGCGATAATCTCCCCAACCGATTGGTCGAGGATCTTGTGGTCATAGGCCTTCAGCCGGATACGAATCCTCTGAGTTGCCATGCTAGATCATCCTCCCAGCGTTGATCACGCGTGTCTGGATAGCCTGCGGTGCTGGGGCATAGTGCAGGAACTCCATCGTCTGGATTCCCCTACCCTGCGACAACGACCGAAGGTCAGTCACGTACCCAAACATCTCACCTAACGGAGCCTCGGCCCCGACCGCTTGAGTCCCGTCTTCTTGGGTTTCCATCTTCACCACGCGAGCGCGTCTGGTCGATAGATTACCCAACACATCCCCAATGTATTCACTTGGGACCAGGACTTCGAGCAACATTACAGGCTCTAATAAAATAGGCTGGCCACGGGCGACCAGATCCTTTAGGGCCATTGTTCCCGCGGCCCGAAAAGCCATTTCAGAGGAGTCAACCTCATGATACGAGCCATCGACCAGTGTTACCTTGCAATCAACAACTGGAAATCCAGCCAAAACACCGTTGGAAGCCGCATCACGCACGCCCCGTTCTACCGCAGGAATGTACTCCTTTGGCACACTGCCACCAACTGTAGCGTCTTCAAACTGAATCCCAGAATTGCGAGGTAAAGGCTCAATCTTCATTACCACATGAGCATACTGACCATGCCCACCGGTTTGTTTAACGTACTTAATAGTGGATTCACTAGGCCTGGTAACCGTCTCACGGTAAGCGACCTGTGGACGACCGACACGCGCATCAACATTGAACTCCCTTTGCATTCTGGTGACCAAAATCTCCAGATGCAATTCACCCATGCCTGCAACTATTGTCTGACCAGTCTCTTCATGAATCTTGAACTTAAATGTTGGATCTTCCAGCGCTAAACGTCGCAGCGACGCAAACAGCTTTTCAGTATCGCTCTTGGATGCCGCTTCTAAGGCCACTTCTACGACCGGATCTGGGAAATCTACAGATTCAAGCAAAATGGGCGCTTCCGGATCGCAGATCGTATCACCAGTTACAGTGGTCTTGAATCCAACCACACCGACGATATCCCCAGCATATACCTCGCTTACCTCTTCACGTTTGTTCGCATGAATCCGATAAAGCCTAACCGCACGTTCACGCTGATTTTGCCCGGCATTAAGGACATAACTGCCTGCCTGGAACACACCAGAATAAACCCGAACAAAGGTAAGCTGCCCGACATAAGGGTCGTTCATCAGCTTAAATGCGATAGCGGCCAACGGCTCTGACGTGGTCGGCTTTCGCTCTGCATGAACAAGCTCCCCGTTAGATTTGATGGGATCAATTCCCGAAACTGGTGGCATATCCAAGGGGGAAGGCAGATATTGAACAACTGCGTCCAACAGGGGCTGAATTCCCTTGTTGCGGAAGGCTGAGCCACACAAAACTGGAACTATTTGGTTCGCCAATGTGCCCTTGCGCAGTCCCTCGACGATTTCCTCGTTTGTTGGCAGGATCCCTTCAAGGTATCTCTCCATGACCGCTTCGTCGAATTCAACGGCCACTTCCAACATTTCGGACCTGGCAGCTTTAGCACTGGCTAAGTAGTCTTCAGGTATTTCGGTCTCGACGAATGTATGATCCAGTCCATCACCCCAGACAAGGGCTTTCATCGTAATCAAGTCGACAACACCCTTGAAAGCGGACTCTTTACCAATGGGTATCTGGATTGGGACAGCCCTGGCACGCAGTCTGCTTCGAACCTGACCTACCACTTTATTAAAATCGGCCCCCGTGCGGTCCATCTTGTTGACAAAGACGACTCTGGGGACCTTGTAACGATTCGCTTGACGCCAGACAGTTTCGGACTGCGGCTGAACTCCGCCGACGGAACAGAAAACAACGACGCCACCATCCAGCACACGCAAAGAACGCTCGACTTCAACGGTGAAATCAACGTGGCCGGGAGTGTCGATGACATTGATCTGACGTCCATCCCAGAAACAGGTGTTAGCTGCAGAGGTGATGGTAATTCCTCGCTCCTGCTCCTGGTCCATCCAATCCATCTGGGTATCGCCGGAGTCTACGTTGCCTAAACGATGAGACACTCCTGTGAAAAACAGGATTCGTTCGGTTGTAGTCGTCTTACCAGCATCAATGTGGGCCATGATGCCGATATTACGAACCAAACTTATATCCACCTTCTTGGCCACGAAAGGCACTCCTTACAATACTACCAACGATAATGAGCGAAAGCCTTGTTTGCCTCTGCCATACGGTGGGTATCGTCACGCTTCTTGATCGCGTTTCCACGACCGTTGAAGGCGTCGATGATTTCCGATGACAGCTTGTTGATCATGCCCTTCTCCGAACGCTTGCGAGAAAAAGACAGCAACCAACGGATTGCAAGGGCAGTCTTTCTTTCAGGGCGAATTTCGACGGGTACCTGATAGGTCGCACCACCGACGCGCCTTGACTTGACCTCCACCTGCGGCTTCACGTTTTCAACGGCGCGTTTGAAGATTTTCAAGGGATCTTCTTTTGTCTTACGCGCAATCAGGTCCATGGAGTCGTAAAACAACTTTTCCGCAACGGCCTTTTTGCCTTTGTACATCAAGTGATTTACAAACTTTGCCACCAACCAGTCGTTGTACCGCGAATCTGGCAAAACCTCACGAACTGGGACTTCTCTACGCCTGGGCATTAATCGCCTCCCTTGACTACTTCACGCCCTTGGGCTGCTTGGCGCCATACTTAGAACGACTACGACGACGCTTATCCACACCCTTCGCATCCATCGTTCCACGAATAATGTGATAACGAACACCAGGAAGGTCCTTGACCCTACCGCCACGGACCATCACCTGGGAGTGTTCACTAAGGTTATGACCTTCGCCTGGAATATAGGCGATGACTTCAAAACCGTTAGTCAGACGAACCTTAGCAACCTTTCGCATAGCCGAGTTTGGTTTCTTTGGCGTGGTTGTGTAGACACGCGTGCAGACACCTCGGCGCATTGGGCAAGACTGCAAAGCTGGCGACTTAGTTTTAAGTCTGCGGATCGTCCGCCCTTTTCTTACCAGTTGATTGATAGTCGGCATCAAGGACTCCTAAATTCCCAAAACCCAAGCCTTTTGGTTACTCAAACCAAAGGGCACGATATTCTATACCCATGAAGGTAAATGTCAACCTCTTTTTTTTTCGGCTGATTCCCGGCGGAAAAGTAGTCCGGGCCGAGTATGATGCATCATATCGGCTAGCTTGTCAACGATTCGTTCATAAATGCAGAGCTTATGTTCAAAACCTGTAGAAACGTCTCCCTGGCCCTGCCCCGGACCATGTTGCTGGGTGCCCTCTCGACCTCTTTTTAGCTCCAAATCCTGCAGATCACCACGATCATCTCCCTGTCCCTGTCCCTGCCTCTGTCCCCGCCTCTACAACAAAGCCCTGCCCATGTCTTGGTGGGGGGCTGGGATTAGCTCGGACCTTAGCAACAGGCCGGATGCTATTGCATCGACTCCGGCGCTTAGGGCGGCTTCTACTGAGAACTGTTCGCCTGATAGGGTCAGGTAGGCTTTTCCGCCTAGTCCGTTGCCTAGGCGCAGCTCGATTAGGGTGATCTCTGCGGCCTTGCAGGCTGCGTCGGCGGCTAAAACGGTTGCTGCTGCAGAGAATGTCTCTATGATTCCGACTGACTCCAGCTTTTGGAGAGGCTGCATCGCTGCCAGAGCTGGTAGCACTTGGGGATGTAAGTTTGGAATTACAAGGTGGTCGACTAGATACTGGCCAGCGTAGTGTAGGCCGACCTGAAAAGCCTCTCTTACAGGGTCTTCGCCGCCGCCTACGACTATCAGGTATTTGCCTGGACATATCGTCTGGGACTGAAGTAGCTTGACTGGGGCCGTTTTAGCCATGGCATCTGAGGCTACTACGCCACGAGCAATGGAAGTCAGCTCAATCAAAGCAATCGCCGGTAGTGAAGTCATATGTAGGACCTCTCTTAATTAAATGATCAGACACCTTGCCTAACAATCTTTATGTGCTGGTCAGTTATCGCTGCAACCGTTCCTGTCATGGATGCATGAACTCTGGCCCCAAGCGCTCCCGTCGGAATCTCAGCAATGCATTGACCTGCTGAAACTGCTTGGCCCACTTTTACAATGGGAATGGCTGGGGCTCCGACATGCTGTTTTAGCCTGATGTTAACTTCCCAAGGATCTGCAACTGGAACGGTAGTGCCCTTGTATGGCAATAGATAGTCTTTCAGTCCAAGCCTCTCTACGAGTCTTGGCTTGGGCAGCCTGAGCCAAGCTTGCTGTTCTAGCGCGGTTTCTGGTCGATTTTTCAAGGGATTTGGCTGTTTTCTTGCAATCATCCCAGCTTTATAGTCCCCAAAAACGTACCTTGGAGATAAACCAAGGGGACAAGACCAGACCTCACAGATTCCACACTGGGAACACAAGTAGCCCATCGCCCTGACTTCAAATGGGATGTCGTCTCCGCTGGGCTGACCAAAACGCCTGCCCTCAGCATCAACCCCATCCAAATCATAAGCCCCACCAGCTAGCAAGGCCCTCATCGCAAGGTGAGGCGCGATACGATGCCCAAGCAAGAACCTTGAACACTGGTCAGTACACATGCGGCACTGACAGCAGACAGCAAGGGCCTGGCGAAAAGTAGCAGCATGAGGACGCCGTCTGGTAATCACCACCTCGTTGTCAGCAGGCAACACCAAAAAAGCGCCAGTGGTTTTTGTTACAGGTTTGGACCAGTCTTCAATCAGCATGCCCATCATGGGGCCACCTTCGATGATTGCGACGTTTTCGTCAGTTACCCCTCCCGCGGCTGCCACGACTTCCGCAGTTGAAATACCAATTGGGACTTCATAGACACCTGGGTTACGGACCAGCCCTGTTACAGTCACTTCCTTGCGAATAACAGGCTGGCCGTCAATGGAACGCCTGATGTTCGCAAGGGTTGCCACATTGCTAACTACCACCCCCACATCCAAAGGAATTCCACCCTCGGGCACCACGCGCCCAGTCAGTTCGTGTACCAAAACCTGCTCGTCACCGGCAGGATAAAAATCCCCGATCAGACCTATTTCGATGGGATATTCCCCATCCAAAAAGGGAGTCATCGCCTGTATCACGTCGGTATAATGGGATTTCACGCCAAAAATCAGGCGTTTCGCACCCACCCTATTACCAAGGGCTCTCATGCCTTCAGCAATCAACTTGGCGTGACTAATCACAGTCCATTGGTCAGTAACAAGTAAAGGCTCGCACTCAGCACCGTTGGCAATCAATATTTCCGCCCTTGCAGCGGCCTTGACATGGGTAGGAAATCCAGCCCCACCAGCACCAACAACACCTGCAGCCTTGATCAGTTCAACCAGATCCACCTTAGGCTCCGCCAAAACTTACGCGATACTAGCACGCCATCAGATGACGTGGATAGCCCTAAATAGAACGAACAAATACGTCCTCATGTCTACTTTTGTTTTACTTGGTGGTCACTTGGTATGGAAGCGAGGGCCCGAAAAAAACCTTACAAAGAACCTCAAATGGGGTATTTTTCGCTTGAAACTACAGAGATAAGGGACTTTTAAGTTCGGGCGGTTGTGATACGATGGAACGTCTTCTTTGGAGTACATCGTGATGAAAAGGTTATTGATCCTGGCTGGTGTTGTTGCAATAGGTTTTGCGACTGGGTGTGGCAAAAACGAATGTAACGAGCTTAAGAAAGCGGTATGTGATAAGGATGCAGCAAGTCTGGCCTGTGAAAAAGCAGGGCAACTGACTGCCAGAGACGAATGCGCTAACTACTTGGCTAATTTAGACAAGTTCATAGAACTGTCCAACGTTGTGGTCGAGGAACCAGGGGTTCAGCCGCCAGCAGAGGCCCCTAAAGCCGAGGAACAACCAGCTGCCGAACCAGCCGCTGAGCCTGCTGCCGAACCAGCTGCAGAGCCTGCCGCAGAGCCTGCTGCCGAACCTGCTGCCGAACCTGCTGCCGAACCTGCAAAGGAAGCCGCACCTGAGGCCGCACAGGAATAAGCCACGTTATTCCTGGCAATGCTCAATTTGAGCACGTTGATCCACGAGCCATGTGATATCTTTATCGCGTGAGCAACATCGCATCACCACGCAGTTTTGCCTTACTTGCCATATTGGCGGTAATCCTCTTGCTGGCACCAGCCAAAGCTTTTGCCGGCACTGACCCAAATATACGTTGGAAAACCCTGAGTTCAGAGCACTTTAAAGTTCACTTTTATCAAGGTGGCGAACTTATGGCTCGCAGGGTGATGAGCATTGCCAATTCCTCGCACCAGTGGGTTGGCGAACTCTTGGGACTGTACCCAAGTCAGCTCGTCGAAATATCACTTTGGGATGATGTTGATTCGGCTAATGGTTGGGCCTCAGTTCATCCATACGACAAGATTCGACTTTTTGCTGCGCCACCCGGGCCAGACTCAGAGTTGGGCGTTTTTTCAGATTATCTTTCATCACTAGTTGTCCACGAATACACCCACATCGTGCACATGGACGAAGTGTCCAAGATCCCAGGATTTGTCAACAAGGTCATCGGAAAAACATTTCTGCCAAACGGGGCAATCCAGAAATGGTTCATCGAAGGCTTGGCAGTATTTATGGAGTCCCAACTTCCAGATGGAGGCAGACTTGGCTCCAGCCAGTACAAAATGATGCTTCGCCAGGCAGCCTTGGGTGGGACCTTTCCACAATTATCACAACTTACAGTAACTCCCATCATCTGGCCAAGAGGCACTTCCCCATACCTGTTTGGAGGCTTCTTCTTTGAATTTTTGGCACAAAAGTTTGGGCTAGAGACGATTACCAAATTCATTAAAAACTACGGCGCGAACGTGATACCGTTTTTGCTGAACACAGTGGCAAAACGTCACTTTGGAACCACTTTTTACTCGTTGTGGAGTGAATTTCACGCGCAGGTTATCGCAGACAGTGAAAAGCACTTGGCCGAATTAACGCAACTGGGTCTAATCCAAGGTGAAAGACTTACTAAAGGCGGCGAATTCAATGGGCGAGCCGTGTTCAAGGACCCAAGACATGTAGTGTGGGTAAAATCCGACGGGCGTTCCATGTCTGGTTTGTTCCAGCTCGACATTGAAAGGCCTAATAAAAAGCCACAGCGCTTGGTCGACTGCGATGGGGGATGTCATTCAGTTGCTGCATACCGTGGTCGCATCTTTTCAACATCAACCAGTTGGAATCGTCTGGTTTATCAATATGGCGAGATCTTTGAATTAAAAGATGGTCTCAAAAAGCTGACCTCCAGAAGCAGGGCCAGGGATTTGGCCGTCTTTGATGACAAGTTTAATGCCACGACCATTGCATACGTTCGGGCAGACTATGATCAAGCATCGCTAGTCTCATTTGCGGTGGGCGAAGACAAACCTTCAGAAAGTGAGAAAGTCATCATCCAACCTGGATTATTCAGCGATTTGGGTGACCCAGTTGTTTTGCCAGGATCAGAGCATCTCGTTTTTACAGGTGCAAAAGACGGCCAATGGGACTTATGGTCAGTAAACCTTGAAACTGGCCAATTGCAACAGTTAACAAACGATAAATTTCTTGATCGCGACCCAGTGCCCACGCCTGATGGAAGGTTCATAGTTTTCTCTTCCGACCATGAAGGTGTTTTTGACCTTTTCGCGCTTGAATTAGCAACGGGACAACTATTTAGAATTACAAGGGAACCTGGAGGCGCCTTTTGGCCGGCCGTTTCTCCAGCTGGCACTTCGATTGTTTACAGTGCATATGGCCCAAAAGGCTATGATTTGGCGATGTTACCCTTGGAGCCACAGAATTGGATCGCCATAGATGACACCAAGGCTCCCCATGCGGACAGCCCTTTAGAATCAGCCCAAACTCCACCACCTTTCCCAATGGAAACTGACTTCGATGGCGACGCCACTCCTTATCGAGCGACATCGTTAAAGCCGCGCTCCATAATACCAAGGTGGGCTTTTTCAAGCGGGGGTAATAACAGGCTTGGCTTTGAATTTACTGGTTCTGATGTTTTAGACCGTCACTATTTTTTGGCCGCTTTTGATGCTGATTTGACGAGGATTACACCCTACGGGGCTTTACAGTACAAGTACTTTGGCCTTTTTCCTAATTTATCCCTTGATGTTGTGACCTGGAATGGAACAGACCGCGCCATAATTGATGATCAAATCAAGGAAGTGGACGCCAGGAACTGGATGATAAACGCCGGAGCTTCCTTACCAATTCCTGGTCGGGTGGTTTCATTCAGGGTTTCTTTGGGCTACTCCATACGCTGGAAAATGATTGGCGAAATACCTAAAGCCCACGAACCGGCATCTACCACACCTTCTCGTCCAGAAAGCCGCAGACTGGCTGGCCTTACCGCTTCTGCGTCTTTTTCTTGGCTGCGTTCCTGGGCGAAATCTGTATCAACCGAGCGCGGCCTCTCTGGTGGCATATCTGTTGGAGGGCGCCACAAATGGCTTGGAAGTGATGGAAAATCCTTAACAATCACTGGCACCCTTGACGGATATGTACCAATGCCCTGGGGACATGGTCATGTGCTGGCCCTGCTTACATCTGGAGCGACTTCTATTGGGGACATAGGAACGATAGAAGTCTACGGACAAGGCGGTTTTCCAGTACAAGACATGGTGATGGCAATTATTAACAATCAGCCACTATCTGGGCGTTACTTACGTGGCTACGGTCACAACGCCTTCGTGGGAAACTCTTACTTTCTTGGCAATCTTGAGTATCGCTTCCCAATTTTTCCAATCTTTCGCAGCTTGGGCACAATTCCACTGTCTGCACGCTACCTCCATGGAGCCGTCTTCGCGGATCTGGGTAGGACCTGGACAAATGACAGCTCAAGCGGATTTAACTGGGGAATTGGGGCTGAACTATCTTTGGGAATAAATCTGTTCTTGGCCAGAGATGCAACTTTAAAAATAGGCTACGCGCACGGATTCGCAGACAAGGGTAAAGACACGTTTTACTTCCTGTTTTCGCCGTGATCAGCCAGTGCTAACTCGGTCATTATCCTTACGGCCTCAGATTCATGGTCTTTGAAGGTCAGCAGAGTCTCGGTACCAACTGAATTACCCAAGGCATGCAGGGAACGCGCTGCAAAAAATCTTATAATTTCCGAGTGTTCAGCCAAGGCTGGCTGCAACATCTGTTCTACCCTGTCACCACCTAAATAACCCAACCCATCCGCGGCTCTGGCCCTGATTACACTTGATGTATCCCCGTCTTCAAGCACCACAGCCAAAGCGTCAATCAAGCGCTCTCGTGCTCTTGGCGCCGCTTTACCAAAAACGGCCCCTATTTCGGCACGCTGCAGGTCGGAACTTACGGTTAAAAACCCCAAACACATTCCCATAGAGCACATATTTGTCTGGCAATCCGAATTTTCCTGGCATTTTTCAAGACCAAACAGAAGGCTGTCGACATCCAGTCCAGCAGTCTGACCGCCGCCACAAGAAAGCAGCGACAGGAATAAAATGCCCGGAACGGCCTTTCTCCACATGTTTTTTGGGCTCATTCTCCCCCTCAACGCAAAAATAAAGGTCAATAGACGTGGCCAACCCTCTTGACCTTGTGGCAACGGTCAAACTATACTCCATAAGGTACTTTCAGTGACAACAAATCACTTGTGGAGGACACCGTGGATAGAAAACCGCTAGTCGTTCTGTTAACCGTGACAGTGGCGTTTGCCCTTACGCTTGAAACTGCATGCGTCAAAGGCACTCCGACCACGTGTAATGGCTGGGCTAAATTGCTGCGTAGCCCCGTCAATGGCAAAAAGGCGATTAAAGAATCCGGTGAGCTGCACTGTGTTGACAGCTTACCGATTCTATTAGAGCTTTTCCCAACCAGCCAGTTCAAGGATGACATCCTTGCCGCTGTAAAGAACATCAATGAGCCTCTTGCCTCAGTGGAACTGCTGACCGCTGCACTGCGGGATCCGGATTCTGCGCCTCAGGCTGCAGCCGTCGCAGAGGATTTTGCAATCCCTGAGCTGCGCAAACCGCTGATCGAGGTGTTGACAACCAGTGATGCACCGAAGGCCAGACATAATGCAATCAATGCTCTGGCCAAGATTGATAAGGATAACCTGAAGCAGCACGAAAAACTGTTTATTCAGTTACTGCGTAATGACCCGAACCTGCAGGGTATCCAGGTCAATGCTGCTGCTGCCAGACTTCTTGGAGAGATTGGTTCTGAAGAGGCAATCCCTCACCTGATCATGGGGATGTTTATAAAGACCCAGCGTGGTGAAAAGATGTACACCGCCGCCAGGAAGGCTCTTGCGAGGATCGGGCCGAAGGTTGTGGAGCCTTTGGTTGCGGTGCAGGCTAATGACCGTTCCAAATACGGTCCAATGATCGAGGAACTGGCGAATACGGCTAGTCGCCTTGGGATGAATGAATGGGAATGGCAAGATGGCCCCGAGATTTATCAGGTTTTGGGTGATCTTCGTGAGATTTCAGCTGCGCCGGCCATCGCAAAGAGCCTTGCAAAGCCTTTGAACCCACCTGTTGGTGTTGATGACCGTGTCACTCGTTCCTGGCAGATTACTCAGCAAAACCGCATCACGATGGCCATGCTGGCGCTGTGGAACGTTGGTTCTCCTGAGATTATCCCTCAGCTTAAAGAGATCATCGTTAACCCAGATAATGACGCTAAGCTTCGCCTCGATACGGCTACTGCTCTGGGTATGCTCCCAGGTTATGCTGGAATGCCTGCCCTTTTGGATATCTACAAAACCTCCAAGCTGCAGACCTTCCGCGCCCCATTGCTGAAACCGGTCGCTATGGGGATTTCATGGGATGAACTGCCTGCCCTGGAAAAGATGCTGAAGGCTGACAAGAGTGAGCTGGTTGTAGCGCGAACCACTGGTGAAGAGTCTGGCGAGTTCCAGTCAATGATCTCGGTACTTCAAAAGTGCGCTAAGAACGACGTTGATTGCCTGATTGGCGTGCTTAAGGGTGAAGATATCGTTGCTTCCCAGAAGGCGGCCATTTTGCTTAGTAACGTGAAGGGTGATCACAGTAGGAAGGCGCTGGAAGCGCTGTTGACCTTCTATCCAACTGTGAACCCAAAAGAGACCGACCTGCGACGCTTCCTGATCATTGGGATTTGGCGTCTCGGTGACAAATCTACCGTCAAGGACGTCGAGCGCTTGATCCAGGCTGACAAGGAAGCAAAGGGCGGCAGCTTCTGGGTCGACGAACTCGAACCCCTACTCTTCGCACTCCAGCGCCGCTAACGCAATCCCCCCACATCCCCTGTCCCCGCCTCTGATACTGACCCTGTTGCAGATCCTGCTAACTAGCTTGTTATGACTCCTGATTGTTTGTTCTTTTTGGCGTTTTATCTCTTCGTTAGAGTTTTAAAACATGTCCGGGGGCATCCTTCCGGACCCAAAATCTCCCGTAGCCATCCCGACTGTCTCTTGGTGACATCGTCCGGGCGAAATATACGATTGCTAACGTGCACGTTTATCCTTTTGGCCCGGACGGGCCGCTTCGCGGCCTTCATGTCAACCAAAAGACGTCGGGTCCCGGCAACTCCCGATAGCGCCCTCCAGGATTGCCCCCGGACCATGTTGCTGGGTGCCCTCTCGACCTTCTTTTAGCTCCAAATCCTGCAGATCAGCACAAACGTCTTCCCGTCCCCGTCCCTGCCCCTTCCCCTGTCCCTGCCCCTTCCCCTTCCCCCAAATTGTCCGATTAGTCTCAGAGACTTTTAGAACTGAAACAGCAGTGCGGCTATTGCATCGCCAAAGAACAGCCACTGAAGAGCACCTAACGCTATGAAAGGACCAAATGGGACAGCTGTTTTGCCCATTGTTTCCTGGTGTTCATGGCCTTCTTCAGGTTCCCATGGTGGGTCCGATATCTTCTTTTTTAGCGACAAGGGAATCGCAACTATCAAGCCTTGAATCGATGCTGCAAGTAGCACAAAAGGTAAGGCGACATAGCCAAGCATCGCTCCGACCATTGCCATCAGAAAAACGTCGCCAAGCCCCATACCTTCATGGCCTCGAATCTTGAAATACAAGACTCGAATCAGCCATATGGGCAAGGCTCCGGCGACCATTCCAATCAATGCGTCAAGCCAACTTACCCTAGTCAAATCTCCAAGCAAAATATTGGTCAGCAACCCAATCGCTATTCCCGGAAGAACCAGTGAGGGTGGAATCCACCAATGCTCAAGATCGATAAAGGTGATGACCAGTAACAGGAAGCAAAATGCGAAGAAAAACGCCCACAGGACCGCCAAGCCTGCCAAATCAGCGACTTCAAACCCAACATTTATGGCCAGTAAAAGGCAGGCCAGCGATAGAACAGCACCTGAAAGCTCAATTAATGGATACCTTATCGAGATTGGGTCCTTACATACCCTGCACTTGCCCAAAAGCAGCATGTAGCTGATGACTGGAATGTTGTCGAACCACTTGATGGGCGTTTCACATTTTGCACACGCCGACCCGGGATACACAATCGATCTGCCTAGAGGCAACCTGTAAATCACAACGTTCGCAAAAGACCCAAAGGTAGCCCCCAAAGCCAGTACAGTGGCTTTTAGAATCCATAAAGGCACGCCGTCAAACGCATCGGGCATGATTCCCCCAAACTATTCCACGGTTACAGGGCTTACGCTGACCCGGTTATTGCCATCATGCCTGACCTTTTCTTTGTCAAAGGAAGTCACTGTTAAGCGTCTGCCGCCGCTAGGTTGATAAAAGCCAATCCAAACGTTGTACAACCCCGAAAGAGCACCAATAGGGACCTTGATGTTGTATGTGTCAACCACAATGTCGCCCTTGAGCCAATGGGTCGTTGCGTAACATCCAACGCACTGATTTTGGTCTTCAGTTTCCTTTACCAAGTTCAAAACCCAATGGTCACCATGAATTCGGGATGACGACCCAACTCTGTCGACGTGCATAAACATCCTATAGGAGGTCGGAATCTTATCAAGAGCCTTGAAATACAGCTTAATATCAGTCTCCCTACCACGTTTCGCGGTTGGCGCTCCAAGCTTGACACCGACTAACTCGATCTTGTCATCGAAGACAACAGATGTTGTCTGCATCCCGGGAATTTTGGCGAATTCTTCTTCAGTCAAAGTAGCGTCAGCAAGCCAGTTATAATCCACTTCCCCAGCAGCCAAGGTATTGGAGACTAAAACAAGTCTCGACGATGAATCATCCAGAACTGCCAAAGAGCCTCCCGCCGCCCGAATTGCATGATTAACTTCGCTAAACTGATTTTTTGGCAGGATGAAAAACGAGCGTTTGGATTTGTCTTTCAATCTGGAAATGACTTGATTTCGTGCTGTTACCTCTGGGATATCAGTAACATAGACATTCGATTTGCTTTGCCCAAGCTGATGCCTGAAAAGCTCTCCAGGCGACTTGGCATTCGACACTTTGTAAGCCTCAATTATATGCTTTTGGGACAAATGCAAAGACAGTTCTGGAACCAACTGAAATGCCACCGTCAACCCGAACACTATGGCTGCGATAGCAATGCCAACTGTAGAGACAGACGCCTTTTCCAGCTTCAACAAAGCGTCCCAAAAGCGCCTTGGTAGATCGCTTTTGACATACTTTCCAATGGATTCGGCATAACGAGCTGCAATCAGGAGCAGACACACCAGATACAGCAACACAATGTCAGGACCGGTCAGCAAGATGCTTAAAAGGACCTTGCCACGATAAGGTCCATTCACCAAAAGCCCCCATTTCAACGCTACAAAAACGAGGATATCGATAAGAATAACCCCGACCATCACCAGCATTACGATCAAGAAGTTGCGCCCCCTCGCCAAAAAGGCTGGCAACTTGGTCAAAAGCGAAAAGGCTTTGGTACTGGTCGCAAAAAGTAGGCCTGCTATAACCACCAAAGCAAGCTTAGCCAAGCTAGGTAATGACACGCTTTCAGGAAATGCGGGGTCTCCCTTGCCGGGGGCGACAAACATTGGGTCGGTGGTTAAAAATGAAATTATTGGGTCTGGTGATTTCAGAAGATTTCTGGCCAGTAACAAAAACAGTCCAAATCCAAAGAGGGCAAGCAACCGCGATTCCAGTGCATCATCCTCGCGATCACGCAGATAAAGAGCGATCAGAACAGCTAAAAACGGAGTTCCATAATAAAAAGTCTGATCAAAGGCAAAAATGGAGATCATCAGCATGCCAAGTGGCGCCAAAACACCTATAAGAACAAGGACTTTGGTAGACTTGGGCTCCTTGAAGGAAACGGCATATGCCAATACTAAGGGCAAAAAGGCAGACCATGGAAACAGCCCAAAACCGATCTGCTTGATGGCAAAAGCGTAGTTGTGATACACAGGCTGCATCCCGTCGCTGAACAGGGCCTTGGTAAATCTAAACTGGAGGAAGTAGGCTGCATCAGGTACAAAAGTCAGGATAGTGCCAACAAGCAGCAAGCCGACTACCACCGCGGCCGCAATCAAGGTCTGGCGCGACAACTTTCCAACCACCAGAGGATAAGCAAGCACCAAACTGACGATGATGACAAGACCGGTCATGCCACCGGCAAAGTAAAGCAAAATCGTGGCCAGTCCCAGCACAACCAGAGGCCAAACTCGAAAAGCTCCTGTTACTGCCACGCCAAACGCAGTGGCAGCTAGCACCAAGGCAAATTGAATCGATGCACCTGGTTGTACAAAACGAGAACCAATCAAAAAGAGGCTGCTTGAGGCAAGAATAATGACCGATAAAATGGCTGTTTTTTCATCAAACGCACGTCTAACCCCGAAAAAGATGACGATCAGGGTAAGAATTCCCATCAGCGCTGATGGAAAACGAGCGCCAAACTCGTTAAACCCAAAAATCTTGAATGATTTAGATACAAGCCACGGGTGCAAAGGCGCCAAAAATACGGTGTATCCACCCTCTTTAAACTGGGCAATACACGAGTGACCAGCCAACGCTGACTTTACGCTGGGAACCAACTCATCGGGAGTGGCAAATTCAGTCAAAGAGGCTGCCAAGCCATTCATCTTGGCTACATGTGGCTCATCGGTCGTTTCTTGCTGCGCCCACTGGGCCTTTATTGCGCTGTGAATAGCCTGCAAATCAAGCATGCCACCAGAGTAGATGATAAATTTAGTCGAACGGTTTTTTACAGCCGAAGACGCAAGGAAGCTTGCCAACGCCTTGACGCCCTCGACATCGTCATTACTGCTGATGCTCCCATCAATATCGATGACAACAGCTTCGAAAATCCTGTCGCTGGTAGCCGTCCTTATCGCATCGTAACCCCCGGACAAAGCTTCAATCTTCGCTCGATCTGCAAGCCCGGCTTCCAATTTGCCCTTTATTTCACCATTACCTGGCTCAGCCACCAAAACCAAAGGCGGCTCAGCCATAAGTCGGCTGACTTGGGATTGGTCCATCTCCCAAGGTTCCCAAAGACCTGGCGCCCAAACACCAGCAATAAGAATGATGGAAGCAACAACTAGCGTGGCCACCCCACCCCACTGTTTTAATAAAGCCATTTTTAGCCCCATTAGTATTTGATTACGAACTTGAACAAAGTATCAAACCAAAACTGCGGTAGACTACTTGTCTAACGGCGCTTTTGCAAGCTGGCGTCTGTTTAACAACAAAAGCTGGGTAAAGCCAGCAAAGATTGCTTTTTAAGGATTACAAATGGAACCAAAGCCACATAAAACCAAGATGTTAGCCACACAAGGCGCCTCACAACAATCGGTAAGTCTACCCAAAAATTTCGCCGGATTATCAGGTACCGACAAGCTTAGAATTTTAACTGAAACAGAAGATTTACCAGCTGTTTTCAAGGCGTTACGAAACGACGAAGTATTTCATTTAGTTAGAGACATCGGCATTGAGGACGCTTTTGAACTTTTACCTTTTGCAACAAAAGAGCAACGCCAAACTTTCGTGGATCTGGCCATCTGGAGAGACGCGGCTTTGGAGCCTGCAAAATTCGACCAAGTCATGGGACTGGCCCTAGCGGAGTCTTGGGATTTTGCTGTCCAGTTTGTAAACGAGCTTGGTCCTGAAACTATAGCGCTGCGAATTTTTTCAAAAGCGACGGTATACACCCAGGAAGAGGCAGAAAACGTTTCAATTCCAGATGATGTCTTTTTCAACTCTCCTGACGGTGTATTTTTGGTAGTGTGCAACACTCCGGACGATGTGGCACCGCTGCGCCAACTGATGGAATTGCTTTATGCATCCGGAGTTGAAGAGGCTCACTCGCTAATTCAAGCTGGCCGTCGTGACACCATAGCTTCAATAGCAGACCAAGCTGAACATTTCCGAGAGGCCCGCCTTGAAGACGTTGGATTTCCACGTAGTTTGGACCGTTTTTCGCTTTTCGAGCCGATAGTCCTAGCCGAACTAAAGCAAACACTGATTGAACGAATTGAAAAGCAACTTGGGAAAATCTCGGCCAGGACAGCTGAAGGGACGGCCCTTGGATTACAAGTTTTAAAAAGCGATTCGAAACTTTTCTTTTGGAAGGCCCTTGCAATCGCCGAAGAAAGCGCTGACATATCTGGATACATCCAGGAAATGACCTTGCTTGTAAACAGGGTCTTTGCTGCAGTTGAAACAGACCCGATGGACTCTGAGGCTTGGAAGGATGCCTCAGACCGCACCCTGTCCTTCATGTCTTTGGGGCTTCAGGAACTGTCACAAAATAACCTGGAAACAGCCGCAGACCTCCTGATTGTCGCTTGGCCAGCTGAGCTTTTTAAAGCTGGCGTCCAGGTAGTTAGACCTGCCCACATAAAGGCTCGCAGCATCATTGGAAAAATCCTGGGCTCTTCGCAACTCAGCCTGTTTGGTGAAGAGATTGCTGCCAGCCTTACTGCACTTGCAGCTTTTTTGCCAATGATTGGCCAATTCGTTGGTAGCGGTTTCCAGGTTCGAAACTTTCAAACGACGCAGGATGCAGATTGGGCCAAGCAATTGACAGCACGGGCTGATTTCATGGTCAGGTTTGCCATGGATAAACTAGGGTATGCCCCTGGGACGGACCAAGCGACAGCTGGACTGGTTAAAGCAACCTTTGAAAACATTCTGGCAACTGCTTGGGCCAGAAATATTATTGATGGCGCCGTCTCCCTTGAACCCTTAGATTCCGAGGATGTAAAACGGCTATTGGTGGCTGCGTTTGATGGACAGCAACTGCGCCCCAAATTAAAAGAGTTAGAGCCTGTAAAACTGGGACTTACCGACGAGGCCGACGCCGTTTACCTGGAATATTGGATGCAAAATGCGCTTCAGGCAGTGGAATTGGCACTTTCAAGCCTTAATCCAAGCGAACCCATCGAAACGCGTTTTATTGGAAATTCATTACTTGTTAAATAGTCCTCGTCCAGCCACGCCCCTACTTTTGCCAGGCAGCAGGAACAATTTTGGTCAGCTCAGCCTCAGGCATATCGCCCACCAGCGTTTGGACCAAAGCACCATCCCCATATGTCGCGTATGTGTACCCTTCCTGGCGCCCAATCCTGGCGGGACCAGGCTGCCAATCAGAGGGCGGCTTATACTGAGTCACAGAAAATCTGCGTCCACCACCGTCATACAAGAACACCACAGCAGGATTACCACCAACCGTGGCAAGCCGTGCGCCAACCAGCTTTATGTCCCCAGTATCCTCAAGCGGAACCTGATACGAAAACGGAGCCCTGATCTTCAAAAAGGAATCAACCTCAGATCTATTACCCACAATCTCGGTCTTTTCGTTTTGCTGGTGAAAGGCTATTGCCTGCTCTTCAAACCCTGGATTCGCAATGATGTTTGCCACCACCGCATAACCAAGGCCAGCTATAAGTGCGATTCCAGCAGCATACGCCAACGTCGGCAGGTATCTCGACTTGCCAGCCGAGTCGATCTTGGCCTCAATCTGGTCCCTAAGGCTGCCAGGTGCCACAACCGTACGCAAAGATTGGCGTAATGCGGCTCTAAAGCGTGATTCGCGACTAATCACTTCGCGACAAGATTCGCACTGCTGCAAGTGAGCCTCAATGGCGGCATGCTCCACGTCCGCCAACTCACCATCCAAGAAAAAATCCACATATTTGGGCAGGTGTTCACAGTCCATATCAACCTCCCCTTCCAGTTTTTGAACCAACTAATGACAGTACTTTTCCTTGTGAGTTGCTTTGCTGACCTTGTCTCAACAAATACTCCTTCATCATCCGCCTGCCGCGATACAGCCTGGACATAACAGTTCCAATGGGGGTAGCCATGACATCAGCGATTTCTTGGTACGTCAGCCCCTCAATATCAGATAAGGAAACCGCTGTTCTAAAGTCGATTGGTAATGCATTCAAGGCGTTTTGCAATTGCTGGCGCGTTGAAGCCAGGATCACAGCGGATTCTGGGTCAGAAAACGAGGAAGAATCAGCCCATAAAGCCCCTAAACCTTCAGGAATCTCCTCAACAACCACCTCTTTACGCCTGTCACGAACCTGGTTCACGAAGGTATTGCGCAAAATACGAAACAGCCAAGCCTTACAATTGGTGCCCTCTTGAAACGAATCAAAAGCTGCCAACGCCTTCATGTAGGTTTCTTGAACCAAATCGTCGGCCAAAGCTCCATCATGGGTCATGGTCAGCGCGAAACGATAAACGGCATCAAGGTGAGGCAGCGCCTCCCTTTTAAATCTTTCTGAATTTGACTTGCGACTTTTCCAAATGGCCATACGACCTCCAGTGCTTGCAAGAACGCACTTCGGCTGGATTTTATTCCACAGCACAGCAAAAAGGATCCCTGGGGATTTTCTGAAAAAGGCCTAGAGACAAAGGCACGGGCATGTTGCGTTGCCTATGAACGGAACAACAACACAAGAATAAGTGCAAATAACTTGGTCCCCCTGAGGCTGACAAACAGTACCTTCACAGAAGTCATCGGGACCAATACACTTTCCACCGGAACATACGTCATTTACTGTGCACGGATCCTGATCATCACAGGACACTCCATCAGCAGGATCCCAGTCGCACTCGCCAGTTGCAGGGTTACATCGCTCATTTTTTGTGCATGGATTATCGTCAAGGCAGCTCTTCATGGTGCCAGATCTACAAGCACCATTTAGGCAGTAATCGTTTTGTGTACAGAAATTGCCATCCTCACATGGGGCTGAATTGTACGTGTGCACACAATTACCAGTACCAGGCTCACAAAAGTCATCGGTACATGGGTTTAAGTCATCACAATTCTTCAAACTACCAGGCATGCAGTTCCCTTGGTCGTCACAGCGGTCCCCAATGGTGCATGGATTCAGGTCGTCGCATGGACCGGCAATTGGGGTGTAAACACATGTATATTCTTCAGGGGTTGCTCCAGGAACACAGGTGTCTCTTGTACAATCCTTTCCGTCGTAGCAAAGATCCTCATCAGTCTCACCATTACAGTTATCGTCGATTCCATTACATAGCTCGGGTTGTGGTTCTCGGGCGTCACAGTCAACTATTGAGCCGTTGGCACAGTAACCAAACCCCTCGCAAGTACCAAACTCGTTCTTCTTTTCGCAGGGGAACCGTTCAAGTCCTTCATCGGTCAGCCCATTACAGTTGTCATCCACACCATTGCAAGCCTCTGGACGAGGTGTTTTCGCGTTACATTCTGACAATCCATGGATTGAACATCGCCTCTCACCAGGGCATCTGCCGTGCTCATTTTCCACATGGCAAACGGTCGACGCGCCCAAGTTTATGGCTCGGACTGAACACACGCATTCTGCATCGTCTTTTGGCACACAGTGGTTTGCAATAGCGCCACCTGGCAGCGTTATATCCTTGCAGAAGTATCCCTGTGGACAGTAGCCATCGATTGAGCAATCTGCGGCGCAAAACTTACCAATATTCCCCATGTCCAGGCACAGCGACGTACCTCCAGCCATGTCGGAGTTGCAGTCCCTCGTCTCAACGCAAGGATCGCATTGGGTCAAAAATATTGGCATGCAGATTGAGATGGGGTCACCAGCAACCGAAGTCATCTTACAAGCCCAATCCTGTGGACAATCGGCAACACACGTTGTTGTACAAACGCTTCCAGTCGGGGTGTCAACACAGAAGTTTGAATGGCAGTCATTACCATCCTTGCATGGATAGCCGAAGGTGCCAGGTTCAGGTGGGACGTAGGTATCTGCCTCATCCGAGTCTTCAACCTCAGGCTCAGCTTCGTCAGCAACCAAATCCTCCCTTGGCTCAGCCTGGTCATCATCAGGCGTGTCTTCGCCATAGTTAAGATCCATTGTCGGAGTGTCTGGACTAAAGTCTGGGTCTGTGGTCTTTGAACCCCCACATCCCATGGCAAACACAGCCAGAAAAGTCCCCATCAACACAAGCTTGAGTTCTCGCATACCTACCTCCGATGCTCGCGGGATTATACGAAATTAACGCATTGTAGTGCAATGACTTTTGATAGCCAATTGTATCCAAGAAATCCAGGTAACAAAAATGTTGGTTTAGTACACCAAGGACTTACCAGCATTTGGCCGCCCATCAAGGCCCGCCAAAGTTTTTTCAATCGCGGCAGACGCTTCACGGATGTTGTCTTCAGGCCCACCCAAGTAAAGACGCCCAAAGGCCCCAAAGCTAATCATCTCAAGGAGATTGATGGGGGCCACCTTTTCAGCTTCATTAGCGGCAATGGCAGCATAAGCAGCAGGGTGACACTCGACCACAAGCAGCGTTTCGTTCTTCAACAAAAACTGCCCGTGGCGCATGGTGTTAATCAGATGGGTGTGGTAGTTCTCGACGCCAGTAATCATCTGAGTTGATGTGATAAGTGGCTTTAGTCGATCTTCTTCCTTTAAACCCAGATTCTCAAAAATGACTCTACCAGCCTCTCGAATCTGGCCCTGATCCTGGTGGTGAACCTCAAGAAGCCCATAGGCTCTTTCGACGATTTGCATCCCTGGAATGGCAGCCGTCCTTTTTACCACCAAATCAGTAAGGACATTAATGTGTAAACCCGGTGATATCTCGACAAAAAGGGCGGCTTGATCCTCAAGTGGCAAAAAACCGCGAGCAACAGTGGCAATAAACGAGGCCAATTGGGGTTGCAAGCTATCAATGAAGGTGTAAGCACGAAGTTCCAACGCTTCAGACATGACTTACCTCCTGCTATTTCAACATCATCGGACCGCGCTGAATCTTCTCTTGAAGCATCATCAGTCCATCAAATACCTGCTCTGGACGTGGGGGACAGCCTGGGAGATAGACATCAACCGGGATTATGTGATCGATCCCAGGCACGGCGGCATAATTGTCATAAAATCCGCCACTTGAAGCACACACACCAAATGCGATAACCCACTTTGGCTCACACATTTGATCATAGATCCGCTTCAAAACCGGAGCGTTTTTGTGGGTAATGGTGCCAACAACCCACAGCAAATCACTTTGCCTTGGGGTAAACCTTGGGACTTCAGCACCAAAACGAGCCACATCGTGGTGAGCACAACTGACAGACATGTATTCCATGCCACAGCAGGCAGTAACAAAAGGATATTGAAACAAGGAGTACTTGCGCCCCCAGTTTAAGGCCGCTCGCACACTTGTCGTAAAGAATCCTTCTTGTAGTGTGTCTTGCTCTTGGTTCATCGGTCCCTTCTCCGTTAAACGGCCCCCGCTTTCGTCCGATTGATTATCAGCGAGCCGAAAAAGAAGTCAATCAACCTTGATTAGTTGAATGCATAAACCTCGTGATTACGGACTGTTTGACAGACGCAATCTTGCTAAAAGATAAACTCGCGTGTAACATCGCACTGTTATGTAGAGGCGAAAATGCGAACAATCAAGCGTTACCCAAACCGAAAATTATACGACATGACTGATAGTCGGTATATCACCCTGAACGAGATAGCGGATCTTGTTCGCGATGGTGTTGAAATCAGAGTAATCGATAGTAAGACCAGTGAGGACATTACCAAAATTACTTTGGCCCAAGTATTGTTGGCCGAAGAAAAGGGTAATCGACCGGTGGCCCCGATCCAACGGCTCCTTACCCTTTTACATTCTGGTGGCGAGTACATTCATAAACGCTTGGCGCCTGTGGCTGCCCTAAGAGAAGAAGCTGAGAAAACCATTCAAAAGCTGATAAAGGTTGAACCTCCCGAGGATCTGAAGGATTTCGTCTCACACACGGTTAAAGCATACGAAGATGTACAGCACCGCGCCGATGAACAACTTCAGTTTTTCGTATCTAGTGTCAAAAGCATTACTAACGCACAGAAAGAAATTGAGATCCTGTACAAAAAAGTTGAAGAGCTGACGCAGCGAATAGAAGCTCTGGAAAAATCACAGAAAAAACCTAAGAGGGGCCAATGAGGATTTCCGCACGGACAGAGTACGCAGTTTTGGCTTTGATGAAACTGGCACAGCACATTGACCTTCATCCCATGCGAGCAAAGGATATCGCCGAATCTGCCGATATCCCTAAGGCGTTCTTGGACCAACTGTTGCTCGATTTACGCAGGGCAGGTCTGATTCGCAGCATCAGAGGCCCAGGTGGAGGGTTCGCCTTGGCTAACCACCCTGAAAACATACTGTTACATGACATCATATTGGCGGTCGATAGCACTGCTCTTTGTTCTGCATGTGGGATCAAGACAGCGGATGGCTCACCCTGCACGCTTCCAGCTTATTGCGCTTTAAGAGAAGTCTGGCAACAGGTAGACGAGGCTGCTGAAAGAGTGCTGCAGGGAATAACATTGGCCACTTTGGTAGACCGCCAATCGGAACTGGAAGGCCACACAATGTTTTACATTTGATCCCCACACTAAAATCACACCAAAATCACCCGATTTCTTGCTCCAAAACATAAGCTTTGTATATAATCCGCCGGTTAAACGTATGACCTGATGTTGGTCCCACTGTTTTAAACTGGAGTTTAATGTGAAAAAAACCTTTTATCTTCTGGGAGTTGTGCTGCTGACAACTCTGATGACCCCGGTTGGGGCAACCGCCCTGGAAACACAGTACGTAGGCAAAGTGACAGCTCCCGAAATTGAGCCTGGATGGGTTGGCACGTTGAGAGTAGGCGCGAACCTCAACTTTACCCACAACGCAAATGTTGTAGGTCAGGAAAATGGTTCTGCCGTCACTTTGGGAGCGTCCTTTGATGGAATGATTTCTTACTCAAGGAACGGCCATGACTGGCGAAATACGCTGTCTATTTTGGAGACTTTCACGTATGGGCCGCCGATTAAGCAGTTTTTAAAGACTGCGGACCGAGTGCTCTTTGAGTCAATATACTTCTACAAACCAAAGAAATTCCCATGGATGGGTCCATTTGGCAGGTTTGTTCTGGACACATCTATCTTTGAAAACACCGATTATCGGGCTGAGATGAGCAAATACGAATTCGTAGGCGAGATTGACCCTAATACGGGTGCCAACAAGATAGTTAAGGCTAAAAAACTGCACTTGACTGACTCTTTTCTGCCTTTGACCTTGAAGGAATCAATTGGCGCGTTTGCCAGACCTGTTGGCAAGGAAGAGGTTGAAGTCCTGATTCGTGCTGGCTTTGGTTCCCATCAGGTTTTCGCAAATGGCCAGTATGCTATGGGAGACGTGCTAGAAACCGAGAACCTGGAAGTGCTTCGTTTGAAAAACTATGTCCAGGCCGGTTTTGAAGCTGCCATAGTTGTACAAGGGGCGTTTTATGACAAAAAATTGACGTATAAGGTGTTTGCAGAAACGATGATTCCTTCGATTAGGCAAAAGGAAGCTGGAGACACCAGAAGCGCCACATCGCTGACCAACGCTGAACTTGGAGCTATTCTTTCATTCAAGCTGTTTTCATGGGCGTCTCTTGATTACACCTTCAAGGCCCTTCGTCAGCCTCAATTGATTGATGAATGGCAGCTTCAAAACATGCTTTTGCTGACTTTCGCTTACTCGTACACCAAGAAGTCCGAGGTTCCAGAGGCGGCAGTAGATGCACCAGCAGCAGATGCACCAACCCCTGAGGCCCCGGCAACAGATGCCCCAGCAGCAGATGCACCAGCCCCAGATGCAGCAGTCCCAGAGGCCCCAGCAACAGATGCCCCAGCAGCAGATGCACCAACCCCCTAAGCCCCTGCCCCTGTCCCCGTCCCTGCCCCTGCCCCTGTACCTGCCCAAGACTAAAGCACAATCCCTTTATAATTTACCTCTCCACCCCAGCAAAAAATTGATATATGATCATCCGAGCATCAATGGGGGCTCAAAATGAGAAGACTGTTTCCAATCGTTATCGCGGGACTGTTTGCGACGTTTGTTGCTTGTGGCGAATCGCCAGGAAACGAAAACGACATTGGCGATGTTGGCGAAGATACTTTCGACGACACCGACAGCCAACAACCGCCTAAAGACAGTGATGACACCGACACAAAGGACAGTGGTGACACGCCACAAGAGGCTGAAGTCACTGACGATGATCCTGGCCAAGACGACCATGAACCACCCAATCCGTGCGTTGACCCAGATGGCGATGGCTATGGGCCAGAATGCGAGGCCGGTCCTGACTGCGCACCTGATGACCCTTTAAGATTCCGGCTGATCAATCTGTATGTTGATGCAGATTATGATGGCCACGGCACCGGAGACCCCCAGGAACTGTGCATTGGTGCCGATGTCCCCCCTGGATGGTCAACCAGTGGAGATGATTGTGATGACAATAACCCATTGGTTTACCCTGAAGCCCCAGAAATAGCCGACGACGACCTCGCCAATGGTTGTACAGGCGAAGATCTGAAGGCATCTACTGCTAGCGGGATATTTGTCAGCTCTTTAGGCCGTGAAGACGGTGACGGAACAAGGGAAGATCCTGTAAAATCCATCACAACCGCGATTCAGAAAGCCAAAGCCGCACAGTTGAGGGATATCTTCGTGGCGGGCGGCGAATACCATGAGTCCTTGGTCGTAATGCACGATATCGCAATTCACGGCGGCTATGATCCAGAAAGAAATTGGGATCTTGGCAAAGAGGGTACTACCGACTTGGTTTCCACTGGACCAGTCGCAATCAGAGTAATGGAGTCTTCGCTGGTTCTAAACAGGATTTATGTCGACGGTTATCATAGTTCGGGTGGACCAAGCGAACACACCACGGCCAGCGGCGTGATCATTGAGGAAGGTAAGGCAACAATTGTAGAAAGTCATATTCTCGGGTGCGGCATAACCACTACCGTGCCCGACAACCGTGAGGTTTCATGTAAAGGCTTGTGGGCCATCAATTCCGAGGTTGGAGTTTTCTACACGGATATTTCGGCTGGCAGCCTGTCCATTAAAGAAGACTCGGTTATTGGTCCTGTGGAAAGAAACAGCAATTTAACTGCCGTGGTTGCAGAACAAAGCAAGGTTTTGATAAGGGGTTTAATCCTGAACTCCCATTCGACAATCGAAATCAAGAAAAGCGCTGGACCAATCAAGGCAGAATCAACAGCACGATATCTGGACGTTTCAGGAGGAGAAGTCAAACTCGTCAATGCCTGGACGGGCGGTACTGTGCGGATTCTTGCCGATGAGGTGGATGCTCAGGATGATGATTTACAGCTAGACCTAGTTGCGCTGGGAAGAGGGATAACGATTTCTGATCAGGGAAAGGTATATCTGATCAATTGCCAGATTTCTTCGGTGCAAAGCGAAGTTGAAAGCAATACCTCCATAACTTCAGCTAACCCAATAGAAGCGAGCATCTCGCAATCCGCCGTAAGCAATGCGGTTACTGTTTCTAACGGAAATCTAGTCAGTTTGAATTCCTATATTAAAGGCAAAATATGTTCAACTGAACTGCAGCATGATGTTTTACCAGATGGGTCCAACGTTTCCGAAGCGAATCTGGTCACACAACAGGCCTTAGATGTTGGCCAGGAAGGGACTGCACTGGTGGCTAATACGCTTTTTGATTTGGAATGGGACAACACTGATGACAAAAGCAACCTGATTCGCCTGTTGCCTGGCGCAAGCTTGTACATGACCCACGACGTCTTTTGGGGACGGGATGGGGACTTCTGCAGAGTCAACGATGGCACTAGTTGCATAGTTCAAAAATCGGATGCCGATTTCTCCAAGTGTACTGCGGAAGCTGGATGCCTACAGATTGAAGACGTGGTAGAGGCTGACCCGAAATACGTAAGTTTTCCAACCAAAGTTGAAGATGATAGTCCGCTATTAGACAAGGGAATTGACCCAGCAGAGCTTGGATTTAACCTCTTTAAAGACTTTTTTGAACGAGATAGGCCAAAAGGGGCTGCTTACGATATCGGGCATATTGAATTTGAGTAGGCGGCCAAATCAACACCTGCGCTCAAAAGATTTTGGTATACTGTCACTCCAGAACCTATGGAGGCTTGCAGAATGAGACCAGCATTTTCAATCGTGATTGCGGGGCTGTTTGTGGTGTTCGTCGGTTGTGGAGAGTCGCCAGAAAATGGAAACGATATTGGCGACGTTAGTGAGGATACTTTTGATGACACTGACACGAAAGAGCCGTCTGAAGACGTCAAAGACACCGACACAGACGATGGTGACGGATCGCAAGAAATCGAAGTCACTGACGATGACCCTGGCCAAGACGATTCTGAGCCACCCGAAGAATGCGTTGACCCAGATGGCGACGGCTATGGGGAAGGATGCGCGGCTGGTCCTGACTGCGCACCTGATGACCCTTTAAGATTCCAGTTAGTCAACCTTTATGTTGACGCAGATTATGATGGCCACGGTGTTGGAGAACCCATCGAAAGCTGCATCGGAGCTGAAATCCTACCAGGATGGGCAACAAATGGAGATGACTGTGATGACCGTGATCCAACGGTTTACCCTGGAGCCCCAGAACTGGCCGATGACGGTGTCGCCAATGGCTGTGCTGGTGAAGATCTGAAGGCAGCCACTGCAAACGGCATATTTGTCAGCCCTGATGGAACTGAAGATGGTGCAGGAACCAGGGAAGACCCTGTAAATTCAATTAAAACTGCAATTCAAAAAGCCGGCGCCCAGCAAATAAAAGACATCTTCGTCGCAGGCGGCGACTATGACGAGTCTTTGGTTGTGTTGAACGATGTCGCAATCCATGCCAGCTACAATCCTGCAACTTGGGAATTCGATTCACAAGAGAGAGTTACAAGTTTGTACTCGACGGGACCTGTCGCAATCAGAGCGATGGAGTCTTCGTTGGTTTTGAACAGAATTAAAGTCATAGGCTATCGTAGTGATGCAGGGTCAAGCCAACACACCACCGTCAATGGCATAATCATTGAGGACGGCGAAGCGACAGTTGTAGACACTACAGTACGTGGATGCGAGATAACCACCACCGTGGCAGATGACCGTGAAGTCTCATGTAAGGGGTTGTGGGCTATCAACTCCGATGTCATTCTTATCTCTGCTACGATTGAAGGAGGCGAGCTATCCATACAAGAAGATTCGCTAACTGGCCCGGTAGAAAGAAACTGCAGTTCAACCGCTGTAACATCTGAAAACAGCTCACTTTTACTACTTAACACAAGCCTAGATGTAGACCCCAACATCACAATCGATAATAGCGCTGGAACAATCAAGGCAAACCTAGCTGGTCAATATTTGGACGTCACCGGGGGGACAGTTGCATTTATTGGCGGTAAAATGGTCAGCCACATGTGGATTCAGGCTAATGGAATTGACGCTCAGGATGATGAGCTGCAAGTAGACCTCCAAGCAGAGGGAACAGGAATATCAATATCGGGACTGGGCAGAGTTTATTTGATCAATAGTAATATCGCGTCAATAGCAGCCAATGTCCTTAGCCAAGTTTCCGTGACTTCACTTAACCCTGTAAATGCAACTATCTCGAACTCTGCGAAAAGCACCGCAGCAACTGTCTCTAGTGGAACTTTGGTCAGTTTGAATTCTGCTGCGCATGTCGATTTTAACGAAGCTGGCGTGCAACTTGATGGTCTACCTGAAGAATCCAACGTCTCGCAGCAGAATCTGACCCAACTCCAGGTTTTGGAGGTTGGCCAGGAGGGGACAGCACAGATAGCAAACACAGTTTTTCTCATGGATGGGAGCGATGCTGATGAAGGTAACAACTTTATTAGCCTGTTGCCTGGCGCAAGCTTGTACATGACGCACAACGTGTTTTGGGTATATGAGGGAGATTTCTGCAAAATCAACGATGGAACTAGCTGCGTTGTCCAAAAAACTGATGACGACTTCTCTAAATGCACTAAGGATGCTGGATGCCTTCTGATCGAAAATATGATAGAAGCTGACCCAAAATATGGAGAGGTTCCGCACGAGGTAGAACCGGGCAGCCCCTTGATAGACAATGGGATTGACCCGGCTGAACTTGGATTTAGCCTCACTACCGACTATTTTGGTGAACATAGACCAAAAGGAGCCGGCTACGATATCGGACCTGTTGAGTTTGAGTAGGTGGCTAGATTTACAGCCAAAAGTCTTATTGTTCGTACCAAACACACCTGGCAAAAGCGGCACTTAGTGAAGAGCCTGAGCGGTTGACTTCGATCTTTGCGTCATAGAAGGTAACGTACCAGGCACGTAGTGGAGAACCTGTGGTCGTTGGCACCTTAGTCGAAGACAGCACCAAATGACACTGATCGTTTAACCAAGGGTCGGTATAACAGCCCTCGTCACCGGGCCCTTCTTTCATGGCACAGCCGTTACAGTTTGCATCACCGTTATTCGATTCTTGCCAGTTAGTATTAGTGATAGGACATGCTCCACCTTTTGCAGTCGCAGGACAGCCTTTAATGATGGTCCTAAGCTCGTCAATAGTGGCAAGGCGCCACCCGATTTTATCACCCACAGTCAGGGTATTACAGGCAACTAAACCAGAGGTAACATCGGTAACAGAAAGGCTGTACTTGTACCAAGTGATACCAGTCGTAGTGTCGGTAATGGAGCCGTCACAGTTGTCGACCATTCCCGTGGCGCTTTTCACGTAATCGCATGGAGGTAAATCTGGTTCAGGGTCCGTGTCTGTATCGCTGGGGTCTCCACCAGAGCCATCATCACCTGTTGGAGCAGTATCAGTTTGGCCTTGATCATCTGGCCTGTCGCCTAAATCCTTGTCACCAGGCGGCAGATCTGTGGCCGGGCCATCCCCAGGATCGCCGGTCTCCGGCAGCTCGGATGTTTGAGTCGAATCCCCTGAAGGCTGACCATAATCCAACGAGATGGGACCGCGATCTGATTGCTTGTTGTCATCATTCGAGTCACCACACCCAGCAAGAAACATTGCAGCCACAAATGCAGTAGTTATATAGAACCGATGCATAACTAACACCTCCTACATCCGGGAATTTTAGCGAAAATAAAGAAAAATACTAACTAAAATTAGCGCCCCTGCCCCTGCCCCTGGCCCTGCCCCTGTCCACGCCCCTGTCCCTGCCCCTCTCCACGTCCCTGCCCCTGTCCCTGCCCCTGTCCACGCCCCCGCTAAATCATCCCCTTCAACCTACCGTACGGTGGCAACTCCCCGATCAGCGGACTTGCATAGTCAATAAATGCCTTCGTGACGTCGTTGCCCTTCTCAAAGATGTATTCGTCAGGCATCCCCCTGGTTTCCTTTGCAACATTCTGCAGTTCCGTGGGTTTGTATTCAATGGCATAATCAGGCCCAGGTTTTCTGATCATTGCCACGGAGCCACTGCCCATGCCTGAAAGTGCAAATTCAACCGCCTTTTTGCCACACATTCTGGCCTCGGCAGCATCGGTGGGACTAATGACACCTGGGAACGACCTTTGCAGATAACCAAACGTATCAGCTCGCACTCTGATGGAACCGCCGAGAGCTTGCTTTACTTGGTCCATCAACCAATCACCAAGCGCACCACTGCCTGAAAGCTGCACGTTTCCATGGGTGTCACGCGCCAGCTCGTTACCCTTTGCAATCACCTCGGTAAAGGTCAGGTGGTCCTTGGAGTTGGCATCAACAATCCCCTCAGAGACAGCCACGACACATCGGCCAAGGTGCTTGTAGACAGCTGCAATTTCCTCAACCATCTGGTCACGTGTAATTGGACGCTCAGGCATATAAATCAGGTGTGGCCCATCATCTGGATATTTGCGCCCAAGTGCAGATGCCGCCGTCAAAAACCCAGCATGCCGGCCCATTACAACGTTAATTTTGATACCAGGCAGTGAACGATTGTCCAAGTTATCACCCATAAAGGCGCTTGCCACAAATCTGGCGGCACTGCCGTAGCCAGGGCAATGGTCCGTCACCCTCAGGTCGTTATCAACAGTCTTTGGAACATGCCAACAAGCCAAGTCATAACCGCTGTCTTGAGCCACTTGCTGGATGATGTGTGTAGTTTCGGCGCTGTCGTTACCGCCAATATAGAAAAAGTAGTGGATATCCCGCTTCTT
Source organism: Oligoflexales bacterium (assembly GCA_012840965.1). Classification (GTDB taxonomy): domain Bacteria; phylum Myxococcota_A; class UBA9042; order DTJE01; family DTJE01; genus DUVQ01. The sequence goes on along the minus strand of DUVQ01000121.1, from coordinate 6,307 downwards.
CATGACCTCAAACATGGCCAAGCATTCATCGCGAGTCGGTTTTTTGCGGACTGACCCCAAAGCAGAAGACGGGGTCATGGCGACCTGTTCTAAAACGTCGGCAGGCTCATCAAAAAGATGAACAAAATCCTCGCCTAAGATACCCTTTACCCCATGTCTGGCACCAAAAAGCTGGCCTATCTTGCCACTAGCTTTTGCAGCCTCAACAACTCCAACAAGACTTTGATTTATGACAGCAGTCGGCCCACCAGACTGCCCAATTATTGCGTTACCCATAACTAGATCCATGTTTTTCGTTCCTCCATTTGTAAAGATTGTTTCCATGGAAATCTACTGAATATCCAATTCCACATACACAGGGTTTGTGTAAGCAAAAACGCTCCCGTTTCCAACTGGTTCCAGAGTCTCTCGGCCGCGCACTACAAAGACATACCAAGAATCAGCCTGTGGGAACAAACGCACATCAGCATCTACCCGCATAACCGGGTCTGGCTCGGGGTCGTCAGGGTTTGGAATGGCCGCAACCATTTTAGTTCCGACCTCTGTCTCTGTATCTTGAACCACAGCGCCTTCAACCCATTTAAGTGAAAGCGGTCGACCGTTTTCATAGATTGTCAGACGGTCAACCTTAATCCACGGCGGAGCCTGGACCGTTACTCTAAAGGTCACCTCTTTTTCGCCAACTGTAATGACTTCCTCATGCCCCATACGATCCTCTCCATTGTGACGCACCCTCAGGAACGGACCGTTTGACACGATGTTTCGCTGACCCTTGATTGCTGTAATGACCTGCTCTTGGGTGACAGAAGCAACGTCTGGGGCGTCAAGCCTGACAAAGTTTCTGGAATAACCAACACCATCATTCAAGTTGTGTGCGTCGGATGCTCCAGTTGCACAGACTTTGTACCCCGCATTAATCAGGCCAAAGAAATCTCGCAAAACTGGCAGATCATCGGGATTCCTTTTAGCCATCTGCTGGATCGCATCATCGTTTGACTCAAGGTAGTCCTGAGGATTCCCCAAGCTGCCCTTTACTTCCACGGTGTCAAAGCGATCAATCCATGGGTTCTCTCTACTTTCTCCTTTGTTGGCAACAGGATTGTATTGAGCCCAAGAAAAATATCCTGAGTTATCCCTGGGATGATTTACTTGAATCAAAGACACACCTGGAATAGCCTCCATGGAATCAAAAATCTCTTCCAGAGTTTTGTTACCAAAAACTCCACCACCAGTGTGGTCAAACAGGTTTCCTGGCTCAAAGTTCTCGGTCAACACCTCCCCTTGCGGAGTAAAAACGTTGAAATGGCCAACCAGATTGACAGACACCTCGTTCCCATCCATGGGAGTGACCCATTCCTGTGCACCAAGCTCGTTAATCGCATCTCGATAACTGGTGTTAATGTCATGGTCTGTACAGGCGGCTATCTCCACACCCTCGACCATGTTTTCAATGACCTTTACCTTGTGGGTCAACTCGGCATCAATGCTTCCAATGGTGTGTTGGTGAAAATCAGCCGTATAAAAACCAGTATAATCAACCCATTTGGTCAGCTCCACGTCAACTGTGGTTGGCTCTTCAGTACCAACTTCAAGTCGCTCTTCGACCATAATTCCGTACTGAGGCCCACGAGAAAAAATCACACGATAAGCCCCTGGCACGACATCGAACTCTTTTTCGGTACCAAACTCCGAATACAACAGGCCGCACAGGTCCCTATTAATCCGCTCACCAAGTTCTTTCCAAGGCCGCTGAGTGTCATCAAGACACTGTAACGACGCTTTACCAGGAATAGACCTGCCAACTTCACCTTCAGGATTTGCTTCCTTCACTGTAAATACAAGCTTGCCAGCGGCCCCTAGTTCAAGGTCCTTTTCCACATCAGCATCGGTAATCTCAACTTTAAAGAACTGTCGAACACGGCCTGCAGCAGAGGCAACAAGGTCGTACTTGCCAGGAGCAAGTTTCAGTTCAAAAGCGCCTTCTGGAGCCGTACTTTGAGTCAACGCATTCACGTTGGAACTAGGATCAGCTTTACCATCAGGAAAAGCTGTTACCTTGGCCCCGGAAATGGGTTGTCCATCCGGACCTTTGACAGTCCCTCTAACTGCAAATGAAGCCTCGCCGCGAATTTGGTGGACATGCCCCAACACTTGGGCGATATCAGAACCAACTATCAAATAACGGTCGAAGTACGCTGAACCATCAGCTGGGACATCCAGTGGGTCCAAGATCCCAATAGTGCCGTTTGCATCGATCAGAGGGACACCGACCATCCCTTTTTCAACTGTGTAACCGTAGGCAATACCCGAAGCTGCTCCAATGAGAGCTGACACATCAGAGGGGGAGCCAGTAAAACCGCCCTCTGGGGTAAAGATGTGGGCAGCGCCACCAAACGCGATAAAATCTCCAGTCATAATCCCATCTTTGGAGAACTTAGGTGAATTGTTGAACACAGTCGTTCGCATCTTCAGCCACGGCTCACCTGGTCGAAGAATGTAATCTGTTTGGATTATCGCACCGACTGGAGAAGCAATGTCGTCGAGCAGCGGAACGATCCCAGTGCTAACGTCGGGGCCACTGACCCTTAAAATCGCCTCTCTACCATTGGAGCCATCGGCAATAACCTCAATTGTCTCAATATCAGCAACTCTAAATCCAACGACAGGGAAAATCTCTCTGAAGTGGTCGTTGTCTTCACGCCCTTCAGCCTTAGCTAAATCAGCATCAATCAGGTTTCCACCATAAAGGTAAAGGTGGACTCCAGTGTCTTTGTCTTGAATGGCGAATCTGACAAGGTCATTTTCAAGAAGCCAAGAACGTCCCACGGCTCCCCACGCATTTAGTCCACCAATGCGGTCATCAACCGTCGTCACTTTACGAGCGGACACATAACCCGTGGGACCGCTAATTTCGTCATCTGGCACGTCGTTGGTGTCTGCATCATCCCCGTGGTCACCAGTATCCACCTGTGTGTCGTCACGGTCATCTAAATCGGTGGGCGTGTCGGTGGGCGTGTCTGAATCGACATCCCCCTGAATTCCTTCGTTATCTACGACATCCTCAGACACAACCGCGTCTGTTGGCGTAGTCTGCCCATCACCACATCCAGTCATGAGGGCAAGCACAAAAGCAGCCCCAGCTACACTAAAAAGCACCGATGTGAAACGCATCTTTAAGCCTCCAAAGTTGGCATCCAAAATCTATTATCAGGTCGTTATTCTGGATAACGCTAAACAAAAGTTAGGAATCCTATCACACCTACAGGTAATTATATTAGAAAAAGCGCTCTCTACTTTTGTTTTCTGGGCCTTACCCAATTTGTAATGAATGGTCAGCCTTGGTCATCTATTAGACGATAGTTAATGCGCGTTTGGGCGAATTTATGGGGTTAATTCTAAAAATCTCAGAATAAGTAGCTCCTGATTCTTGCAACAAATTCATTGCTGGCATATGGTTCTGGCCGGTGCAATCTACCGATAAATTGCACCCTTTCATATGTGTAGGGTCACCGGGAGGAGGCATGACCAAAGGTTCAAGTTTTATTGATCGGTGGGTTTCTTTTTCCGTCCGTAGGCCGTTTTTAATCTTCGCCATCGCCACAACAGTTCTAATAGTCAGTGGTTTGACGGCGCTTAATCTGACGTTAAAAAGTGACTTTATTGAATTATTGCCAACAGATTCTCCTTCGGTTGTAAATCTGGAACGCTTAAAACAGCGAGTTTCATCCTATGCAACTCTAACTGTCGCAATCAAATCGCCTGATTTGGAGACTTCCCAGCGTTTTGCAGAGGATCTTGTTGTCAAACTTGAAGAACTGCAACCTGATATGATTCAGTTTATCGACTACAACATCAGGGACCTGACGCAGTTTTATAAGGATAACCAGTGGTTATTTGCTGACCTTGAAGATTTGGTGGACCTTAGAGATCGCCTCAAAAAGCGCATCAAAGAGGAAACACAGGCGGCTTTATTCGAGTCCTTGGACGACACTCCGGTTGAAAAAACGGACCTAAGAATCGATGAGTTTCGCAAAAAATACGAAGAAAAAGCCAAGGTCCAAGACCGTTATCCAGGCGGATATTACACAACCCCTGATCGAGACATCATCGCAATTTTCGTAAGGCCGCCAGCCACAAAATCTGAATTAAATCATGGCGATGAACTTGTGGCTGCAGTCCAAAAAAAGGTAGATGAGCTTGTTCCATCAAATTATCACCCGGAACTCACGGTTGGATTTACCGGTGATGTCAAAACTCAACTTGAAGAAAGAGACGCCCTTGCCACAGACATTGGGTTCATTTCAATCATAGCGTTGCTGGCCATTTTTGGACTGCTGATTCTTCACTATCGCAGCCTTCGCGCCATCATGCTGACTGGGATGCCTGTAATTCTGGGGGCGATTATAGCTTTGGCATTCGCATATTTGACCATTGGGCACTTCAACGCCGCCACCGCATTTTTGTCGGCCATCATCGTTGGAAACGGCGTCAACTTCATGATTATGTTGATGGCACGTTTCCTAGAGGAAATCCGAGTTGGCGGCCCTGATTCCCTGGAACAATCCTTAAAAACCTCCGTGCGTGGAACCATCCGAGGAACAGCGGTTGCCTCTCTTGCAGCCGTCATTACCTATGGAGCTCTGATTTTCGCCGGATTCAGGGGTTTTCGTGAGTTTGGGATCATCGGTGGCGTTGGCATGTTGATGTGCTGGATAGTCACCTTTGCCACTGGGCCTGCATTGATAACGTTGGCCCACCGCCTGAAACCCATGGCTGGTAAAGGCAAGGGTGTTGGAGTTATTTCGGGCAAGATTGGCGGTTTTGTCGCTAATCATCCCGGGAAAATCCTGCTTGTATCTTCAGCCCTTACCTTCGCTGGATTGTTAGCCTTCATCCCCTACGCTAAGGACCCGTTCCAGTACGATTTTCGTAAGCTGCGCAACAAAGTTGGAATCGAGCGTGGTTCCGCAAAATTGTCCAAGGAAATCGACAAAATTTTCGAGTTACCACAATCTCCAACGCCAGTGGTTGCCAATGAATTGGCGGATGTCTTGGATATAAAACAGCGAATTTTAAGCGCGGAGGGCGCCGATAATATCGTTGGTGATGTCAAAACAGTTTTTGACGTTTTGCCAAAGGAACAGGAGGCCAAACTTGCAGTGCTTGGGGAGTTGCGAGAACTGGTGGATTCCAAGCTTGATTTTTTGACGCCGTCTGAACGCGAAAAAGTACTGGAATATCGCCCGCCTGAAAGGCTGAGGGTGTTGACAATCGAGGATGTCCCCGAAATCGTTGCCCGCCCGTTTACAGAAAGCGATGGCACTAGAGGCAGAATCCTTTATGTGTACGCCAAACCTGGCAATAGCCTTCTTGATGGGCGTTATCTTTTGAAATTTGCAAAGTTTTTGCGTGGCATTCCAGGTGAAGGCGACACTTTCCTGACATCAGGCCAACCGCTTGTGTTTGCGGATATGATCGACGCCATCATCAACGATGGGACTCAAGTCACGGTAATCGCTGTAATTGGGATCTTTTTATTGCTAATTGTTGCGTTTAGATCTGGCCTTTATACAGGCTCAGTGTTGTTGGCCGCGGTGCTAGGAACCCTTTGGATGATCTGCATTGGGGCGGTGTTTGATATCAAACTTAACTTCCTGAACTTTGTTGTCATTCCTATCATGTTAGGTGATGGAGTCGACTATGGAGCAAACATAATCGAGCGTTACAGGGCCGTTGGAAAGGGAGGTGTGGCTGAGGCTATCCAAACGACCGGGGCCGCTGTCATGCTGGCATCATTAACAACCATGCTGGGATTCGCCTCTTTGATCATGTCCTCTAACATGGCTTTGCAAAGCTTTGGAATCTTGGCCAATGTCGGCGAAATCACCTGCCTAGCGGCCTCCACAATAGTGATGATGGCCCTCATCGCATGGATAGAGCGAAGAAGAGCAAGAAAGGCAGCAATCAAGCAAGGTTAACCCCCGTCCCTGCCCCTGTCCCTGCCCCTTATCCAGCTACAGATCCTGCTAATTAGCATGTTTTGGTTCCTGATGTTTGTTGGGCTTTGGCGTTTGATCTCTTCGTTACAGTTTTAAAACATGTCCGGTGGCATCCTTCCGGGCCCAAAATCTCCCGTAGCCACCCCGACTGTCTCTTAGTGACATCGTCCGGGCGAAATATACGATTGCTAACGTGTGCGTTCATCCTTTTGGCCCGGACGGGCCGCTGCGCGGCCTTCATGTCAGCTAAAAGACGTCGGGTCCCGGCAACTCCCGATAGCGCCCTCCAGGATTGCCCCCGGACCATG
>DUVQ01000120.1 GCA_012840965.1 Oligoflexales bacterium | reverse complement strand
CCAAAATCTCCCGTAGCCACCCCGACTGTCTCTTAGTGACATCGTCCGGGCGAAATATACGATTGCTAACGTGTACGTTCATCCTTTTGGCCCGGACGGGCCGCTGCGCGGCCTTCATGTCAGCTAAGTAGCCCCCAAAATCACCCTTCTGCCCCCTTTTGCCAACATTATGCATTGTCAATTAGATTCACTTCGCACCTTGAACACGATAGGGCTGGCGGTTATATTGGCGGCGACATGCCCGGGAGGAGCGTTTGTCGGTTGTTGTCATTGCTGAAAAACCATCGGTGGCTAGGGACCTGGCTGCGGTGCTTGGGGCTAAAACCCGGATTGAGGGTGGTTTAACAGGTAATGGATACGTAGTTACCTGGGCCATTGGGCACTTGGTTAGCATTGCCCAACCCCATGAAATGAATCCGGAATGGAAGTCATGGCGGTGGGATCGGTTGCCAATTTTGCCCAAGGAGTGGGATTTGGCGGTGCTGCCAGGTACTGCGGACCACTTCGAGATTGTGAAGCGACTGATGTGCGCCCCTGACGTTGAGTCGATTATCTGCGCGACTGATGCTGGACGCGAGGGCGAGCTGATTTTTCGGTATGTCTATCGCATGGCTGGTTGTACCAAACCGGTGTCGCGGCTTTGGATTTCGTCTCTTACCCCGGAGGCCATCAAGCAGGGTTTTGCCAAACTGCGTAAGGGTGAGGACTTTGAGAACCTTGCCATGGCGGCTGAGGCCAGAGCCCGTGCGGATTGGCTGGTTGGGATGAACCTTTCTAGGGCCTATTCGCTGAGATTTGGGCCCAAGTTGCTGTCGGTTGGCCGCGTACAGACGCCTACCTTGGCAATGGTGGTCGAGCGAGAGCTTGCCATCAGGTCCTTTGTCCCTGATAACTACTGCGAAGTTTTGGCCACTTTTGGTGACCAAAAGGATGATTCGTACCAGGCGACTTGGTTTGATTACCAAAAAATCCAGGCGGATGCTGAAGCTGGGACCAATGAACCAGCTGAAAACACTACGGAATCTGGTCAACCAGAACAATCCAAAGAGCCTGAAACCCAGCGCCCCGAAAGGCTGCCTGCTGATGGGGTTTTGGCCCAACAGATTAAGGACCGCGTCCTTGGAAAGCCGGGTGTGGTCGAGTCGTTATCTGGCGCAGACAGGAATTTGCTGCCGCCTCTGCTCTTTGACCTGACGGAGCTTCAGCGCCAGGCAAACAGGTATCTTGGCCTGACCGCCCAAGACACCTTGGCCGCGGCACAAGGTCTTTATGAAAAACACAAGCTTATAACTTATCCAAGGACTGACAGCCGCCACCTTTCACAGGATGTGGCCAAGCAACTTGGAAGCGTTGTTGCCACTATCGCCCCACAGTATCAAGGTTTGGTGGCGCCCGGCTCTGGGGGGCTGCTGGGGCCTAGATTTGTGGATGATTCAAAGGTTACAGACCACCATGCCATCATCCCAACAGTGGTTGATCCCAAAACAAAGGCCATGAACGCCAATGAAGCTGGCGTGTATGACCTTGTGTGCAGAAGACTGCTGATGGCGTGGCATGAAGACCATAAAACCAGGGTTACCACCGTAATTACCAAGGTTACCTCGACTGAACTGGTTGATGGCGAAACCAAGGAAATTGACGACTACTTCAAGGTCTCAGGCACTGTGATCACCCAGATGGGTTGGAAAATCCTTGAACCGCAGTCTGCTAGGACTAAGCCAAAGAAGCGCAAATCTAAAAAGGATGAAGGCGACGATCAGGACACGCAGGCATCGAAAGAACTGCCTACCGGGCTTGCACCTGGGCAGACTCGCGAAGTCACCGCGGTGGATGTCGCAAAAAAGGAAACCAGCCCGCCAAAGCGTTTTACCGATGCAACGCTGCTGACGGCCATGGAGACAGCCGGAAAAACGTTAGATGACCGTGAGTTGGAGCTTGCTATGAAGGATCGGGGGTTGGGAACGCCAGCTACCCGAGCCGCGACCATAGAGACTCTGATCACGCGCAACTACATAGAACGAAAGGGTAAATCGCTCGGGGCGACTGATGACGGCATTGCACTGATTTCTGTGATGCATGAAACGGTTAAAAGCCCAGCCATGACAGGGGAATGGGAGCTTGCGCTTAAACAGATGGAAAGAGGCAAGGCCCCATTTGACCAATTCATGGAGGCAATCGAGCGCTATGTGCTTGAAGTCCTTGGTCTTGTCAGGAATGCCAGACCTGGCCAGCTAGAAAGCAGGTCCCCCCAACAAGCCAGCTCATCCCAGGAAAACAGGGCGTCCCAAGCAAGCAACGCTTCAAAGGATGCAACTGCTCAGACCCCGCCAGCCCCTGGCAAACCAATGACGATTGGTGACCTGCTAAGGCAGCGATTTAACTTGCCTTCTTTTAGGCCTCACCAAGCTGAAGTATGTGCCGCAATTACCCAAGGCCATGACGCCTTGGTGGTGATGCCGACTGGTGCTGGAAAATCCTTGTGTTATCAACTACCTGGGATAGCCCTCGGCGGCACGACCCTGGTTATCAGCCCGCTGATAGCCTTGATGGAAGACCAAGTATCAAAGCTAAAAGCCCAAGGATTCAGGGCCGAACAGATCCACTCGGGCAGGACCAGGGAAGAGTCCAGAGCCACCAGTTTTGCCTACCTTAGGGGACAGTTGGATTTCTTGTTCATAGCCCCAGAACGGCTCTCAGTCCCAGGTTTTCCAGAGATGCTTGCCAAACGGCTTCCAACCCTGATCGCAGTCGACGAAGCGCACTGCATCAGCCACTGGGGGCATGATTTTCGACCTGACTACCGGCTTTTGAAGGACCGTTTGCCGCTGCTAAAGCCGGCACCCGTCGTTGCTTTAACCGCCACTGCAACCACTAGGGTCCAACAGGATATCTGCGAGCAGCTCGGCATCCCTGGGGCGACCAGATTCATCAGGGGATTTAGGCGCGACGACCTGCGAATCGAGATGGCAGAGCGCCAACAGGCAGATCGGGTTGAGGCCACAATCAGGCTGCTGCAAAAGCCAGAGCGCCGCCCTGCGATTGTGTATGTCCCATCGCGCAAGATGGCGGAATCTTTGGCTGAAACGCTGAACTACCATTTTCCTGCCACCGCCTATCACGCCGGCATGGATGCTGATGCCAGAACCGCCACTCAGGAGGCCTTTTTATCCAGCAACGACAGCGTCATAGTCGCCACCATAGCCTTTGGGATGGGGATTGATAAACCAGACATCAGAACGGTCATCCATATGGCGATGCCTGGCTCCATCGAGTCCTACTATCAGGAAATTGGCCGCGCCGGCCGAGATGGCAAGGGCGCCCAAGTACTGCTGTTTCACGCCCACAGCGACCGAAAAGTTCATGAAAGCTTTTTAAAGCGCGACTATCCTGAAACCAAGGTTTTAAAGGCGATCCGGGACATGCTGCCAAGCAAAGGGCTGCCAAGGGAGGCCTTGATATCGACTTGTGGCTATGACCCTGAAATAGCTGAAAACGCGATTTCAAAGCTTTGGATTCATGGGGGAGTCACGGTCGATGTACAGGACTTCGTTTTCAGGGCAGATGGAGACTGGATGCCCTCCTATGAACAGATAAGGGACCATAGAAAGAGTCAGCTTGACCAAATGAGGGAACTGACCAAGACAAGCGGATGCAGAATGACGTACCTGGTGCGGCACTTTGGCGACCAAGACGATGCCCCCTGTGGTCATTGCGACAACTGCAAACCTGGGGCCTCTGTCGTCAGGATATACAGGGATGCCACCCCTGCCGAGATGCATATCGTTGATGACATACTAAGTGCGCTAAGGCAAAGGGACGGTCAATCCACCGGGGCGCTTCATCGAGCCCTTTATCCAAGCAACACCCCTGACCGCACAGAATTTGAAAGGATAATCTCGGCCTTGGTCGGCGCCGACTTGCTTACAGTGGAAATGGACACCTGGGAAACCGATGACGGAAGAATGCAACGATTTCGCAGGGCTAGGTTAACCGCCGAGGGCAGAACAGCCCTTGATTTAGACAACCACATAATTTCCATCGAAGACATCCCCGCCAAGGCAGCCACTGTCAGAACAAAGAAAGCGGCCAAGAAAACTGAGGCCAAAACTGAGGCCAAGTCTGAAATCAAAAGCGTCGACCCAGAAATCTTTGGCAAGCTAAGGGCCTGGCGCCTAGAAATAGCCAGAGAACAAAACGTCCCAGCATTCAGAATAGTTACCGACCGAGTCCTAAAAGAAATAGTCCACGCCATGCCAAAAACAATGTCAGACCTCACCCGCGTCCCAGGTGTCTCCCCCCGCATAGCAGAAAAATGGGGCCAAGAAATCCTACTTAGACTGTTGTAAATCGCTACAGTCAATAACAGCTTTCCATAGGTTGCAACCTAGTTTTACCGCCGGTCCCATGTCCTTGATCACAAAAACGGGTACAAGGCCTCATATCAAGTATCAGTATAATCCGACAATCTACAGATTAATTTTTGCTGAAAATAAGGCCAACACCTCAAGTATGCTATCAAACTCCAGATGCCTGATATATTTGTTCTCATTGATATAGATTTCCCATAAGTTTCGAAGATAGCTGTCTTCTCTGATGTCGTGTAGTGTTACTTCGCAATCTTTCAAAGCCTCCAGACTATCCCTTTTTGTTGCCGTTCTAATGACTGCTGTTCTCAAGGTTTCAAAATCAATCTCTGCTTCCTTCAACTTATAAAGAGCATAGATATCGTAAAAATCTCTCATTCTTGTTGTGGTTATACTTCTTCTAATGATGGTTTCATATTTCTCAGCAAGAATCGTTTCTAAAGGGTAAGCAAGGACTTCTATATTACCTTTGGTGAAAATACTCGGATATCTGTATTTAATCTCTCTCGGTGTAATTGGATCTCCTGTTGTAATATCTATTTTCATAGGATTTTTAGTTTTTCCTATGTTGGCAATTAGTGAAACTCTGAAATTATCGTAATCATCATCTTCTCTAATGTGCGCCATGCCCGTTATTTCAAATGAGATACCGTCATCAATTTCGATATTGATTATTTCTTCAACGATTTTCCGAATCAGGTTTTCCTCTAGGGGTATCTCCTTAATGGTCGTGTCCATATCCATCGTTGTTCTATTCTCTATGCCAATCAGAGACGATATGAGCAGTCCACCCTTAATAACAAAATTTGTTTTGTATCTGGATTGTGACAACCTTTCTAAAAGCCTTTCAAAAAAGTACATCTGCAAGACTTCCTGTGTGCTCAGATTATTATGTCTGGCTAAGTGCCTGATCTTGCCTTTTATGCTTTCTATGCTAATCACAAAAGCACCTCCATATATCGTCTAACCTCATCTTCTATATCGAAATGTCTGCTGTATTTGATGAGGGCCGTCACGTTTTTATCTGCTGTCTTGAAATATCTGATGAGTCCATCCGTGAATATCTGCCTGTCTATCTTGCCTCTATCAAGGATAATGTCGCAGATTGTCCTTTCCGGATCGTAAACTTGAACGGCATTTCCCAAAGGAGTTTCAACAGTTGTGATCCCGATGGGATGCAGGTCTTTCTTTACATACCTGATTTGTAGGTTTTCATACCTTCTTTTGATATGTGTCGCGTTATACCCCTGGGGTACGGATATATAAAAAGTATTCGGCGTACGGTCAGATAAGTCGTGAAGATACAAGGCAGTTTGATGCGAAAAAACGATCCTTACGCTGTTTGATGAAATGAGAACGAAATCATCAATTAATTCCCCTGCCTTTTGATAAACGCCTGGTCTGATTCGTTCAATCTCCCCTTGATTTGCCAAATCAGACAATATGTGTCTGCCAATTCCTATGTTTTCAGCGTCTCTATTCGTAATAACCGAGTGTTTTAACAGATATTCTCTTAGGGTATCCACAACTCACCCCGCCACACCCTCGCGTTAGTTATACACAATTAAAGCGAAGGTGTAAAGATCCTGAGAATTGTCTTTAGAATATCTAGCTTTCAGTTTTATCTGGAGCCTTTAAGAAAGCAGTTTAAGCGCTAATTCAAAAATCATGGGTTTGGGTTGATTTCCCCAATGATTTCGGCGATCAGCTAATGATCTTCTTCTCGTTTGAATGCACGAAAAGGACGTTTCCGATGTCGTCGTATCCTTCAAAAAGCGAAAAATCGCCTTCTCTTTTGAAGGAGTTCTCATTGAAACCTATCATCGTCAGTCCAGCGTCAAGTGATCTGTTACTAATGACTTCCTTGACGGAAATGTTCACATCTCGCTCAATGATTTCGATGTTGGTTTCCGTAATTGGCATGCGCCCGCTGTTGATCAGTTCGTGCATTTGACGTCTGACTGTCGCCATCTCAGAGGCATCGCAGATGTTGAAGATCTTGATGTTGGCTCCTCTCCAACTGGGGTGGCCCATAATGATAAAGCCCAGTAAAATCATTAGATTGGCATTCACAGTATCAAAGCTACGCACCCAAATGTGAATACCGTTTTTGTACAAAATGGGCTTGCGACTAGTGCCCAAGATACAGACGTCAAATCCGCCCGCGTTTACCATGCGGAAATTGGTCGTTATGTCGTGCAGGTCATCTCCAGGCTCACTCTTTAGATACTCGAAAATGACCATGTTGTTTTCCATTCCCGCGATTCCGGGAGTCTGGACAGACTGCGATATGGCGGATGTGGTTGATGGCGAAATCAGGGTGTCGATATAAACCTGATTGGAAGTATCGAGATTGTTTAGCAAACGCTCCAATTCAGCCTTCGCTTGCTCATTCGTCTTCTTGGAATAGTAGCCGTCAATCAAGTGCAAGTAGGTGCCAAATCCGTACTTATAAGAAATCCAGTTCAGCAATTTTAAAGCAGAATCACGCCTAAACGTGTTTCTGGAAATGCATATCGCACTGGGACGCCACTCTTCTTCCGAGGCTGTTGGAACACCAGCTGTGGTTCTTTTCCGCTTGTTTTGAAGATAAATTTGCAGGCTTCTGTTCATCTGGAAAAGCGTGTTTGCAAATATCGCCGAAAAGCCTTTGCGATCACTGTGATAGTGTTCCATGTAGATGTACATCAGGACGATAGCTATGTATGCCACAAGCGTGTAGACAAAGCTGATTTGGAACATCGCCCATACTGAAATTATGAATCCCGCAAACGAGATATACCACTTCGATTTGAATGTAGGTCGATATGCCGGCGAAGAACCGAAATGATGCAAAAATGAAATCAAACAGATGCTTCCGTAGGTAACCAAGAAGAACATAGATATGATTTGTGCGACCGAGTCGACGCTACCAAGAGCAACAAAAACAATCGCAATCGCACACGTTACCAATGAAGCATTGACGGGCTCATTGTCTTTTTCACGGGTTTTGGAAAGCCATCCGCTGATGCCCCTGATCGGCAGCGAATCGTCCAGCGCAAGCGCCTGTAACGTGCGAGGGCCGACCATCACAGAGCTTAAGGCCGATGTGAACGTGCACGCGGCCAACCCGAGCGGGATTAGATACTTACCACCAATGGCTATGTCTGCCATGATTAATTGGTTGCCAACCAAAGCATTAGGCTGCGCACTGTGTGCGAATTTCAAGCAAATAAGCAGATATAAAACCAACCCCGTGAAAGTTGCGGCAATAGTGCCAATAGGGATGGATTTTCCCGGGTTTTTCAAGTCGCCTGAAAGTCCGACTCCTGCTGTAATCCCTGTAAACGCCGGGAATATAATAGCTAACACCAAGAACATGTTCCCTGTGTTTTTCAACGTAGCGTTGGCAGCAAAATGCCCCACCTCTGCTGCTTCTAAAGGTTTACCCAAGAAAAACATTGCGATAGCCAGCAAGACAAGCGCCCCTGCGGCATATAACACCTTCAAGCCCATATTGGCCCCTTTTGTCAGAACCAACACCGACAACAAGAGGATCGCTGGGATACTTATTGCTTGCCTGGGAAGCATAATACCGAAGTTGGCGTTAACGTACTTAAACAGAAAATCAAAGGCTTCGGTAAAAGCCACGATATAAAAGGCCACGCTGATTGTTTGCGAAAGATACAGCAATATGCCTAGGGTGGCACCAATGTTCAGTCCGAAAGAGCGTGAAATAATGAAGTATTCGCCGCCGCCCTCAACTCGTTTGTTTGTGGCCAGTTCCGATATGGCAAGCGCCGTGGGGATGGTGACCATATGCCCGATCAAAATGAGGATAAACGTTCCCCATAAACCGACAGAACCAACCGCAAAGCCAAAACGCAAAAAAACGATGGCCCCAACGATTGTTGAAAGCGCAGTCAAATAAACAGCCGGAGTTCCAAATTTTTTAGCGTCGCTCATAATAATTCGCCGTTTGTACGCGTTATTTTCTACAACTCAACACCGTGTTCAAATATACAAAGCTCCCGTTGATCCTACAATTGATTTTTGCTTTCAGGGCTAAACTTTTTCTCAAAACATCGCCATTTGGTTGAGGAATATTCTTGCATATCCAACCAGTTTTTGTCCTATTATCAGGATGTTCGATGCCTCAGTCTTTTAGGCTGGCGATATTGATCGGCGTGGTTTTGAGGCCATGAAACGGGTGTCAATTTGAGGCTATGTGTAAAAATCTATCAGGTATCGATGGTTTTGGTGCTGCTGACCGCCTGTGTTGGCGTGGGATGCGTCAAGGGCGAAGGCGGTTCAGAGGGCGTGGAAGACATAGACTTTCGCCAAGAGATGCGGCAGTTTGTCATTGAAATCAGCCAGTACGCCAAGCAGCACCATGCCGGGTTTGTGGTAATTCCCCAAAACGGCGCTGAACTTGTTACGCTGGACGGTGAAAGTGATGGTGCCTTGGCGGACGACTACTTGACAGCCATTGATGCTCATGGACAGGAGTCGCTGTTCTACGGCTATGACGCTGACGATCTACCCACACCTGCCGCAGAAAGCGATTATATGAAGGCCTATCTGGACCGTGCCAAGGCTGCAGGTAAGGTCATCTTGGTAACAGACTACTGCTTCACGACATCAAAAGTGGCTGACTCTTATACAAAAAATGCTGAAAATGGTTTTGTATCATTTGCCGCCAATAGCCGTGGCCTCGACAGCATCCCGCCAACACCCGCAATGCATGAAAACGCAGCTTCCATAGCCAACCTCGCGGACATCAAGAATTTCCTCTACCTAATCAATCCCGCAGATTACCCCACCAAAGACGAATTCATCGCGGCAGTGTGCGCCACCAACTACGATGCAGTGATAATGGATGCGTTTTTCGAAGACGGCACCGTGCTGTTTGCAGATGACACAGAGCAACTGCGCAAAAAGGCAAACGGAGGCCGCCGGCTCGTCATAGCCTACATGTCGATTGGCGAGGCAGAAGACTACCGCTTCTACTGGCAACCCTCATGGAATGAGCACAAACCCGACTGGTTAGACAAGGAAAACCCATCTTGGGAAGGCAACTACAAGGTGCGCTATTGGAAAGCATCGTGGAAAAGCATCATCTACGGCAACGAAAACGCCTATTTAGACCGCATTCTAGCCTCCAATTTCGATGGCGTTTACCTAGACATAATCGACGCTTTCGAATATTTCGAGTAAACGGCCCAGAAAGAGGCTAATGCTTCATTTTGCGTCGTCTGCTTCGGTCACACAATCTTATCAATCTCCTCAAGCAGGAACGGGATTATGCCCACATAGTTGATGCCGTTTTCATCTGTGTGCATTTTTCTATTACCGCCCGTTACAACAAGTTTTCTGAATGAATCACCGGTCTTGAGAAGGGGCATAATCTCTTGCTGATGCTTCTCCGCGTCGTGGATGCTGAAAGCCGACTGTATGTAAACCCTTTGGCTTCCACTGTTTACCACAAAATCAATCTCATGCCAGCGTTCAGGCAGCAGCCGGCCATCGACGGTTTTTGCGAAACGCACAGACCCCACATCCACAGCAAATCCGCGAAGCACCAGCTCGTTAAACAGAATGTTTTCCATCAGGTGGGTCTCTTCAATCTGCCGGAAATTGAGCCTTGCGTTTCTTAAGCCAACGTCTTGGGCATAGTATTTGGCCGGCGAATCAAAGTACGCCTTCCCTTTCACGTCATAGCGCCTGGCCTTGGTAAACAAAAAGGCATCCTCCAGTGCATCCAGGTATTTTTTCACGGTTTTATCAGTTGTACCCGCACGGCGCACCGAGTTCAAAGTGTTGGCCAACCTGGATGGATTAGTCAGGCCACCAATGTTGGAGGCCAACACATCCAACAGGTCATCCACATAAGACTCGGCCACCTGGTATCTTTCAACAATATCCGCCACATATACCCGCTCGAACAGGCTTGCCAGATACGCCTCTTTTTCCCTTGGGTCCTTTTCAAGCACAGCAAGCGGCATCCCGCCATACACTAGGTACTCTTCCCATGCATCAGCCTTGTCAAGGCCAGAAATGGAATAATACTCTGCAAAGCTAAGTGGGTGCAGCCGGATTTCAACGCCCCTGTCACGAAAGTTGGTGGCAACATCCTTGGACAGCATCTTGGTATTGCCCCCGGTCACATATATGTCCAGGTTGCTACGTGTCATCAGGTCGTTAAGGACGTCATAGAAGGTGGTGTATATCAATTCCCGGTCTTCTTCAGGCACTTGGCTTTCATCAACATCCGCACGCTTGATTTTGTACGACAGCTGTATTTCATCAACGAACAAATAGAACTGTTTGTCTTGACCTTCAATCTTTTCAACAACATACTGATACAACTTGTTAGGATTGCGCATGGCCTCATGCTGCTTCTTGTCCAGCGCAATCTCGATGATTTGGCTGTCGTCCACGCCCTGCTGATGCAGATATTCCTTAAAGAGGCGAGCCAGCAAAAACGACTTTCCACAACGTCGAATTCCAGTAATGATTTTGATACGACCATTATGCATCATGGCAATCAGGCGCTTCAAAGGTCGGTCTCTCTCGATAACTATCATAACGTCTCCTAATACCGGATTTAATCGACTATCGACGAAATCCGTCCCCAAGGCACTATCTTATACCATTGTGGCAACCAGCACAGACCGAATTTGATCGACTATCGACTAAAACTGATTCCTTGTGCGCTTGGTTTTGGCCCGGAACGCACCCTCAATAACTTCATATTCGCCTACAAGGGGTTGAGCGGTCCTAGACTGATGGGAAAGCAAGAAGAGTAACATTTGCCACTTTTACCTGGACTAATTTTATCCTGCCATCACTTGGCAGGCTCAGCTTCAAGATTCGGAATACAGTCAAACGAAATTGACTCAATGGTAACGGTTTCAGGGTTGTAACAATTATACGTCCTGGTAGCTTCCTTCTCCTCGCCTCCAGTTAACGTCAGATCGTGAATCTTCAACGAATACTTGTTTGGTTCGACTGTCACAAATTCGATAGTTCCGCCAGTAATTGCATATTCAATGTTGGCTGTTAGACGAACTTTATCAATAACCTTTGCCTTGGTCAGGTCAAACACGCTCCCTGCTTTAGGAGCCTCAACCAACTTGTCAAAAATGAGCTGGAACTCCAAACGGCATAGATAGTCTTCGTCACAAGCGCATAATTCATGAGGAAATGTTACCGCTACGTCAATAGCCCAGTCTGGAGATCCCCATTCCTCAAACGGCGTGTTAGGGTCTAGGCATTCGAATTCACCACTAAATATCTTGGTGTACTCCATCTTACTTGTGTGCGCACAAACATACTTCGCATAAAATTGAAGAGCTTCCTGTTCGCCAAGTGCCCGATCTCCGTAGCGCACATCTGAAACCTGAGGCTTGATCGCTCTACAGACACCAACATCAACAGTTTCGATGCAGGGAGATTCAGCTGCACATCCGAGAAACCAACTGGTCGCTAGCAGGACTACCACCAGTGATAAACGGGAACCAACCTCGTAAAAAGCTTCAAAAACTGATTGCCCAAAAAACCTGTGTTCTGGGCTAAACATTTCATCCTCCGACGGCAATGTATAATTTGCATCTCCAAATCCGACTAAGGTGAGCACTCTGGTCCTTCAAAGGAATTGCCACAATGTGATGGCCTTTCAATTATCTGAATGTCAGCTGACTCCTTGTGCTTGGTTTTAGGTCGGAATGCACCGTAACTTGGGCCGTCACCGTCATCGGGATCAGGGCCAGCACAAAAAGCAAGACGGGCACCAATGACGCCCACAAAACCCGGGACTTAGGCCGCAGCAAACGCAAGAATGCACGAGTCCCCATTTGAGCTCCTCCTAAATAGTAAGACATGATTTGAAATAACGAACCTGAACGGGGAGGATTGTACGAATTTCACTTTTCAGCTGTCAAACGACAAAATGAAAAAAATGTCGGCGGCTGGAGAATGCAGGGAGTAAAAACTCACTCGGAAAGTGGTGCGTGCTTGCTGATGTTCTGGGCAAGCACTCAACAGCGTGTACCGCCTAGAGAGTAGCGCAGCAAATGGCTAAAAGCCATTAAATTTTCATTGATTAACACAGCTGGCAGAATCGTCTCCCACGCAAGGTACTTGCTAATGCAGCTCTCAGCTAAGCACCACATGCCAGATTTCATTCTGGATATGAGACTAAGAGGCTGCCAAACTGCCCTCCTTACAATCGAGCACATTAACAAGGCTTTCAGTCTATAAACTCATTGATAAGCTAGACGAGGCTGTTTTGATGTGTGACATTTTTACTCAGATGGAACTGAGTCGGATGGAGCCGAGTAAAATGCAGTTTTTTGACAGAGAGACCGAACAGAAATGATTGAAAAAGGCCATAGCTGATAAAGACCAGTCTGTGGTGCTTATTTATGGGCGCAGAAGGGTCGGTAAAAGCGAGCCTATTAAACACGTATTGGCGAACGAAAGCACGCGGGGCATTTACTACGAATGTAAACAGACGTACGAGCAAAACAATGTCGCAAGCATGTCGACGCTTGTATCAGAGTCATTCGGGCTTTAGCCGCTTGCCTTTAGTGGTATTGAAGACGTTTATTTCCAGATACTTATCACAAAGAAGCGTCATGGAACCAAACGCCTTTTACGACAGATACATCAAAGAGGATTTTGAAAACAACTATGTCCCCAAAGCCTTTGAAGAAATCGCAAGGCAATATCTAATAACAAAGGACATTACTATTTTTTGAGAAGCTAGCCCTCTGGCTTCAAACGTCCTGTGGCCAAGCGTTGGACTAAGCTTGCGGCTTGTTGTACCATCGGGCCGCCATGGCAGACGCACTTACTCCATCCATGCAGCAGTACCTGAAGGCGAAGGCGGAATATCCTGATTGCCTTGTTTTGTTCCGGATGGGCGATTTTTATGAGCTGTTTTTTGAAGACGCGGTGGATGCGGCGCAACTGCTTGATCTAACTTTGACTTCGCGTAATAAGGAGGCGCCTAATCCTATCCCTATGGCTGGGGTGCCTTATCATGCGGTGCAGGGCTACTTGAGCCGGTTGGTGGAGGCTGGCCGTAAGGTGGCCATCGTTGAGCAGATGGAAGACCCTAAGCTGGCTAAGGGATTGGTTAAGCGTGAGGTCGTTAGGGTGGTGACGCCTGGGGTCGCGCTTGATTCGGAGCTGGGGGATCGCGTTACCGCCAATCATTTGGTCAGTGTTATTCAGGATAATCGCGGTTTTGCAATTGCGGCGCTTGATGCGTCGACGGGCGAATTTCAGGGGGATTTCGTCTTAGATTCCAATGACTTGCTTACTGTTATGGGTAAGCTTGTGGTCAAAGAAGTGCTGACTTCTTCTGGTAACTTCCAGGATTCAAGCGGCGCCGTGGACCAGTTGATTGCCGAGTCTGGGGCTGTTGAGACGGCGCTGCAGCTGCGCGATCTGGATGAGGAGCTTTTGGATGAGGAAGTCCAAAGGCTGCTGCCGCCTCCGACACCTCCAACGTTGAGGATTGCCGCGGTTTCTTTGCTGAATTACCTGTCAAGGACCCATAAGGCCTTGCTTGCAATGGTGCGGCCATTTTCGCTGCTTAGCCTTGACACGGCGATGCTGTTGCCGTCGACAACGATTAGAAACCTTGAGTTGCTGCATTCTAGCAGTCAGCATGGCGCGACGTTGTTTGGCTATTTGAACAAGACCAAGACGTCGATGGGCGCTAGGCTGCTGCGGACTTGGTTGCTGGCCCCTTTGACTAATCGAAGTGCCATCGAGGAAAGGCTGAATAGGGTTGAGGCGCTGGTAAATGAGCCTACTTTGCGTGAAAACGTGCGGGCGATCCTTTCCAACACGCCTGACCTTGAAAGGCTGCTGACGAAGTTGGCAGGAGGGAATTGCTCGGCGCGAGACTTGAATTCGATTGCCAGGGGCATCAGGACCTTTGAGAAGGCGCAAGAGGCGCTGGCCAAGTGCCAAAGTGACGCCTTTCGTAAGCTTGCCAATTGGCCGCAGGATTTGGTGGACTTGGCCCAAGGCATCGAGGCGACGTTTGAAGAGGATCCCCCCGCCACCACCAGGGAAGGCGCGATGGTCAGGCGCCAGGTCGTCAGGGAATTGGATGAAGCCCTGGATATGGCCCAAAATGGGCGCCAGTACATCGCCAACTACGAGGCGAAACAAAAGGAACTGACCGGGATTTCAACCCTAAAAGTCAGATATAACAAGGTGTTTGGCTTTACCATTGAAGTCAGCAAAAGCCAGGCATCCAAGGCCCCTGATTACTTTGTGCGTCGCCAGACCTTGGTCAACGCGGAAAGATATACCACCACCGAGCTTTCCGAGCTGGAGAACATGGTTTTGACTGCCCAGGAGCGTCTGATCGACATTCAGCAGCAGGTCTTTGAGGACTGGCGGCAAAAGGTGCTGGCAAGCACTTCAAAGATCCAGGAATTGGCACAACTGCTTGCAAATATTGACCTTCCTGCGTGTTTAGCCGAGATTGCGCACACGAATGGCTGGTGCAGGCCTGAACTGCATACTGGTTCGCACCTGTCTATCATTGAGGGGCGGCATCCGATTGTAGAGGCGTCGCTGCAAAGGGGCGCTTTCGTTCCAAACGACTTTGAGCTTGACGGCTGGAACTGTACTTTGACCATCATTACCGGACCAAACATGTCTGGAAAATCGACCATCATGCGGCAAGTGGCCTTGATTGTGCTGTTGGCCCAGATGGGGTCGTTTGTGCCAGCCAAACAGGCCAAGATCGGGATTGCAGACGCCATATTCACCAGAGTCGGGGCCATGGATGACTTGGCTGCAGGCAAGAGCACCTTCATGGTGGAGATGTCTGAGGCCGCCGAGATGCTGAACCGCTCTACCGCCAGAAGCTTGGTTATTTTGGATGAGATTGGGCGCGGCACATCGACCTTTGATGGGGTGGCAATTGCCTGGGCAATGGCTGAATTCATCCAAGAAAAGATTGGCTGTCGCACGCTGTTTGCCACGCACTATCATGAACTGACAGACCTGGTCAGGTCCGTTCCCAGGACGCGCAACTGCAGCGTGGCCGTCAAGGAATGGGGCGGTGAGGTGCTGTTTTTGCGCAAGTTGGTTGAAGGCCCAGCCAGCAAATCATATGGGATTCAAGTGGCAAGGCTTGCAGGTCTGCCAGACGAGATTATTACTAGGGCCAAGGAAGTTTTGGCCAATTTGGAAAGTACTGAATTGGATGCTGTGGGACGTCCAAGATTGGCCATGGGACGCGGCAAAACGGCAAATTCAGGCCAACTGGACCTGTTTGCAGCCTTTAACGAGGCCCCGGATCCCATCATCAGCCAATTAAGCGGTATGAACCCAGACAAGCTCACGCCCATTGAGGCGCTTCAGATTCTTACGGACTTGGTACAAGAGGCTAGGAGGAAGACCCAATCATGACCGTGACCATTGAAGAGGCCGTCCAGAAGATCAAGGATGGCGGCATGGTGATTCTTGTTGACGATGAGGACCGCGAAAACGAGGGAGACATAGTTGCGGCCGCGTCCTTGGTGACCCCAGAACAGCTGACGTTGATGGCCCGCCAGGCGCGCGGCCTGATCTGCTTGGCCATGGAGCCGGAAATGTTGGACCGTTTGGGTCTTGAGCAGATGGTCGCCCACAACACGGCGCCCTACTCTACCGCGTTTACCATCAGCATTGACGCCAGGGACGGGGTCACAACCGGGATTTCATCCAAGGATCGCGCCACGACCATACGAAAGGCGGTTGATCCTGATTCTGGGCCCGCGGATTTTGTCACCCCTGGCTCTATTTTCCCATTAAGAGCCGTGCCAGGTGGGGTTTTGCGCCGAACTGGGCAGACCGAGGGGTCGGTTGATTTGGCAAGGCTGGCTGGGCTGCCAGCCGCTGGGGTAATCTGCGAGATCCTGCGTGAAGATGGCACTATGATGCGGCTGGCCGAGTTGGTCGAGTTTGGCAAGAAGTACGATATGCCGGTGTGCACAGTCGCGGATCTGGTTGCCTACAGGCTAAAGACCGAGAAGTTGATAAAGGAAGCTGCTGCTGCCGAATTGCCTACTGATTATGGTGAGTTCAAGGTCCGCGCCTTTACTTCGATCCTAGATGATCGAACGCATCTTGCCTTGATTTTGGGTGATATCACGCCTGAAAAGCCTGTCATGGTCAGGGTCCACAGGGCTAATTTCCCGGGTGATACATTTTCGTTCAGGGAAAGCCGCGGAAGGGCCGATGTCGAGTATGCTTTAAGCATGATTGCCAATGAAGGGGCCGGCGTTTTTCTGTATCTGAACCGTGAAGAAACAGGCGCGGACCTGCTGTCGTCATTACAGCATGTGGAGGACACCAAAGACCCCACCAGTCAGCTGGACAAGGCTGTAGGACTGGAATCTAAGTTGACGTTTCGC
Source organism: Oligoflexales bacterium (assembly GCA_012840965.1). Lineage (GTDB taxonomy): Bacteria > Myxococcota_A > UBA9042 > DTJE01 > DTJE01 > DUVQ01. The sequence goes on along the minus strand of DUVQ01000120.1, from coordinate 1,649 downwards.
GACTATGGGATTGGTGCCCAAATCTTGCGAGAGCTTGGCATAACACAGCTGAGACTGCTTACAAACACACCCAAGCGATTTACTGGATTGACTGGATTTGGCCTGACAGCGGTTGAGTTTGTTCCCATGCACCAAACCTGATGCGGTTTGTTGAACTAACCTTGCAGATTGGCCGGTGATTTTGGCTTTTGGATTTGTCGTTTAGTGCGGTTTGCCGTACCATACCGCCGGCTGGTTGGGATCATGCGATATTAGTGGTGCCGCACTATTGATTATCGCAGCTTTTGATAGTATGAACTAACAAGGCTTGGGGCCAAGGCGGAAACTGAGCACATGGCGGAAACGAAGTCAATTCTGTCTCAAATGGTTGCAACCTCGGTTGCGCAAGAAGCTCACGTCACCAATTTTTTCGATGCCTTACGCGAGCTCAGGCGGGTTGAGCTGGAATTAGCGACCCCGTACGGGCGTGGTGACGCGATGCTTGCAGCCCGTGCCAAGGAGCTCAAAGGCTACAAAGATGTCTTTTTAAAGGCAGAGGCCCAAAGACGACCACGCTTCACGGTCATGGACCGGCGGGCCGATCCAGATGCACCCATTGTGGTCGAGCTCCAGTTTTCAAACGGCGTGCAGTTCTATGAATCCCTGCATCTAAGCCTCACAAAAGGCGGCCTATTCATCAAAACCGACACTCTACTACCCATTGATTCAATGCTAGAGGTCCACTGCAAGCTAGAAGAAGAAGACATCTCCTTCAAAGTATCCGCAAAGGTAGTCTGGATCAATCCCAGAGACTCCCAATGGCGCCCAGCAGGCATGGGCTTAAAGCTAATGCGCATGTCCTCCGTCCAACTTCAAGTCATCGAAGACTTCACCAACGGCGAGACACAGATACAGACGCTGTCTCACTTGTCAGAGTAAATTTCCCGCAAAATCAGGGGCAGGGGCGGGGGCGGTGAGTAGACCTTCCCCATTGTAGTTGTGTTCCTGGTCGCCGAGCGTGTACGTTTAAGTGGCTCGTGGCTCTAGCTTCAACGAGCTACAACGCTAACCTCTACCAAGATGGGTTCGGTGCCGTAATCGGTTCTTAATGACAACCTGGCGACTCTTTCAAGGGGGGCCGGTGACTCATTTTTAATGGCCTGACCCCAGGCCGGTGGGAAAACTATCGGCAGTTCCAGTTCTTCTGCGACGTAAAACTGGCTAGACTCTTCGCCTGGTTCTCCCCAGGGTTCAACACTGAAAAAAGACACCTCAACCAGTGAGAAGGGAACAACGCCATTGTTTTGGATGACTATTTGCCTAAGTGATGGATTATTGCCTTCCTGTAGACCGAAGGTCACCCCAGTATCCGGAATAACCAAAATTTGAGGCTCAACCGCTTCGCCGACCGCTGAAATCTCAAGCAAAAAGCAGGAATCCTTTGGACTCTTCACAACAATTGTGCACAATTTTTGTGAGCCTTCCGTGACAGATTCTGGCCTCCAAGTGACCTTCACAACACTTGGATTTTCCGATGTTAAAGTAATTTCCCTTGCCTCAAGCGTCAGTTCACCACACCTGTCACCTACCAAATCCAAGACTACTGCAAGACTATCTAGGCCCGTCACACTCAAACTAATGGAACGCTCGGCACTAAGGTCATCACGAAT